>CAYMHJ010000191.1:0-12482 GCA_964390165.1 uncultured Prosthecobacter sp. | reverse complement strand
TCGGCGTCATGCTCTTCTCACCGTTCGCCTTGAACTCCAGGAAGTCGAAGTAGTAGCCGCGATCATGGATCGTGGCCGCACGCGCCATGGCGGCCTCGGAGGCGGTGAAAAGGGCGAGGCCTGGAGGCAGGGCGAAGGCTTTCTGGGAGCCGGTGAGCAGCACGTCGAGCCCGAGTTCGTCAAAATTGACGGGCACGGTGGTGAAGCCGGAGACGCTGTCGGTGATGAACATCACGTCGGGATACTTTTTCTTCAGCGCGGCGATCTCGGCGATGGGGCTGAGCACGCCGGTGGAGGTCTCATTGTGGATGAAGGTGACGGCATCGAACTCACCGGTGGCGAGGCGTTTGTCGATCTCCTCCGCGAGGATGGGCTGGCCCCACTCGACCTGATAGGCCTCGGCTTCCTTGCCGCAGCGCTTGGAGACATCGAGCCACTTGTCGGAGAAGGCACCGTTACAGCAGTTGAGCACCTTTTTCTTCACGAGGTTGCGGATCGCGCCCTCCATGACACCCCAGGCGGAGGAGGTGCTCAGAAACACCTGCTGCTTTGTACCGAAGAGCGTCTGCAGCATGGGCTGGATCTCGGCGTAGAGGTCCTGGAAGCCCTTGCCGCGATGGCCCATCATGGGCTGGGCCATGGCTGCGAAGGTGTCGGGGCTGACCTCGACGGGACCGGGGATGTAAAGTTTGACGTGGCTCATGTGGGGGAGGGGAAAAAGGGAGCGGAGGTTAGAAGGGGAATGCCTGCTGGCAAGGACGGAGAATCGCGCAGGGACAGCATTCAAAACGAGGGCCAGCCATCCGGGGACGAAGGATTCGTTTCGAGCCGGTGCGCCCACTTGGCATGGGGCGTGCTGAAATCTGGAACGTGGAACAACCAACCCGCATCATCCCGCTAAACCCGAACCGCCCCGCGCAAGAACCCTCGAATGTCATCCGCATGGAGCCAGATCCAGGACTCATCAAGCTCGAGACGGCTTCCGGGCGTGAGGTCATCTCCGGGGGGGATTCGGAGTCCGCGCAGCGCTTCGCCAGCGAGGTGAAATACGTCACTTACTTTGGTCAGCGGCTGGCGGAAACGCTCGGCATGAGGAAGCTCACCCTGGGCATCGTGGAGGATCGTGAGGGGCAGACGGCCTTCCGTGCCTCCTCCACCGGCTGGCATGGCGCGGTATCCAGCAACCGACGCGGTCTCTGGCAGGTGCGTGAATCCCTCCAGCGCAGCTAATCCAGCCCGGCCATGACTCCGAACACGCTCATTGCTGCTGCGGCCTCCCTTCAACGTCTCGACGGCGTGGCGGGTGTGATCCTTTTCAAAGGCAGAAACACGGTACACAAACAGATGCCCTTTTCCGATGGGCGCTCGCTGGACCTTCAGGAAACCATCGGGCAGATGCTCGACGGCTACCGCCAGGTGCGGCGGAAGATGCGCCAGATCTACCTGGAGTTCGACGGCGGCACGCTGCTCATCGTCGTGCAGGAGGAAAGCGTGCTCGTGCTGCTGCTCACCTCCCGCGCGGATGCCGATCTGGTCGGCAGCGCCGCCGGAGTGCTGATGAATGACCATGCACTGCAGCTCTCCCAGCTTTCCATCGAGGCCAGTGCGGCACCCTCGAAGACGGCGGATGGCATCGAGGAACTCGTCGTTACCAGTCCGCGCCGCATCCAGGAGATGAGCGAGAAGGCGGAGCCGGTGGTGAACAACTGGGGGCAGGTGCGGAAGGTGATCGAGGGCATCCTCGGCAAGGTCATGGGCCGCGCCCAGGTCACGAACTTCATCGACCGGACGATGGAGGAAAGCCAGATCGCCGATCCCTACCGGCTGAATGCAGCCCAGGTCCGCAAGCTCGCCATCAGTGTGATCGAGCACATCCCGAACACCTCCAAGCGCCGCCAGCTCCTCACGGAACTCGAGTCACAGCTCGCGGACATGAATCTCTGATCCCCCCAGCCCATGATCAAAACCACTCTCGCATTCCTCGTTCTATCATTCGCCATCGCCGCCCCTGCGCAGGAGACTGGAAACGCCATTGAGACCAAGCTCGATACCATCATCCAGAAGCTGGACGTGAATCAGAAGACGCTGAATGAAGTGGCGACCAAGGTGGTGCCAGCTCCTGCCGCGACGTCTGCTCCCACCCCGGAAGCTGCTCCAAGTGCGGCGGTGAAGGCGGACATCGATGCGGTGCAGTCGAATGTGAACTATGTCTGGATGGTCCTGGCGGGTGCGCTGGTGTTCGTCATGCAGGCCGGGTTTGCCATGGTGGAGCTGGGCTTCTCCCGGGCGAAGAACAGCATCAACATCATCATGAAGAACTTCCTGGACTTCAGCATCAGCGCCATCGTCTTCATGTTCCTCGGCTTTGGCCTGATGTTCGGGAAGAGCATCGGAGGCTGGATCGGCACGGACAGTTTCTGGCTTTCTTCCCAGCCTGGTGATTCGCCGCTGTGGTGCTTCTGGTTCTTCCAGGTCGTCTTTGCCGGCACCGCCTGCACCATTGTCTCAGGTGCGATGGCCGAGCGCACGAAGTTCGTCGGTTATCTGATCTACGCCGCGCTGCTGGCGGCCATCGTGTATCCTGTCACCGGCCACTGGGCTTGGGGCAGCTTCGGGGGAGCCTATGGAGTCGGCGGTGAGAAGGGCTGGCTGGAGGCTCTGGGTTTCATCGACTTCGCGGGCTCCACCGTCGTGCATGGCGTGGGCGGTGCCTGTGCTCTGGCAGGCATCCTCGTCGTCGGCGCACGGCATGGGCGGTTTGGCAAGGACGGCACGCCGCGACTCATCGCGGGGCATAACATCCCGCTCGCCGCGCTTGGCGTTTTCCTTCTTTGGTTCGGCTGGTTCGGCTTCAATGCAGGCTCCACGCTCATCGCCAATGCGGGGATCGGACGCATCGCGGTGAACACGACCATCGCTCCGGCGGCCGCTGCCCTGTCGGCCATGATTTCGATGTGGTTCGTCCAGGGCAGGCCGGATGTCGGGATCACGCTCAATGGCGCACTCGGCGGGGCCGTGGGCATCACGGCCTGCTGTGCGAATCTCACACCGGCCTCGGCTTTCATCGTCGGCATCGTCGCGGGTATTCTCACCACGGTCGCGACCATCGCCCTCGAACGCGTGAAGCTCGACGATGCCGTGGGAGCCATCCCGGTTCATCTCGTCAACGGCTGGTGGGGGACGCTCAGTGTGGCCCTGTTTCACGAGAAGGGCTTTGATCCTAAATTGCTGGGCGTGCAGGCGCTCGGCACCTTCAGCATCACGGCGACCGCCTTTGTCATCTGCTTCGCCATCTTCAAGACGGTGGATCTCGTCATCGGGCTGCGCGCGAGTGAGCATGAGCAGATCGATGGTCTCGACTTCTCCGAACACGCAGCCAACGCCTACCCCGACTTCCAGACGACGGAGCAGGCGTGAGTTCGTTCGTCACTCGAAGTGCAGTTTGCCGATGTCACTCCGGCGCTGCATCCCATCAAAGCTGATCTTCGCCGACTCCGCATAGGCTTTATCCCGCGCCTCGGTGCGTGATGTCGCCTGCACGGCCACGGCGAGCACGCGGCCGCCGTTGGATTCAAAGTCGCCCGCCGCGTTCTTGCGGGTGCCGCAGTGGTAAACGCGTGCGCCTTCCACCTGATCGAGCCCGTGGATCACATCGCCGCTGTGAGATGAGGCGGGATAGCCAGCGGAGGCGGTGATCACGCAGATGCTCCAGCCTTCGGCAAAGTGCAGCAGTTCCGGCTTCAAAAGGCCCCTGGCGGCATGAAAGACATAGTTGGCGAAGTCGCCGCGCACCATCGGCATCACGGCCTCGGCTTCAGGATCACCGAAGCGGCAGTTGTATTCGATCACCTTCGGTCCGTCCGGCGTGAGCATGAGGCCAAAGTAGAGGAAGCCACGGTATTTCAGGCCATCCTGGATCAAGCCTTTCACCGTCGGCTGCACGATCTCGCGCTCGATCTGCGCCAGCACCTCGGGCTTCACGATCTCACGGCTCGCCACCGCGCCCATGCCGCCGGTGTTCGGGCCCTGGTCGTCATCGCGGATGCGCTTGTAGTCACGGGCGGGCATCAGGATGTGGTATTGGTCATCGCAGACGGAGGCAAAGACGGAGAGCTCCGGCCCCACGAGGCAGCTTTCCACCACGAGATTCCCCGCGCCAAAGATGCGCTTCTCCATCACGTCCGCGATGAAGGCCTCAGCTTCGGCGAGATCAGGGCAGACAGCCACGCCTTTGCCGGCGGCCAGTCCATCAAACTTCAGCACGATGGGGAACTCTGTGAGGGCGGCGCGAGCCTCCTCGGCGGTGGTGCAGACGGTGTAGGAGGCGGTGGGGATGGCGTGGCGCTTGAGGAAATGTTTCGCGAAAGCCTTCGAGGCTTCGAGCTGCGCGGCCTCCTTCACCGGACCCCAGCAGGGGATGCCAGCCTCGGCGCAGAGGTTCGCCAGGCCTTGATCCTTCACCAGCAGAGCCTCCTCGCCAGCCACACAGAGGTCGATGGCATTGTCCTTCATCCAGGCGATCAGGTCCGGGAGAGTCGGCACATCCACGCGTGTGGCCAGCGAGGCAATCGCATCGCTGCCTGGGTGGGCGAAGAGTTCGTGCGGTTCCAAAGACTCACTGAGAGCGGTGATGAGGGCGTGTTCGCGGCCGCCTTTGCCTGTGACCAGAATTTTCATGGGCGGCCATTCATAGCGGGCAAAGCAGATGCGCCAATCGCAAATCACACATTGCACACACTTCACCTCCCGCCATACTCGCCCCCCAGCGCCAGCACGCTCCTGTAGCTCAACGGTTAGAGCAGGGGACTCATAATCCCTTGGTTCTCGGTTCGAATCCGGGCGGGAGCACATGCGTGCAGGCGCTGCGGGACAACCACTGACTCCCCCCAACCATGCCCATTCATCTCGGTGTCAATATCGACCACGTCGCCACGCTTCGGCAGGCGCGTTATCGGACCATGCTCGGCGCGCACAATGTCGAGCCCTCCATCCTTCAGGCCGCGCTGGAAGCCGAGGCCGCCGGGGCGCACTCGATCACCATTCATCTGCGGGCGGATCGTCGGCACATCGTGGATGAGGATGTCTATCTGCTGCGCCGAGAGATCGGCACGATGATGAATCTGGAGATGGGCAACACGCCCGAGATTCTCGGCATCGCGCTGAAGGTAAAGCCGCACTTCGTCTGCATGGTGCCGGAGAACCGTGAGGAGGTCACCACCGAGGGCGGGCTGGATGTCGTGGGGCAAAAGCCAGCTCTGAAAGCCAGCGTCAGCCAGCTCGAAGCCAATGGCACGCGCGTGAGCATGTTCATCGACCCGGATCTCGATCAGGTGCGGGCCTCCGCGGAGATCGGCGCGAGCATGATCGAGCTGCACACGGGCACCTTTGCCAATGAACTCGGTGAGAAACGCACGGCTGAGGCTCTGCGGCTGAAAGCAGCGGCTGAGCTGGCGCATAGCCTCGGGCTCCAGGTGAATGCCGGTCATGGTCTTACCACAAAGAATCTGCCCGAGCTTTTCATCGTGCCGCATCTCGCGGAACTGAACATCGGCCACACCCTTGTGGCGCGTTCGGTCTTTGTTGGACTGCGTGCCGCCATTCAAGAGATGCTGGAGGTCATGAAGGGCTATCTATTGGCATGACACCTCTCGGCCTTGGTATTGATCTTGTGGAAGTGGGCCGTATCCGCGACCTGCTCACACGGCATGGCGAGCGCTTCAAAGAGAAGACCTTCACTGCTGGCGAGATCGCCTACTGCGACTCCTGCGCGGACCCGGCGATGCATTATGCGGCACGCTTTGCCGTGAAGGAAGCGGCTGCGAAGGCCATCGGCACCGGACTTTGGGCACAGGGCGTGGACTGGAAGGACATCGAGGTGCTGCGTGAGGACTCGGGCAGGCCGACGCTGGCCCTCCATGGCGGTGCGAAGGCTCATGCGGAGCGCATGGGCAGCACGGGCAGCCTGATCTCCATCACGCACACGAGCGAGCTTGCGATGGCGCAGGTGATCCTGGTTTAATCAGCGATTATGTCAGACATCCCACAGGTCGCCGTGCTCGTGGACACCTCGCGTTCTTATGGGCGCGACATCGTGCGCGGCATTCGTCGCTACGTCGCGGAGCAGGGTCCGTGGTCGCTGTATCTGGAGCCGCGGGATCTGCGCTCCAGCTTCCCGGACTGGCTGAAAAAATGGCCGGGCGATGGCATCCTGGCGCGCACCACCGACTCCGCGCTGCTTCACCAGCTCAAGGCCACGAAGCTGCCCGTCATCGAACTGCGCACGACCGTGCTTAAACATCCTTTCCCCTACATCGGGATGGACAACCCCGTCATCGGCGAGCGGGTGGCGCGGCATTTCCTGGATCGCGGCTTCCGGCGTTTCGCCTGCTATCTGGACACCAGCGAGTTTTTCTTCCGTCAGCGCTGTGAGAGCTTCGTCCAGACACTGAAAGGGCAGGGGATGCAGTGCTCCGTTTTCGAGGCGAACGCGGCGGGGCTGCGCTGGGATGAGCATCAGCGTCAACTGGCGGAGTGGCTCACCTCGCTGGAGAAACCCTGCGGCCTCTTTGCCACCAATGATCAGCTCGGTTTCTGGGCACTGGATGCCGCGAGGCGTGCAGGCATCTCCGTGCCGGAGCAGCTTGCCGTCATCGGCGCGGAGAATGACAAGACCCTGTGTGAGACCGCCTGGCCGCCGCTTTCCAGTGTGCAGCTTCGCGGTCAAACCGTGGGCTTTACGGCGGCGAAGATGCTCGATGAATGGATGAAAAAGAAGGTCATGCCGCCCAAGGAAACCTTCCTGCCTCCGGGTGACATCATAGTGCGTCAATCCTCCGATATCGTGGCCGTGGAGGACGAACGTATCGCAAAGGCACTGCGCTACATCCGCCAGCGTGCGGCGGACGGCATCGGCGTCGATGACGTGGCGCGCGAGGTGGCCCTCTCCCGCAGTGCGCTGGAGCGGCGGATGAAGACGATGATCGGCCGCAGTCCAGGCGAGGAGCTAATCCGAATCCGCTTCAGCCAAGTCGAGCGACTGCTTGCACAAACGGACCTCACGCTGGATGCCATCGCCGAGCGTGCAGGCTTCAAGCATCCCCAATACATGGCGGAGGCTTTTCACAAGAGAGCGGGAATGACGCCGGGCGAATATCGGCGGCGGAACCGGGTTTAGTGGCTCAAGCCGCTAAGGTGACTCCAGCTTATTCAGCAGGGCGGCGGCTTCGGGGTGGTCAGCCTCGTCGTGGCAGAAATTAACGAAGGTGCGCAGGGGCTCCAGGGCTTCGGCGGGGCGGTCGAGCTTGAGCAGGGCTTCGGCCTTCGGCCAGCAGTGGGCGTAGAAGGTGGGGTATTTCTCCACGACTTCCGTGGCTGCGGCGAGCATGGCGGCCCAGTCTTTTTTCATGCGGGCGATCTGCATCCGCATGACGAGCTGGTCCTGCCGTTCTGGGTAGGCCTTGTCGCAAAAGGCGAGCCACTCTTCAGGCAGGGCCTCAGGCTTTTCAAGAATGGCGGCGAGGGAGACAGCGAGGTGGGAGGCGAAGGGGTCGCTGCCGGACCAGCTTTCCAGAATGGCCTCGTAGAGAGCCTGGGGTGCTTCCTCCATGGCGAGTGTGAGCTCGTCCATGCGGCCTGCCTTCTTCAAAGCTGGAATGATGCGCGGCAGGCGGCGGTGCTCGAGAAGTGCATCGGTGCCGATGTCATCGAGGGCACGTTTTATGCCTGGAATATCGTCAGAACTTAGGGCGCGGGAGAGGGCGAGCTCCTTGAGGAAGCCGCTCATGCCAGCGTCCTCCAGTTGCTTCTGAATGCCTTTGAAATCGAAGGGCTCGCCCGTGCGCAGGGCGATGTGGGCCTCCTCGCTGCGAATCTCGGCGTAGGTTTCGGGCAGCTTGGGATCACGCCAGGGTTTCAAGAGGTCGAATATGAACTTCCGCTCCTCCGCACTGTCGTTGTCGATGAAGGAAAGGGCGATCTCCGCGGCATCGCGGCGGGTCTGATCATCGGCGGAAGCAGCGGCATCGAAGGCAGCCTGGCAAAGGGCTTGGCGAAGTTTCAGTGTTTTGACGCTGCCGACCTCGGCACAGGACTGGCCGAACGAATGCCATGCCTGCATGTCCTCGCGGTCATAGCTGCCCTGCTGGATGGCGGCTTGCATCCAGGCGATGTTGGCGGCGGCGGTGAGGCTGTTTGGCAGAGGATCACCCATGACGTCAGGCGTGGCGGTCTTGGGCAAAGAGCTGCCTGCGTGAGCGGCGATGGCACGCTCCAGCGCGGCGTGCAGGGGCAGGAGGCGCTTCACCTCGCTGATCTTTTTTATGACGCCGAGACGGATACTCTGGAGGTCCTTGGCAGGCACACTGCTGGTTTTGCGCAGCTCGCTGAGGGCATCCGCCACGGTCTGCGCGGGCTCCACTTTGCCGAGGTGCAGGGCGCGCTGTGCGATGTTGGTGGCGAGGATGTCGATGAGCAAGCTGGCGCTGTTTTCCTTCACCTGTTCCCGCAGTGTCTTCGTGATGGAGGCGCTGGAATTCAGATCAGTGGCGAAGACGCGGTCCACGCAGCCGAGGTAGGCGCGGGTGTCATCGTTCCAGTCCTTCTCATCGACTTTGCTGCGAAGCTTTTGGTAGTCGGCCTGGGTGCCGAAGTCCAGACAGCAAAGCCCGGCCATACGGAGGGTGGCGTCTTTGAGTGAGGCGGGTGCCTGCGGATCATCCAGGATGGCGAGGACGCGAGTGTGGAAGGCGGCTCTCGGGCCGCGCTCGAGACGAAGGCTGCCATTGAGCCCCTGCCGCCACCAGTCCAGCCGCCGCTCGATGGGGGCCTGACGCTCCGCAGCGGCGAGGAAGTAGATCTTCAACTGCTCCTGGAAGGGGCGGTTCTCCACCGCCTTTTCGAGATCGTGGTCTTCGGGGTCAAGCTCCGCATCCGCGAGCGTCTTTGGTTCGGCAAAGGCAAGCCATGGCGGGCCGTGTTTGTCGAGCCATTGCTTGATGGCGCCGCCGAAGGCTTCGTTCTCGCCTTCACTGCGCATGAGCTGCCGGATCTGCGTGAGCGCCTGCTCGTCAGTGGCAAAGGCGGGGCTCTTCAGCTCGGCTTCGAGAACGGGCTTGATCTCGGCGGTGCGCTTCTGCGCGCGCAGCATGTTGAGCAGCATTTCGACCGTGCTCATGCGCTCGGCGCGCAGTTCGGGAGAGGCGAGATGCTCCTGCAGCTTCGCGATGACGGCAGGCTGCTCTTTCTCATCCTCGCGGGCAATGAGCGCCCAGAGCCGACTCATGACGAAGCTCACGGCATGAGAATCCTTGGGGAAGGTTTTAAAATACTCCTGCACATATTTCAGCGCCTGCGGAGACTGATCCAGATCAATGTCGCACATGGCGAGATACATGAGTCGCGTGTGGCGGTGGTTCTCCGCCACCAACTGAGTGTCCTGCAACACTGTGATAATGAATTTGAGGAAGCTGGGGCGGAGCTTCGGATGAACGCGGCTCATGCGGTAAAGGCTGGCCCATGAGACGGTGGTCGTCAGGCTGGGTGCCCAGCGTGCCTGATGAATGATCCGCTGGTAGATCTGCCCGACCTTCGTGGTGTCCCTGTCTTCGATGGCTTGATTCAGCTCGCCACCGAGAGTGCCGGCGTCGGTGATCATCGGCTCGACCTGTGTTTCCTGAATGCCCACCTCGGTGCGCAACGTCTGCCAGTCCGCCCACCACTTGGGTTGGGGCTGCCAGACTTCGAGGGCGCGTTTTTCATCTTTGGCTAGGTCGAGGAGCTCGGTCAGCACCTCGGCCATGGTGCTGTTCTTGATATGGAAGTCGCGGGAGCCCTCTACGACGCTCAGCAGCCGAAGCGCTTCCTTGGCATCGCCAAGCTCTAGGCGCAGATGCGCGGCACGGGCGAGCCCATCACCAGCGGTGGTGTAGGTCTTCCAGCGTTCGAGCTTGGTGAGCACCGTGGCGCACTTTTCCCATTGCTGGAGCTTTTCCAGACAGTCCGCCTGTCGTGTGATGACGGTGGAGCGGAAATCCTGCGGCATGGCCTCCTCAGCATCCATCGCGGCGAAGTGCTCGGCGGCCCCGGCCCAGTCCTGCCCTCGATGCTCGAAGACCGTGCCCTCCACGAAACGCATCTCCCAGTGATAGTCATCCTTCACCGGCAGCTTGCGTCCCAGCTTCATCAAAAGCGTCAATAATGGCGAAGCGGTCTTCGCATCCGGGCTGCGCTCAAAATGTTCCAGATGAGAGGCGGAGCGCCAGAGCAGTCGGGCAAAATCAGCATCCGGCGGATACTCGGTGAGCAGCCGCAGCGCCAGACGATGCCCCGTGTCGCTGTTGCCCTTTTCATCTGCGGCGGCAAAGGCGGCGGCGCAGGCTTTTTGATCCGCAGGCCAGCCCTCGGGCGGTGCCTTCACCGCTTCGGGGTGCGCTTTCAGATGCTGCTGCAATTCCTTCTGCAAGTCCCCCGCCACGGCGGCCTGTGCAAGCGTGGCCCCAGCACGGTTCATGAACTCGGCATAGGCAGGCTCGGGGGAGGTGAAGGCAAGTTCTTCCAGCGCCTCCAGCGTGACCTTGGCGTGATCTGGTTTGTCATTCTTCGCCCAGGCATCGGCGAGCTTCGCCAGATGCAGAAGCTGTGGCGCGGCCTTGTCCGCATTTGTCTCCACATACTTTTTCAGCTCGGCTGCCAGCTCCTTTTCCTGCTTCAGCTCGATGAGCATGAAAGTGATCTCCGCGAGCAGGCCGCTGGCGGCGTCGGGATTGTTCAGGGCCAGACCTTCACGCGCATCCGCCAGAGCACGAGCGGGATCCTTCTGCTTCTCATGCATGTAGGCGAGCTGGAGGAAGGCCCAGGCGCGGCGGTATTCACTCAACGTGGTTCGGCGCGCCAGCTCCTCCAGCATCGTCGCGGCCTCGGCGTGCTTTTCCAGATCACCGAGCACGAGCGCATGCATGTAGCGGCCCCAGGCGGCGGACTCCTCATCCACCTTGGCGTGCGGCTTGAGATTGATCTCGCGCAACGCCTTGTCCGCCTCCGCGTTCTTGTCCTCCTCCCAGTCCACGACAGCGAGCCGCACTCGCGCGGTGAAGACCGTCACCGGATCATCGGAGAAGTGCTCCAGCACTTTGCGCAAGGCAGCGCGGCGTAGCTCACGATTGCCCTGCGAAGGGTAGCGCTCCTCGACAAACGCGAGCTGGCCTTCGCCCGTCGGCATGAGTGGAAACTTGCCCAGCTTCACCTGCGGTGTCGTGGGTGACGTGGTCGCAGGCGATTCACCGCGCTGGAGCCAGAGCGGCTTTTGCAGCCAGCCGCCGAGACTCTGCGTGCCGCGCCAGGCCGTGGCATGCACGGAGGGCGGCATGACATTGCGGGTGATACGGGCCTCGTAATGCGGTAGGCACACACCGTCCTTCACCTCCCAGCGTGCGGCGACTTCATACGCCTCGGTGTGCAGGTCAAAAGGCGCCGGCATGTCCGCCGCAGACCAGCCTTCAGGCAGGCGGATGCTGCCGCTCACGCGCCAAGTCACCGGCCAGAGGAAGCGCGTGGTCTGGCGCTTCTCGTCTGATCCCATCGAGAGCAGCACCGGACCGCCCACAGGCAGAGTCAGCGGCAGGCGCTCGTCATTCCCGCTCGCCTGAGTTGGCAGAGTAAAGAAGGCACGCCAGACCACCTCGTCCTTGCCCTTCTCCGCATCGATCAATCGCGCGCCAGGCATCAAGGCACCGAGCGTCTGCTGCAACTCACGCTTTAACTCATCCTGCCCCATCTGCTCATAGTAACTGCGATCCGAGGCGAGATAGTAGCCGCTGCTGCGCTGCTCCACCCAGCCTTCGAGAGAGCCGTCTTCACCAAAGTCAGCATCCAGTTGGTAATGCACCAGACCACCCGGGGACACCGGCGTGCGCGCCCACTCGATACCCTCAGGCTTAACAATGAGCACATCACGATCACAGCTCGAGGGTGCCAGCATGCCCGGCGTGACATAACGAATCGTCGGATCAGAAAACTGCCAGCCGTCCGCCGACTTCACCGCCACGATGGCGTGATTGAAGTGCCGCGTGTCAGGGCTGCGCTTCTCGATGCGGCCCAGATGGTCCGTCTGGATCAGCACCAGATGTGCCTCGATGCCCACGGAACGCAGCAGCAGCGCCACGAGATTGGACTTGTCTTTGCAGTCGCCATAGGCCGTCTTCCATACCTCCGCAGGCTCTCTCGGCTGCAGTCCGCCCAGTCCAAATTCCAGCCCGGTGTATCTCACATCACGCGCCACACGCGTCAGGATGGCCTTCACCTTTTCCGCGTCAGACTTCGCGTCCTTCGTCCACTCGCGCGCCAGGCTCAGCAGCGCTTCCGGCAGTGTCGAGCGCTCCTTCAGCAGCTTCCGATACCAGTCCCCATACGTCTCCCAGTCCGGCAGTGTCGTGAAGAACAAGGCCGGCCCCGACTGATCCGCTGGCGGCCTGCCACCTTCCGCATAG
>CAYMHJ010000190.1:270-12513 GCA_964390165.1 uncultured Prosthecobacter sp. | reverse complement strand
CGTGACATGTGGCTGCTCGACAGCGTGGCCGACAAGAAATTCAAGACCGGCACCGGCCGCTTCGACACTCGGGTTTACAAGCTTTTCGAAGCCTTCCAATCCTTCGAAGATCTCGTCTTCCGTCTGAACGAAAAGATGAGCGCCGCCCCCTACAAGCACAGCACGGCACATGTGTTGCATCACCTCGGTTTGATCGACGCGCCCGAGTCCCACCCCGACTGCAAAGACGTGCGCGGAGCCGATGAATCCCAGCGCATGGAGGAGGCGATGCGCCGACCTCTCCGTGTGGCGAAGAGGCTCGGGATTCCAGGTTTCGAGCTAAAATAAGCTTGAGATCAAGGCAGTGCTTCATACGCCAGCAGCGAGGGCTCCATGGCCTTCAGTGCCGTGGCCCAGAACTCGGGATTCGTGAGATCCTCGCCCAGCGTCTGCTTCACGACTTCTTCGCAGGTGGCGCTTCCCGTCATGGAAAGGAAGGCCTCGTAGCGTGGCAGGAAGGCCGCACCTTCGATTTTGAAGCGGGCGAATAGAGCCTGGCTGAGCAGGTAGCCAAAGACATACGGGAAATTGTAGAAGGAGACCCCCGTGATGAAGAAATGCATCTTGTAGGCCCAGAACATCGGGTCGGTGCCATCGTCGAGCAGGGTGTCTCCGTACAGCTTGCGTTGCGCTTCAGTCATCAGCTCGCGCAGTCGTGATACGGAGATTTCGCCGCTGGCTCGCTCAGTGTAAAAGGACTTCTCGAACTCATAGCGCATGGGGATGTTGATCAGGTAGGCATGGGCGCGGAGCATCTCCTGGTCGAGAAGATAGGCCTTCGTGGCTTCGGTGATGCCAGGATCATTCATGAGGCCGCTTAGCAGGATCATCTCACCGAAGTTGGACGCCGTCTCGGCAAGCGTCATCGGGTAGTTTGCGGCGAACGAGCGGGCTGGCCGGAGGACACACGAATGCCAGGCATGGCCGACCTCATGCGCGAGCGTGACCATGTCATGCACGGTGCTGTGGAAGGTCATGTACACCCGCTCCTCGTGCTTGAGTTGCGATCCGGTGCAGAAGGCACCGGGACGCTTCCCTGCTCGTGGCTGGGCCTCGATCCATTGTTGGGCGAGCATTTCACGAAAGTAGGAGCCGAGCTTTGGATATGCGGCGCTGAATGCTTTATCGACTGTGGCACATGCTTCGTCCCACGAGAGCGGCTTCTCCTCCGGCGCGGCGATCTGCGGGGCTTCCAGGTCAAAGTAGTGCAGCGCCGGCGTGCCCTGGATCTTCGCCGCTTTACGCAATGCCCGGCGCGGCAGCTCGATGTGTGTGTGGATGGCTTCCATCATCGCATCGAGAGACTTTCGGCTCATCGCGCCATCAAAAAGCGGTGTGTCCAGAAAGTGCGGGATGCCGCGGCTGCCATACAGGCTCAGCCTTGTTCCTGCGATGCCATTCAAACCCGCGGCCAGGGTGACTGCGTGATCGTTCCATGGCTTCTGCCCGTGATGAAATGCGGCCTCACGCAGCTTGCGATCCGGTTCGGACATCAACGCGCGCCTGCGTGACATCGGCACGACTTCCTTGTGCCCATCAGGGAAGGTCATATCAAACTCCATCTTGCCCGTGAGTGTGTCGTACAGTCGTCCCCAGGCATGCAGGCCATTCACATTGAGATCTGCGGCCAGCGACTCCATCTCGGATTTCATCTGATGCTGGCCTTCATAGCGCATCCGTTTCACGGCGTGCTCGGCATTCTTCAATGAGGCATCGCTGAGCAATGTCGCGAACTCAGCATCGCTCAAAGACGCCAGTGCCGAGCGCAGGGATGCCTGGAGCTTCGTGCTCTCGGCCTCAAGAGTCGAAATCCAGGCTTCATCGGCCTTCACGGCCTCATTGTTCGCATCGTCCGCTGACAAGCAGCCAAGGTAGGCGGAGAGATGGCCGAGACGGTCTGCGAGATATTCCAATGCATTGATCACTCGGATGATGTCAGCAGTGTTTCCGCCAAGGGTGGATGCCTGAGTCTTCAGCGCCTCGACATCACTCACGAGGATGGTTTTGAAATCAGTGTATTCGATATTGCCGAAGCCGGAGAACCAGGATTCGAGGGACCAGCGGTCAGGGGTGGTGTTGGACATGCTCTTTTGTTACGAGGAAGGAGGCTTGGTGCAAGCAAAGTAGCCTTCAGCGTTCCTCGTCCCACCACTGCATCAGCATCTGCCGTGCCCGGTAAACCCGGCCCTCAATACTGCGGACAGAGGTGCTCAGCACTTCTGCGCATTCATCCTGGCTCAGGCCTTCCATGGTGGTGAGCATGAGGGCGGCGCGGAGTTTCTCCGGCAGCATGGCCAGACCGCGCTCCAGCTTCTGCATCTCGCTCAGCCACTCGGCGCTGGCTGCCGGACCCTGCTTCGGACACTCGGGCGAATGCGCCACGTCATCGAGCGCGACGGTGTTTTCGCGCTGGCGTGTGGCGCGGGTCTTTGCTCGATCCCGACAGAGATTCAGGGCGATCTGATAAAGCCAGGTCGAGAGCTTGGCGCGGCCTTCAAATTCGGGCAGCGCCTGCCAGGCACGTACAAAGGCATCCTGGCAGACCTCGCGGGCATCCTCCGTGCAGCGCAGCCAGCGGCAGCAGAAGCCATAGAGCCGTTCCTCATGCTGCTGCACGATCCATTCAAACGCCGCCATGTCTCCAGCCCGGGCGGCGCGGATCTGCTGCTGCTCCACACTCTCGTGCGTGGCAGCTTCCGGCTCCATGAAGAGGAGATCAAGGCTCGCGGGTAAGGCTGTCATGGGTCCACTCCAGAAGTCGTTTCGCCTGCGTGGGGCGCAGGTGCCGCTTCATGGCAAAGAAATGCTCCAGCGTCCGCTGCTGGAGCTCGCCCTGGCTTTGATTCAGTCGCGCGAGGGCGGATTTGAGACGCTCGTTGTTTACATCGGCGTCGCCGATCGCCGCCGCGACCTCCCGGCCTGCGGAACGGATCTCCTCCCGCAGCCGCACGCGCTGCTGCTCGAACTCGGTCTCGATGGGTTCCAGCGTGTCATGCTGCTCTGGCGTCAGATCGAGGTGCTCATGCATCCAGGCATGGAAATCCGGTTCCGTGTGATCCTGCGCGTGGCTCTCCCCATGGCGATGCAGCACCCAGTCGGTGACAAGCCATGCCGTGCCGCTCGCCAGGACGACGGAGCAGAGCACGGAGATGAACATCCACTTCGCCCGCGAGGTCATTTCGGCAGGCCCTCGCGGAAAAGTTTCATCGTCGGCGGCACGGTGTGCGTGGTGTCGCGAGAGGCCATGGACCAGCAGACCATGCCTGCCGTGATCACGCCGGAGATAGCGGCCAGAAGCAGCAGCCACTGCACAAACGAGCGCCAGCGTTTCGCCCGGCCATCATCCGTCTTCACGCGCGCCATGATCGAACCTTCGAGTGAACTCGGCATGGACACCGGCATCGCCGAGGCGGCGCGCTTGAGCATGGAGTTGAGGTCGGTGTCGTTCATGGCTATTCCAGGATCACCGTCATACGCTGAGTTGGTTTAGCGCTGAGTTCCAGAACGGCCATGGCTCCGGCGTCATTGGCGGATTTGGCGGTGGGCACGAGTGACCAGGTTCGGTAGCCTTGGGCGGTGTTCAGCGTCAGGCGCACGTTGAGACCGAACTGGCTGTTGCCATTGTCCAGCGCCCACTCGTGCAGGTAGAGATAGGTGCGGGGGATGGTGAGCTGGATTTGATGACGACCTGCGCCGCTGGAGGTGTGAGTCGCTTGAAACTCTTTTGCGGCAAAAGTGGCGGAGTATCCCGTGCCAAAGGCCCAGGGTGAGATGTCATGCACATGCCCTTTGCCAGGAGGGGCGGAGCCGGTGACGCGCAGGGGCGCTGTGCTGCCAGCTTCGAGTCGCTTGCCATAGCTGCGCGCATCCAGATTCACATCGAGCTGCCATGCAGCGGCTCCGGCGCTGGCGGCATCCAGCAGCATTTCATCACCACTGACATCGCAGATCAGCGTGAGTCGGGAAGGGTCAGCTTTGACTTCCAAACTAACTTTGCCCGTGCTCTCTGACGCTGGAGTGAGTGGCACGGCCTGATTCAGACCGATATTCCGCGCCAGCGTGATCTCGCGCGTGCTGGTGAGCGTGATGCCTGATGCGGTGAGGCTCACCTTGAGCGGCGAGCGAGTGACTTGCGGGCCGTTTTGAGGCAGATCAAAAGCGAGGTCGAGCGGGTATGCCGCGCCGGGTTTGATCTCAAACTTTCCACTCAGAGGAGTGCCGAGGAACTCCGCCTGCCAGCTGCCGCTGAGGCTTTCCCGACTTGTGTTAACGATCTGCCCGCCAGCCACGAAGCGCTGCTCCTGATTGAAGAGCGTATCGCTGCTCCACACGATGGCCGCTGGCTGCAAAGGGGCGCGCAGTGTGGTGATGCTGACACGCTTGCCGGAAATGATCAGCACCGGCAGGCGGCTCAGGCTTTCCTCCGCAGCGAGTGCCGCGCCAGTGCTCCGCACATACTGAATCGTGAGCGTCTTTCTGGCACCAGCCGCCAGGGTGATCTCGGGCTGCACTTCGCGCGGCTTCCAGCCTCCGGCGATGAGTGGCAGAAGGATCAATGACTGGCTCTGCTGGCTTGAGTTGATCAAGGTGAAGCGCGCTTCCATGGCTGCGCCATCCTCGCGCAAGATGGCATCCGCTGCTTCGATGGACCATGGAACACCCGCTGGGCCATCAATAATGGCTTGGAACAAGGCGCTGCCGAGCCGCGCATGCAGGCCAGGGCGGGGAAGGAAAATGCCATCCTGGCTTTCGTAAAACAGGCTGCGGTAGGTGGTGATGAAGCGGTCGAACTTCTGGGCGTCATCTCGTGCATCGGAAGGTGGGAGATCGAGCAGGCGGGTGATGTCACCGAGGTCGGCAAACATCCAGCCTTCCTCCTCGGCGAGTTCACGAAGCGCATCCGAGATCGGAGCTGTGATTCCGAGGGTCGTTTCTGGCTTGGCACTCATCGGCAGCCAGGGTGCAGTAAGAATGACATCTGCCTTCAGTGCGTTGGCGGCCTCCACCGCCTGACGTGTGGCATTGGTAAATGCCTGGGGCGACATCCCGGACTCCGCCTCCGCCAGCCCGTGGCAGATTAGCACCAGATCCACCGGCGACTGCCTCGCCACCGAGCCGAGCATTGCCGCCGTGTCCACGATGCCGCCTTCGGTCGAAAGAGCGCGGATGGTGAGGCTGGGCGCGAGCACATCCGCCCCGGCATTTTTTCCTGCCTCATAGATGCCGCCTGTGTAGAAAAACTGGTTTGCCAGCTCGCGGCTGAAATAAGCTGGAAAAGTGGAAAGGACGCCCGAATCTGCGACCTCTGACCAGACCTGCATCTCCCGCTCACCCACCAGCGCGAGGATATGGAGCGGCTCCCTTTGGGAAAGCTTCCGCCAGACATTCGGCAGCAGCTTCTGCAGGCGTTTCTGGCGGGCATCGCTCAGCTCAAAGGTGTCCCGCCCCTGCGGTGCCTTGGGGGCTGGCAGTTTTCTCTCCAGTTCGCGTGCCTGTTCTACCGGCGTTTGGGCGCTCAATGACCATGGGCAGGCGCTGGCAAGCAGGCCCACCGTGAGAAGGCAAAGGAGTTGGTGACGTAGCATCCGCTGTTCATCGCCGTGCCGTGCCGATTTTTCCAGTGCAAAGACGGGCTTACTCCTCGGGCTTGAGCACGCGTGGAGCGGAGGTGAAGTCCGCTGGCAGGGGCACGCCAAACACCTGGGGCTTTTCCAACTTTCCACGCTCCGCGTTGGGCGCGAGTTGGTCGAAGAAGTCATCGAAGCTGAGGCTGCACTGCAAGCGGCGCTGGCTGCTGTCGATCTTCGGGTTCAGCACGATGATGGCGGAGTCGAAGGGCGGCTGGGCCTTAAGCCGCTTTGCCTGCGCGCGGGCCTCCTCGATGGACGTTGACTTGTCTTTGATCACGGCGACGAGCTTTTCCAAATCTGCGCGCGTGATGTCTCCCCAGAGTTTCCTCCATTGCCCCGGCTCCACGAGCGGCGCCTGCACATTCACCCAGCTCTTCTGCTCTGGCGTGACCTGCTCCCAAAAGCCGACGATGAAGAGAAATGGCTCATCAATCTCGAACTGCCGCATGGCATCTCCGAGACCGACAGCCGTGCCGTGTTTAGCCGCCTTCGGGTTCACAGGCACATGGCCATGATTCAAGTTCGCACTGGCGGGTATGTCCCACTTTTGCGTGTATCCTTTAGGCTCATAGCCGCCGAAGAAGGTATCGCGCAGCCATTTTTCAAAGATCAGGCCGTGGGACTGGACTTCACGCGCAACGAGTGATGCCGAACACAACACCCAGCCTGCGATCAGCCAAGTGGCGGCTCGTTTGCAGGCTTTCGTCATTCGGCCTCCGCTCATTCGTCATTCCTCTCACAGTCCTTTGACCTTCGTCTTTACGCGCAGCAGAAACATGTCAGCCGTGATGTAGAGCGTGCTCTTGTCCTCGCCGCCCCATGCGCAGTTGGCGGTGGCTTGTCCGGTGAGGATGTTGCCGAGGTGTTTGCCGTTTTTGTCGAGGATCAACACACCGCCGGGGCCGGTGGTCCAGATATTGCCGAGGCTGTCCACCTTCAGGCCATCGCAGCCACCTTTCCGCTCGGGGGTCTTGAGCTTCTGCGCATTGAAGAGTTCGCGGCCATTGGCCGGCTTTGGCACGATGACGCCATTGATGACACCAGCGATGCCGCCCTTGCCTTTGTGGCCGAGGTCGTAGGCCATGATACGGGTGTTGTCCTTGTCCGACACGGCGATGTAGAGCGTCTTTTCATCTGGGCTCAGCGCGATGCCGTTCGGCCACTTGATGTCATCAATCAGCAGCATGGCGGGTGACGTGGCCCCGGCGACTGGATGCACCGCATAGATTCCGTGGTAGGGGGCATCTGGCGTGGCGCCTTTCTTCATGCCATAGGGTGGATCGGTGAAGAAGATCGTTCCCTTGCTGCTGATGACGAGGTCGTTCGGGCTGTTGAAGCGCTTGCCTTCAAATTTGTCGGCGAGACTGGTGAACTTCCCGTCTTTCTCCAGCCGCGCGATGCGGCGCTCGCCATGCTGGCAGAGAATGAGCTGGCCGTTGGCATCGACAGCCAGACCGTTTGATCCCTGACCGCCATCGCCAGAAAGATTACCGCTGGGCTTGAGCACGACGGAGGCGTCCTGCTCGCCTTCTTTCCAGCCAAAGACCGTGTTCTCTGGCACATCGGAGAAGACGATGCTGCGGTCCTTCCAGACGGGGCCTTCAGACCAGTTGAAGCCACTCGCGAGCACCTCGATTTTCGAGTCTGAGTCGAGCAGCGCATCCAGCGCTGGATCGAGCTTTTCGATGCTGCCCTTAAACTCGGGAAGGGGGGCAGCAGCCATGACTAAAGAGGCGGTGAACAGGGCGAGACAGGGGAACGTGTAGGTTTTCATGCGTGGGGGAGTCTAGCGGTCGTGCTGTAGACTGGCAAGGCGGGGAACAGTCATGAAATGAAGTCCGGGGCAGGGGTTTCCAGCCAATCTCACCAAGAAGCATGGCCTCTGCGCGATGAAATCCATGCTCGACAATCGAACATCCTCCGTGCCATTCCCGTCCATCGTCCCGTGCCGCCCGGCACCCACCGCCATGAAATGCCTGCTGACCTCCTTCCTCATCTGGACTGCCGCTGCGAGCCTCGCCCAGGCAGCCCCCATCGCGAAAATCACCACACTTACCGGCAAGATCTACCGCCAGTGCCAGATCGTCAAAGTACATCCTGATGGCGTCTCCTTCCGTCATGCTGATGGCGCAGCCAAAGTCCTCTTTACCGATCTCTCCAAAGAATGGCGCATAAGGCTCGGCTACGACGCCGACAAAGCAGCCGCCTACCAGCAGGAACTCGCCGACAAACGCGAGGCTGAAAAAGCCGCCCGTGCCAAAGTGGAAGAAGCCCGCTTCAAACTCTTCGCCGAAGCCGCCGAACGCGCCCGCATTCAGAGCCTCGGTCAGGAAGCCCAGGCACGAGCCTCCGTGCAGCATCAGCAGCAGAACTTCGGCACCTCCGTCATTCCAGTGCTGCCCGCTCTCGGAGCCGTGCATCAGCCCGGCGGCGGTTATGAACGCTATGAGCGCCCCTACAGCCCCTTTTGGAACAATGGCTTCGGCTTTCCCGCTGGTTATGGATATGGCTGCGGCACCAGCTTTTATACCCCCGGCTGGAGCGTCTGCCCATCCCGCCGCACGTTCCGCGTGACGATCCGGCGCTGATTTTCCCGGGCCTCATTGATTGCGACCACGAGCGACCTCGCCAGCCCTCTTGAGTTCCTCGACGAAGACTCCGAGCACCTTGTCCCGGCTCTGTCGCTCCAGCATTCCAGCGGCGATGCACACCGATGCGGGCTGTGGTTTCAGCGGCTTTAAAACTATGCGCTCTGGGATCAGGCAGGCGATGCGCTCGACGACGAGCGCGATGCCAAGACCAGCCTCCACAGCACTGATGAGACTCGTGACGCCATCGCATTCACTGGCGATTCGGGCATTGATGCCCTGGCTCTTGAACCACGCGGAGATGCCCGCCCAGTAGTCGGGATACTCGCGCTGATTGTACACGACGAGCCGCTGATCATTCAGATCCTGCGGGGTGAGGCTTGCCTTGCTCATTAGCGGATGCTGTCGCGGCACGGCAACACGCCAGGACTGCTGTTGCACGGTGATCCAGGCGATCTCAGGCACCACTTTGGCCGGCGGCACGGTGACGATGACATCCAGCGTGCCCTTTTGCAGACCCTCCACCATCTCCAGACTGCTGAGATCCGAGAGCTCTACGCGTGCTTTCGGGTGCAGTTGGGAAAATGCCTCCATCGCTGGTGAAAGGATGCCTGCCGTGAGCGATGGTGAGTATCCAACGCGGATGGACTGCACCTTGGCCGTGGCTTTCACCCGCTGCTCCAGCAGATCCGCACGCTCGATGAGGAGGCGACCTTCGCGCAGCAGCAACTCGCCCGATGGTGTCAGCGAAAAGGAATGCGCCCCACGTTCCAGCAAGGCCACGCCGAGATCATCCTCCAGCGTTTTGATCTGTCGGCTCAGCGCCGGCTGCGTGACACTCAGCCGCGCCGCCGCCTTGCTGATATTGCCATCTTCGGCAGCGGCGATGAAGGAGCGGAGCAGTCGGAGTTCCATGAGCGCGCGAGCATACCCAAAGCGCAGCCTGAGGCAAACAACACCGCATTGGCGGCACAGGCCGTTCCATCGCAGTATCGTCTCGTTATGAAACTCACCCTTCGCCGATCCAATGAACGCGGCCATGCCAACCACGGCTGGCTCGACAGCTACCACACCTTCTCCTTTGCCGACTATTACGATCCCGAGCACATGGGCTTCCGCAGCCTACGAGTGATCAATCAGGACGTCATCGCCCCCGGCGCAGGTTTCCCCACGCATCCGCACCGGGATATGGAGATCTTCAGCTACATCCTCTGGGGTGCGCTGGCGCACAAGGACAGCATGGGCAATGGCCGCTCGCTGGAGCCCGGTCAGATCCAGCTCATGAGTGCGGGCAAAGGTGTCACCCACAGTGAATTCAATCCCTCCAAGACGGAAGGTGCCTCCCTCCTGCAGATCTGGATTCGTCCCCGCGAGCATGGTTTGAAGCCCAGCTACACCGAATGGCATCCGAAGCCCGAGCACGACAGCGCCGAGAAGGTGCTCGTCATCTCCTCCGATGGCCGCGATGACAGCGCCACTATCCATCAGGATGCCGACATCTACCGCGTGCGCCTCGCCGCTGGCAAATGCACCACGCATGAAGTCAGCGCCGGTCGTGGAGCCTGGTTCCAGCTCATCAAAGGCACAGTCACGATCAACGGCACTACACTCAATCCTGGCGATGCCGCCAGCACGGAAGACACTGGCACGCTGACCCTCACCGCCAGCGAAGACGCCGAGGGGCTGCTCTTCGATCTCGCGTGATCGTGGCGGAGCCTCTATGCGTGGAAGCAGATCTCTCGGCCATCGACGCCAGCAGGCTTGCTGTTCAGATCGGCAGCAGGCTTCCGCGGTCCACAGAGCTTGCGGCTTCACACCCTCTGCATTCGACCTTGCCAGGTTCATCCGTTCTCCTAGCCTTCGGCTCTGCGCATGTCTCCTGATAGCCCACAGCTCCAAGCTGAAGCTTGGCAGCCGCCGTCGGCTGAGGAAATGCAAGAACTCGTTCTGGGCTATGCCATTCTCGCCCTGATCGGTCGGGGGGCATGGAGGCGGTGTATTACGCGCGGTATCGCATGTCGCCATAGTGCCAACCCCTGACCCATCTCCGACCGAGTCAGCTACGACTCCTCCACCACGACCATCCCCAGCCATGCCGCCGGTTAAAGCTGCAGCACCTATGCCCGCTCTCGCGGCAGCCCCCATCCTCGTCGCCCAGGCGAAGCGTAAACGCGCCTTTAGTGCATTCAAGCCACCCAGAGATGCTAAAACTTTGTTTGAGCATACTGGCTTCGATAAGTGGCCGGTGTGAGGCCGGTGAGGCGGCGGAACTCACGCGTGAGGTGACTTTGATCGGCGAAGCCGCAGCGTTGGGCGATGGCGGCGATGGATTCTCGGGTATCGACGAGAAGACGGCAGGCGGTCTGGATGCGGAGGCGTTTTAAATACTGCTGCGGTGGCAGGCCGTATTCTCGTTGGAAACTGCGCTCGAAGGCTCGGGCGGACATGCCGGTCGCCTTCGCCATCTCCGCATTCGAGACGTTTTTGCCGAGATGCCGCGTCATTATTGAAATCACCACGCCGAGGCGGATGTC
Organism: uncultured Prosthecobacter sp.; assembly: GCA_964390165.1. Taxonomy (GTDB): domain Bacteria; phylum Verrucomicrobiota; class Verrucomicrobiia; order Verrucomicrobiales; family Verrucomicrobiaceae; genus Prosthecobacter. Next base: position 1,722 of record CAYMHJ010000190.1, on the reverse strand, counting down.
CCCGCGCTGGTCGATCTGCGTGGCATCGAGAATTCGCGTGATGCCCGCAGTACCAACGGCACGGCCTTTCTCATCGCGAATGGGCTGTTTCGTCGTGAAGCACCATGATGCGGTGTGGTCGTAGCGGCCCACGAGTTCGAGACGTCCCTGCACGGTCTGTCCGGCGAGCACGGCCTCATCGCCCTCGCGGAAATGCGCGGCGAGATGCGGCGGCGAGAGGTCGTCGTCGGTCTTACCAAGCACTTCACCGGGATGATTCATGCCGTAGTTGAGAAGAAAAGTTTGGTTCACCCAAAGGTAACGGCGCTGCGCGTCCTTGATCCATGCCTGCACATCGGGCAGGGAGTCGAAAAGGTTGCGCAGTGCTTCAGCACTGAAGTCTTTCGAGAGGGATGGCTGGGAGTGCCGGAGTGACATTAGGGGGCGATTGAAACGATGGCGGCCCCTGTTTTCACGCGGATGATGTTCAGGCAGGATGTCCGTTGCCATCTGGGAGGGCCGCCTCCATACTCGTCGGCATGTCGTTACCCGTCACTGAGCCGCGCATCGAACCGGCCACCATCGAAGATCTGCCGCAGCTCGTGGAACTGCTGGTGGCCCTGTTCAGCGAAGAGGCGGACTTTAATCCTGACAAGACAAAGCAGGAGCAGGGCCTGCGCATGATCCTGGAGCAGCCAAAGCTGGGCCGTATTTTCGTTCTTCGCACTGATCATCAGGTGATCGGAATGGTGAACCTGCTCTTCACCATCAGCACGGCGGAAGGTGGTCCTGTGGTGCTGATGGAAGACGTGATCGTGCATCCGCAGCATCGCCGTCAGGGCTATGGCGGCAGACTGCTGGACTATGCGGTCGAGTTTGCCCGGCAGAAGAATTTCAAGCGCATCACCCTGCTCACGGATCGCATCAGTGCGGAGTCGCAGACCTTCTTCGCCAGCCATGGCTTCGGCTTCTCCAGCATGATTCCGATGCGGCTGGTCTTTACTGAAAACGCATAACAACGAATCATGATTTCCACCCTAGCCTTTCCTGTTTACCTTCAGCACCATGAGACAGGGATGGCAGGGGAGCATGTGGCGGGGATGGACTGGTTCGTGATGATCAATCTGGCATTCCTCTTTTTCATGCTCGGCTTCTTCGCCTGCTGGGCCTGGCTGATCTGGCGCCGGACGACGAAGCCCGCGCCTCACATCCAACTGCTGATGGAAATGGAAGAGGAAACTTCGCGGCAGGAAGCGGCGGCAGCCGAATCCACGAGCCATGCAGACGTGCCCGAACGCGCGCCCTGGGAGCGTGAGCAGGACTGGTGGAAAAAGTAATCTTCTTCTACTGACTCGATCATGATTCCCGGATGGCGCGCGCGGCTGCATTACTGGTCACGTCGTGCCGATGTGCTGAAAAAGCTGTCCGTGGGGATCGTCCTGGGTGCGTTTACACTCGCCTGGATCATCACGC
>CAYMHJ010000190.1:0-260 GCA_964390165.1 uncultured Prosthecobacter sp. | reverse complement strand
CGCGGACACAGCCCGAGCACGGCCATGATGCGGTGGTGGACCCGGTGGAGCAGGCGATTCGCAAAGAATGGCAGCGTCTCCGCAGCGCCACCGAGCCAAATCCCCGCGCCTTCACCCTCTGGCTGCGGAAGCTGATGCCCAGCCTGAAGCTCCTCGCCGAATCTCTGGAAATGCCTGTGCCAGACTGGGCCAGCTATTTGCAAACCGGCAAAGTGCTAAGTTACGAAGTGGAGTTCCCTCTGAGATTTCATCTAACCAAC
>CAYMHJ010000189.1:0-12545 GCA_964390165.1 uncultured Prosthecobacter sp. | reverse complement strand
TGATGGCGTGGACCATGAGGTCTTCGACGCCGGCGGCCTTGGCGGCATCGCAGAGAGCGGCGAGGTGATCCTGATGGGAATGCACACCACCATCGCTGATGAGGCCGAGGAAGTGCAGGCGCTTGCCTTTGGCCTGCTGGAAGGCCTCCACGAGCACAGGCATGGTGGCGAGTTCGCCATCGCGGATGCTTTTGTTGATGCGGGTGAGGTCCTGATAGACCACGCGACCGGCTCCGAGATTGAGGTGACCGACTTCGCTATTGCCCATCTGGCCGTCGGGCAGGCCGACGTCTTCACCGCTGGCGCTGACGGTGCCACGCGGGTAGGTAGCGTAGAGGTGATCGTGGAAAGGGGTCTTCGCCAGGAGTGTGGCGTCGCCATTTGCGGCGGCTTGATCTTTACCGCCGGGGTTGATGCCCCAGCCGTCGCGGATGATGAGAACTACAGGTTTTTTGGCCATAAGGTTTGTGAGCTTTCCTTGTGCCAAGATGTCGGGCTGCGCAAGCGGCGGCCCGGTCAGACTCGCCGAGCTTCCCGGCCGAGGGCGGCTCCGGCGTCGGCATTCTGGAAATGGGCGATACCGACGGCCAGGGCATCGGCTGCATCGGCGGGTGGGGTTTCCTTCAGCCGGAGCATGGAGCGGATCATGAAGGCGACCTGGTCTTTTTGCGCGGCTCCACGTCCCACGGCGGCCTGTTTCACCTCTTTGGGGGCGTATTCATAAATGGGCAGGCCGTGCTCGGCGGCGGCGATGAGGCAGGCGGCGCGGGCGGTTCCGAGGACGATGGCGGTCTTGTAGCTCTGGACGTAGATGGTGGACTCGATGGCGCAGACGGTGATCTGGTGCTGGCGGATGACATCGCTGAGCTGCTCGCGGATGGCGACGAGGCAGCCGGAGTGGAGGAGTTTGGGCGAGTTGGAGATCACTCCCCAGGCGATGGCCTGCAATTCGCGCCCACGCTTTTCCAAAACGGCCCAGCCGGTGTTCCGCAGGGCGGGGTCGATGGCGAGGACTCGCTCAACATCGTTGACTGTGGGTTTGGCGATGCTTTTGGCTGCCGCTTGAGCGGGTGCGGAGCGGTCGGTGACTCGACGGCCAGTCTTCGACGCGTTGGCGAGGACGCGTTTGAGATCAGCGGCGGTGACATGGGCCATGGGAGATTACCAGCCGCCTTTGCGCTTCTTCGGACGACTGGCCCAGCTTTCGCCAATATGGAAAAGTTTATCCAGGGAGATGGCACCGGAGCCAAACAGCAGTAGGGTAAAGGTGATGAGCATGTAGAGCCAGGCGGTCTCGACCTGGGCGCTGTGCATCTTTTGAGCGTAGATCAAAAAAAGCACGACGACGGGCATGAAGACGACGGCGAAAAGGCGGGTGAGGAAGCCAAGGGTGAAGCTGATGGCGACGGCACCGAGGATGATGGCGGCTGCAGGGGCGGTGAACTGCGGATAAGGCAGGCCGGCATCGGCGAAGGCCTTCACCCAGTCCCAAGGCTGTTCTTTCCAGATGAATGCGTAAGCTCCGTTCACGGCCAGCCAGGCATGACGGGTGAGCAGCAGGACGCCGGTTCCGATGCGCAGTACGGCAATGGTTTTGAAGATGCTGCTCCAAGGGTTTTGATTGGCGGCTGGATTGCCGCCGACGTAGTCAAGCATGAGGTTTTAGATGTCGGGGGAGAGTTCGATAATGTCGCCGGGCTCGGGTTCGATTTCGTTGGCGTTCTCCAGAGAGGAGAAGTAGCGGCGGCTGCCTTCGCGGATGAGATACACGCCGTGGGCGGTGGAGCCCAGCTTGCGACCGCCGGAGACGCGGACGGCCTGCTCGATGGTCATGTCTTCCCAGGCGGGGATGAATTCATCAGAAAGCACATCGCCACGCACAGCCACGACGGGGGTGTCTTCAACCGAGAGGATGTGGACGGTGACGGAGCGGCTGAGGCGCAAACCGACTCGGAAGGTGGCGGCGATGGCGTCCGCAGCTTTTGGCAGAGTCGCTCCTCCGACTTGAGTGGTGCCTGCCGGGCCGAGATCGATGACGCCTTTTGAATCCACCATGACGACCTTATTGAAGAGTCGCTCGGGAGAGCGGGCACCTTCATAGACATGGATGCGCAGCGAATGACCGTAACCGAGAGTGCCGCGAGCGTTGAAGGGAACCTGGGGGTCTTCCTCCGCTGCCTTGTCGGTGTCAGGCATACCGGGGATGATGTTTTTGATCTTTTTGAGGGAGGAAAAGCTCGGCAGCGGTGGCTTCGGCAGCTTGCTCAGATCGGGTGTGATGCGCTTGATTGTTGCGCAGGCACTGAGAGCAAGCGCCGCAAAGAGCACGGGCAGCAGGGGGAATGAGAAACGAGGCATGAGCAGGGAAAATGAGGGGGCCGAAGATGAATGCCAGCGCAGAAATGACAAGGCCAACGTCAGCAGACGTTGGCCCTGAAAAATCAGGCATGTGGGACGTCGACGGGGAATCAGGCGGCGAGCTTTTGCTTGCCCAGGGCCACGAGCATGTCCCCGAGGTCGGGCATGTATCGCACGATTTCGTGAGCCAACACCTCTAGCCTTGTGTCCGAGCGCCAGCTTCCGCGCAGGCTGCGGTCCTGGTCTTCGAGTTCCACTGCCATGAGGGTGTTGAAGACCATGGTATCATTCTGAAGTTCGAGTTGCGTGGGCATGAGGAGCTAGGAGGGTAGGGCGGGTGCGGCGGTTGGCAGCACTTCACCATCTTGAATGATGAACTTCCTCCGGGTCAGCGCCCCATCCTTGATCTTCTGCTCGATCGCCTGGCCGAGCAGCAGGCGTGCTGCCTCGGACGGGCTGCAACCATACATTCCATCAGCGGTCAGGTCCTCCAGATACATTTTGATCTGGGGCGTGACTGCGATGGTCATGGTGACCGAATCGAAGTTGTTAGAGGGGCGTGCCATTGGTTTTAACCCGGAATTAATGCCAATTAAACAGACTTAAACCTGAGTCGCAAGTTTGAATTGGGTTATTTCGGGGTTTTAACCCGGCTGAAATGCGTCATTTAGTTAAGCTATGTTAACTAAATTGAGCTTTTTGTGCTTCTCCGATGGATCGCATGGGGCCGCTGCGTTCCTTCAAACCCATGAAAACTCGCCTTTTCCTTCCCCTTGTTCTCTCAGTTTTGGTAGTTCCAGCCTTTGTGCAGGCCGAAGACGGCTGGCAGGAGTGGTTCAAAGACGGACTCGGTGATGCCAAGATCGTCAGTGGCACAGCCACTTATAAAGTCGAAGACGGTGTGCTGGTCGGCACAACCACGGACGGCAGTCCAAATAGCTTCCTGGTGAAAGGCCCCTTCAAGGACTTCGAACTTCAGTTCGAAGTGAAGGTGGATGATCAACTGAACTCTGGCGTGCAGGTCCGGAGTCACCTCGCCAAAGAGGGTGATCCCGTGCCTGAAGGTGCCAAGGGCGACAAACCGCTGCCTGCTGGCCGACTTTACGGCCCGCAGTGTGAAATCGCAGTCAACGGCACGGCTGGCGATTTTTATGATGAAGCCCGTCGTGGCACCTGGTGGAGCATCCTCACGAAGACCGAAGCCGTGCGTGGTGATGCAGCCAAGGCAGCCTTCAAGAAGGGGGAGTGGAACCACTACCGCATCGTGGTAGAGGGCGACCATTACCAGAGCTTCATCAATGGTGTCAAGACGGCTGATTTTTCACAACCCGGAGATCCCGAGGGCCACATCGGCTTCCAGGTCCACGGCATCAAGAAGGGAGACGGCCCCTACACCGTGCGCTGGCGTGCTGTGAAGTTCAAGCCGCTGTGATCTGAAGCACCTTCATGAGAAGAAACTGAAGAAGCATGGCTTGAACGATACCCGAGCCGCAGTAAGCGCCCGCTTGCCAGAGATCAGTCCTCCGACGATGTGGGCACGGTCACATGCCCGAGACTTCATCCACGCACTATTCAGCCATCTCCGCCAGCATCGTGGAAGTCTTCCGGCAAAACCGGTTGCCCTGCCTGCTGCTGAACGTGGTCGTGATTGCGCTTGTGGGAAGCTATTACCTGATGCCGACCGTAGCCGGGGGGTGGGAGTCCGTGGGGGAGATCAAGCTGCGCTGGTCGTATGCGTTTTCCCTCGGTTCGACGATCTTTGCCGCAGTGCTGCTGCCGACGCTGGTGCAGGGCTTCATGGGCACTTTGCCAAAGGAGGGGCGTTGGCGGCGAGTGGGGATGCTGACTTTGTTCTGGGGGTATCGGGGGATGGAGATCGATCTGTTTTACCGGCTGCAAGGCTGGCTGTTCGGTTCAGGAAATGATGTGGGGACGCTGCTGACGAAAGTGGCGGTGGATCAGTTCGTGATGAGTCCGCTGTGGTTCGTGCCGACCTACCTGATCGCGTTGCGCTGGGTGGACATGGGTGGGTCGTGGAGCCGGACGTGGGCCTCTCTGGGCGGGGAGTTTTGGAAGGGGACACTGCCGACGGTGCTGGTGACGAACTGGCTGGTGTGGATTCCGACGCTGGCGCTGGTTTACAGCCTGCCGGCGGCACTGCAGTTTCCGCTGTTCTCGGTGGTGATGTGCTTTTTCATCCTGATCGTGACGCTGCTGGTGCGCGGGGATGCGAAGTGACCGGAACGATGGGAAACAAAAAACCCAGGACTCGACATCCTGGGTTTATGAGATGAGTTCAGCGGGGATCGAAGGACTGCTTATTTGGCCGGGGGTGCGGCCGGGGCGGTGGCGTTGGCGGTCGTCGGCTGCTTGGTGGTGAGTTCGAGGAAGTCCCGCATGATGTTCACAGCCTCCAGCTTCATGGGCTCCAGACCGTGGGGGAATTTGGAGGCGGCCGGGGCTGCTTCTTCGTCATCGTCGCGTTTCGCCATTCTCATGCCGGTGCTCTGCTCACGGGTGAAGTCGGACTCGAGGACGAGTTCTGGATTGTTCACGTTGTCGAGGGTGAGGTGATAGGTCTTGTAGCCACCATCTTTGTGTTTGGCAGCGATTTCCTTCACGCGCTCGGCACGCTCGGCGTCCTGCTTTTCACGGCGGGCTTTGGTTTCGGCGGTCTCTTTTTCGCGTTCGGCGAGGTTGAGGCTGACGATATTTTTGTCGATACGCTCTTTGAGGCGTTTGGACTCTTCGGAAATGATTTGGAACTCGGGGTTGGCGGCGATGCGCTCGTTCATGCGCTTGCTGAGTTCAGCCAGCGGGAAGGGCTTCTCGTTCACGAGGTTGTATCTGCGCGCGGGGATGGTGTCGTATGGAAGGGCGTTTTCAGCGGAGCCTTCTCCGATGTCGAGCACGTCGCGGATGGAGGGGAGCGTGAGGTCGGTCTCGACACCTTTAAGCTGAGTCGAACCACCGGCTATGCGGTAGAATTTCTGGATGGTGACCTTCAGGTTTCCGGCGCGGTCTTTTTTGGCAAAGAATGGCATGAAGCGCTCGACGGGAAGGATGGTCTGGACGGTACCCTTGCCGAAGGTGGATTTGTCCCCGACGATGAGGGCACGGCGGTAATCCTGGAGGGCGGCTGCGAGAATCTCAGAGGCGGATGCGCTGGTTTTGTCCGTGAGGACGATCATGGGGCCGTCATAGAAGGCTTTTTCGTTTTCACATTCACGGAAGGAGATGCGGCCCTGCCAGTCCTTGGCCTGCACGACGGGGCCTGCGGGAACAAAGAGGCCGGTGAGGCGGATGGCCTCCTCCAGGGAGCCGCCGCCGTTTCCTCGGAGGTCGAGGACGAGGCCATCGATCTTCTCTTTCATGAGGCGGGCGAGTAGCTTCTGGACGTCGTCGGTGGTGGAGACGGTGCCTTCCTCCATGTCAGCATAGAAGGAGGAAAGGTTGATCCAACCGAGCTTGAGGGGTTTTTTGCCTTCTTCGCCAGGAGTGAGAAGGAGTTCGGCATTGGCGAGCTTCTCCTTCAGTTCGACTTCACCACGGATGATGGTAACGATCTTGATGGCTCCGGGATCAGCGGCGGGATCGACACGGAGGCGGACAGTGCTGCCGTCTTTGCCGCGGATCATATCGACGATCTTGTTGAGTTTCATGTATTTGGTGTCCACGAAGTCGGCTTCGCCCTGGGCCACGCCGATGATCTTGTCATTCAGGCTCAGACCACCTTGTTTGTCAGCAGGTCCGCCGACGACGATGCCCTGAATCTGGGCGACTTCATCGACGAGGCCAAGCAGTGCGCCGATGCCGACAAGCTTGTGCTTCATGGAGATGTTGAAGCTGTCTGTCTCAGCCGGGCTCATGTATTCGGTGTGCGGGTCATAGGCCGTGGAGAGGCTGGAGAGGAAGAAATCGACGATGTCTTCCTGGTCGTTCTCGTTGATGCTTTCGAGAAGGCGGTCGTAATCCTTCTGCACGCGCTGCTGAGGGGTGAGATTCTCTTCTTTCTTCTCTTCCTTGGGCTTGTTTGCTGCGGCGACTTCTTTTTTGTCGGCGTCAGCGGCTTTTTCATCAGACTTCTTGGCGGCGCTTTCGGCGGCGGGTTTTTCAGCAGCTTTTTGGGCGGCCTTGTCCGCTTTCTTTTTGGCCTCCTCGGCCTTGGCTTCGTCTGCGAGTTTTTCTTGAAGCATGTTTTCCTCCAGGATGTCGATCCAGAGAGTGTCCTGTTCAGCGACGGTTTTTGGATATGGGGCTTTGTCGCGCTTCAGTTCGATGGTACGGTTCGAGTCGAAGGTGAACTTGTGGCTGGCGAGAGTCTTTTTGACGAAGTCGAGACGCTCCTGGACGCGCTGTTTGTAGATGTCGTAGATCTCGATGGCGGGGCTGACATTGCGCATGAGAACATGGTCATCGAGCGTGGTGTCGTATTTGGCCTTGAGGCTGTTGACGTCCTCCTGGGTGAAGAAGATGTGGCGGAAGTCGAGGAGGTTCAGGTAGTTCTCCAGCAGCTTCGCGGAGAGTTCGTCATCGAAGTCCCGGTGAGAGTAGTGCTGGCTCTGCAGCATGTAGGCCACATGCATGGCGACCTGACCGAAATTGGTCTCGGCACGCAGTGGGGCGGCCAGGGTGATGGCGGCCAGAGTGGCGGCCACGAGGGACAAGGGTTTGCGAATCATGACGATTTGGGGGCTGCTGTAATACGCGGGCGGGCCTGGAATATGACGGCAGATTTTGCGGTTGCCGCTTGAATTGTCCACCTGTTTCCTTTCTGAGAGAGATATGACTGAGATTTCGATGTTCACAGGCGGGATCGCCCAGACGAATGGTTATGTTCTGAAGCTGCCCGGAGGCACGCTGTTGGTGGATGCACCGGAGGGTGTGGCAGCCTGGCTGAAAAGGCGGGGGGTGAAGGTGGATGCGCTGCTGCTCACCCATCAGCACTTTGATCATGTGCTGGGCGTGGCGGAGGTGGTGGCGGACCATGGTTGCAAGGTTTTTGCCTGGGCGCCGCTCTCGAAAGACCTGACGCTGGAGATGCTCTTCGGCGCGGTGACTGGCATGGGTTATGCCGTGACGGAGTTTACGGTGGATGAAGTGCTGGAGGGCAGGACGGAGATCGAGGTGCTAGGGGAAACGGTGCCGCTTTTCCATATTCCCGGTCACTCGCCGGACAGTGTGTGCTTTTATCTGCCGGAGCGCGGGCTGCTGTTTGGTGGGGATGTGCTTTTCCTGGATGGCGTGGGGCGCACTGACTTTCCCGGCGGTTCGTTTCAACAGCTCGCGGCGGGCATCGAGAAGAATCTCTGGCCGCTGCCGGACGCGACAGTTGTCTATCCAGGCCATGGCGATGACACGACGATCGGCCGTGAGCGGGCGAAGAATCCGTTTTTGACATGACTACTTCTCCAGCACAACGACCCGGAAAGAGCGGCCCATCATCGCGGGGTGGGTGAGGGAGTGGAACTGACGCATCAGCGCCTGTGTGGCGGCATCGGGGCGCTGGCCCTCCAGGGTGGCGAGCCAGGGGAGACCGAGTTTGCTGAGGTAACGGCCCTGGTGCTCGTAGCTGCAGAGTTTCAATCCGGCGTCTCCGGCCACTTCGATGAGGCGGGTGAAGTTCACATGCGTGGTGAGATCACACTCACCGAGTTTATCCAGCACGTGGTCATCGGAATGATGATGATGATAGCGCCGCAGGGTGCCGGTACTGCGCTCTGGGGAATAGAGATCGTCGTGATCGAGGCCGTAGTCGGCGAGGTAGATGACTCCACGAAAGGGGGACGCTGCAAGATCTCGCATCCATTCCAGCGCGGCGAGGCCGATCTCGGTGGTGTAGCCGGGCGGGAGATCGTGCGGGAGACGGGCGATCTCATCTGCCAAAGAGCTGGAGGGTGGCCCCGACTGAAAACTGAGAACAGAGAACAGAGAACTCTGCTCCACGAATAGTTCCGTCCACTCCGACCCATCCCACCGAACGAGATGCACGGGCATGGCGTCAGGCAGTTCATTGCAGACAAAGAGCGCTGGTTTGGCGGGCAGGGCTGCGAGCGATGACACCCATAATACGCGGTTTTGAAAGGCGGCCAAACGCTCCCGCTGAGCTGCTTCGTAGCGTGGGTTGGGTTCGACGATGAGGTAGTCGAACTCGCAGGTGGAAAGGATGTCCTCCGCGAGTTGCCCATCGTGTGCAGCTTGCTCGATCACGCAGAAGTCCTTTGGTTTGCCAAGCTCGGCATGGGTCTGGCGGGCTAGGTCTGCCAGCAGACGACCGTAAAGCGATCCGACGGACACGGCGGTGTAGAAATCTCCCTTTCTGCCGATGCGGCGAGGACCGGGGCCATAGTAGCCGTGTTCGGGATCGTAGAGCGCCAGATCCATCACGGTGGCAAAGCTCAGGCGCGGTGTGACGGCAAGACGCTGGAGGAGAGACTGGTGGATCGGTGTCACGACAGGCAAAGAAGTCGGTGGCGGGGCAGGGGAGAGCGGCTAGACTAGCCGCCCTTTCCCCACGGGCCATCTTTCTTCCAGTTCATGTTCGGCATCGACGAAGCACAGCTCCCCTCCTCCTCATCCTCCTGGCGCGGTCCTTCTGGCCTGAAGCCACCGTTTTACCGTCGTGCCTGGTTCAGTGCGCTCGTGGCGCTGGTGCTGCTCACGGCGGTGGCCCTGCTCGGAGCCTATGCCATCATCGTGGCCCCACTGCGCGAAAAAGCACTCACCTACGACCTGGAAGAGGTCAAGAAGCTGGAGGCTGCCAGCATCATCTATGACCGCAATGGCGATGAGCTGAGCCGCATTTTCGTGCTGAACCGCACTCCTGTTTCCATCAAAGACATCCCGCAGCATTTCATCGACGCTCTCACCTCCCAGGAGGACAGCCGCTACTTCCAGCACAACGGCGTGGACTACATTGGCCTGGCGCGTGCTGTTTACCTGAATCTTAAGGCGGGCGAAGTCACGCAGGGGGCCAGCACCATTACCCAGCAGCTCGCGCGGCAGACCTATGGACTCATGGAGCGCAGCTACAAGCGCAAGCTCATGGAGGCGCTCGTGGCGCAGAGGATCGAGAAGCATTACTCGAAGACGGAGATTCTGGAGCTGTACCTGAACCGCATTTTCTTTGGCAAAAACTTCCACGGCATACAGGCCGCCGCGCAGGGTTACTTTGGCAAGGATGCGAAGGATCTAACCCTGGCCGAGTCCGCCACGATCGCCGCTCTGATCAAGAGCCCGAACAACATCGAACCCATCAAACATCCCGAGCGCGCACGCAAGGAGCGCGACTATGTACTCGACCGCATGGTTATCGAAAAGCACCTCAGCCGTGAGGATGCAGAGCTGGCAAAGATGAAGCCGGTCGTCGTCGCCCCGCAGAGTTCCGACTCCCGGTTGAGTTATGCCTTTGATGCCGTGCGTCAGGAGGTCGCCAGCCAGCTCGGTGAAGAACGTGCCGCCGTGGGTGGCTTCAAGATTTACACGAGCATCGACAAGGAACTGCAAACGAAGACCGAGGCTGCGGTGAAGGAGAGGCTGGCGGAGATCGAAAAACGCCAGGGCTACGAACACCAGACCTATGATCAGTTCCGTGCCGTCATCACCGACTGGCGGAAGCAGGTCAGCTCCAACAAAGGTGAGGCGGAGCCGCCCCCGAGGCCAAAGCCCGAATACCTCCAGGGCGCAGCGCTCGTGCTCGACAACCGGGATGGTGCCGTGCTCGCCATGGTCGGTGGACGTGACTTTGCAGACAGCCAGTACAACCGTGCCACGGACAGCGTGCGTCCCGTGGGCACGGCCTTCATTCCCTTCGTGTATGCCTTCGGCTTCACCCGGCCAAACGTCTCCCCCGTCAGCCTGTATGCCGATGAGCCGCTGGGCAATGACCGCGTGATGATCGGCGGATTCACCGGCATCCTCGGTGAGTATGGCATGGAGGTGCCGAACCCCGTTTGGTCACGCAAAAAGATCTCCGCTCGCGAGGCGCTCGTCGTCTCTCACAACTCAGTCACCGTCCGCCTCGGCGAGCAGGTGGCGCTGGATCGCGGCCTGCTGCGTCCGGCCTTCAAGGACTTCGTGAAAAGCGCGGGCATCACCTCCCCGCTACGCGACGCTGCCTCCTCGTGCCTGGGAGCCAGCGAGGCAAAGCTCAACGAGCTTTGCCTGGCCTACTCCTGCTTTGCCACCGGCGGCAAGCGCCCGGCGAAGCTGCACATCATCCAGCGCATCACCGACGCGAATGACAAAACCGTCTTCCAGCTCGATGAGGCCACTCTCCAGACCGTGCCCGCCATGGATGAAATCGCCGCTTGGCAGACGCATACCTGTCTCGACGAGGCACTGCACCGCGGCACCGGTGCCATTTCCAAAGAATACGGTCTCGGCGAATTTCCCGCCGCTGGGAAAACCGGCACCCATCATGAATACAAGGATCTCTGGTTCATGGGCTACACTTCCGCCGTGACCTGCGGCGTCTGGGTCGGCTTTGACAAGCAGAAGATCATCTTCCCCGAGGCTTTCTCAAACAAGCTGGCTCTGCCCATCTGGACGGACATCATCAACGCCTCCACCCAGGGCCACACACCGCAGGAATTCAGCCCTCCGGACTCGGCTGAGAAGGTTGAGATCTGCCGCTCCAGCGGGCTTCGCGCCACGGACTACTGCTATGAAAAGATCAAGAGCGCGGACGGCAGTTCCAAATCCGTGCGGAACACCTACTTCGAATATCTGCGCCCCGGCACGGCCTTCAATGCTACCTGCAATCTGCATACGGGTGACGGGATCTCGGCCGACCTCGCCAGCTTTTACCGGAACGTGTCGAACCCGGGCGAGGTCGTGCTTCAGGCGGATCTCGGTCGCTTTGCCCACATCGAAGCCGTCCACGTTCAGGGCAAGATCATCATCGGAGCCGATCCCTACAATTCCGAACAGCCTGTCCTGCGCGCCAGGCCGGTGAATGACGATGGCACACCCATCCGACGGGCGGTGCCCATCGGGCCGGAGGAAGCTGCCGAGCCAGCCGAGCAGCCCATGATCAAGCTGAAACCGCCGCCGCGGATGAAGATCGAGCTTTGATTCTGCCGCTCAGTCCAGACTGCGCTTCGGAGCGGCAATGCGCACTGCAGGAGGCAGATTGCCAGGTCTTGTGGCCGTTGTCGTCACCGCAAACTTCTGAACTTCATAGCCAGCTACGTTTGCGGTCAGGTCGAGCTTGGCCAGGAATTCCCAGGTGGCGGCCACCCCGGTTTCATCGGCGATCTTTCGGGCATCGAGGTAAGTATTGAAGGCGTCTGTCATGACCTGGAAGACGGCCACGCCTTTTTCATCCGCCTTGATCTGGCGCATGAGACGCTGGAAGGCGGAACCCTGGGCCATGATCTGTTCCCGCGTTTCGCCACCGCCGGACTTCGGGGTAAGGGCCAGTTGGACGAGGGAGGCACCGGGCCGGATGCTGGGTGCAAAGGTGTAGGAGGAGCTGTTCATCATCGGGCTGGCCGCCGCACGCTCCAGAATGCCGACGAGCTTGTACGCGTCGTAGATGACTTTGTTGGCACTGAGTTTTTTGATGCTGTCGAGACCGCCGAGGTCCTTGGTGAAGTAATCGAGGATGTCTTTGGGGGTGTTCTTCACGCTCACGAGGTTTGAGCCCCAGGAAAAATTGATTTTGCCGCCGGATGAGGTGGCTTTGATAATAGGCACCAGCGGGTCGCGGGTGGGATCTAGAGCCGTCCATTTAGTGAGGTCGCCCTTCGCCGCTGCGACGATGGCTTCGGCGACGACGGGCATCGTGCTGCGGGTGGCCAGGGCGATGTTGCCCAGGGAATTGAGGGCTTGTTTGGTGGCGGGGAGGCCACCGACGACGAGTGCCTTATAGGCGAGGGCGACTTGATCCAGTTGGAAGGTGTTTACCAGCGGGGCAAGCTCAGGCCAGGCGGTTTGGGCTGCCTTGGCATTGCCAAAGATGCCCTCGAGCATCTTCGCAAAGGGGTCGATCTTCACTTCCTTGTATTCAAGCTGGCTGCGGATCTTGTCGAGCCCGTCGATCACAGGTTTGATGAACTCCTTCTCGTTGAGGAAAAGCACACCCTGTTTGGCCACGAGGACGCGCGTTTCGTTTGGCTCCTTCGGGAAGGGACGCGGGTTCGGCAGACGGACGTAGGTGGGCGGGTCGGGCTTGTAGATGGGTG
>CAYMHJ010000188.1:0-12548 GCA_964390165.1 uncultured Prosthecobacter sp. | reverse complement strand
GCGGGCTTCGACGTCCGCCGGGGTGTAGGTCTTTTCGAGTTCGGGCATAAAAGGGGCGCGAAGATGGGGCGATTTGCCTGTTTTGCAAACTCGGCGCGGCAAGCTGCAACTCTGGATCCCTCTCTTGGCCCGTCGATAGGCATGAGCGGAACCCGCCACCTTGCAGTTTTGGGCCACTAGCTCATCGTCCTGATTCTCTTCAGCGCTGGGATGGCGATGGCCAGAGCAACCAGCATCAGGACGGAACTCCAGAAGAAAGGCGCCCCCGGCAGCAGGATGGAGGCCTTTTCACCGATGAAGAAGCCGAAGAGCTGCGTGCAGGCGATAGGCCCGATGACTCCCGCGACACTGGAAAGACTGCTCAGAGACCCCTGCAGCGACCCCTGCTCATTGGCAGGAACGCTTTGGGACATGAGCGACTGCATGGAGGGTGTGACGAGTCCCACGAGGCTGCCGAAGAAGATGCAAACATAGAGCATCCACGGGTGGGTGGCGAACCCGTAGGAGGCATAGAGAAAGATAGCCAGCGTGAATCCATACTGCACCGTCTTCCTTTCTCCGAGTTTGCCAACCACGCGCTTTGTGAGCCCGCCTTGGACCATGCCCGCCATGAAGGCAACAGCGGAGAGTGAAAGGCTGGTTTGGAACTCATCCCAACTATAGCGGTAGGTCGTGTAGAGCACCCAGATGCTTGGATAGACTTGATGCGCCAGCACCGCGATGAAGTAACAAGCCACCAACCCATACAAAGCTGGAAACCTTCGCAACGCGACAAGTGCTCCCACGGGATTGCTTCGAGCCCAACTAAAGGCACGGCGATTCTCTGGCGCGAGCGACTCGGGCAGTACGAACCAGCCATAGGCCCAGTTCACCAGCGTGAGACCGCCGGCGACGAAGAACGGCACCTTCACGCCCAATTGAGCCAACAAACCGCCCAGCATCGGCCCGATGATGAAGCCGATGCCGAAGGCCGCGCCGATGAGGCCGAAGTTCGCCGCGCGTTTCTCCGGCGGGGAGACATCGGCGATGTAGGCGGAGGCTGCGGCGTAGTTCGCCGCCGTGATGCCGGCAATGATGCGCCCGATGGCAAACCAGACGAGGTTTGGCGCGAAGGCGATGAGGAAGTAATCAATGGCTGAGCCGAGCAAGGAAATGAGGATCACGGGGCGGCGACCATAGCGGTCCGAGAGACTGCCGATCAGCGGCGCGAACAGAAACTGCATCAATGCATACAGCGCGGCGAGCATCCCGTAGCTGAAGGAGCCGGCGGCCACATCGCCACCCTGGTAATGCTGGATGAGTTTTGGCAGCACGGGCACGATCAGACCGATACCCAGGATATCGAGCACGAGGGTGATGAAGATAAAAATGACGGCGGGGCGGCGGGCGGACATGGGGCGCGCCTTTACCGGCGATCTTCCAAAGGTGCAAATGACTGTCTTGCCATCCCCCCATGCCGCGCCGACACTGAGGGCAACTGATTTCCCCCACCTCTGCCATGGTCAAAAAACTCCTCCATACCCGCTACCGCGTGAACGACCTCGCCAAGACGACCGCCTTCTATAAAGAGGTGCTCGGGCTGGAGGAGGTGAAGCGCCATAAGTCCCCACGCGGCTCCGAACTTGTTTTCTTCAAAACACCGAACAGCGAGGAACTCATCGAGATTTGTTCCTTCCCCGCCAGCGGTCCGGTGACGATGGGGACTGACGTGACGCATCTCGCCTTTGAGGTGGAAGACTTGGAGAAGTTCGCCCTCCACGCCGCCGCGCACGGCTACCCGCTTTCGGATGGCCCCACGGAGAGCTCCAGTGGTGTCTTCGCCTTCATCGACGCCCCCGAGGGCTACGAAATAGAACTCATTCAATATCGGAAATAGCGAGAGACAAACCTTCCAGCACGTTGAGGATCAGGCACACACATCATGGACTTTGACTGGCTAGGCGTATCCTTCGAACTCACCAAACTACCTCCCAAGGACATTGAGGAGTCGTTTGAGGATCCCTTTTCACTGAAACTCCTGCCTGACGAAAACGCGGACGGCAAAGAGGCCCGCTATTACAACCTCGGCAAATCGCTCGGTGGTCGTGCCGTCTTCAGCGTCTTCTGGACCGATGGCAAACGCTACCGGGTCATCTTTGCGCGAGACATGACCGCCTCGGAGCATGACTTCTTCGAGCGCAAAAAAGCCGAAGACATTTAACCCTCCCTTTCCCATGGAACCCCGCCACAAAGGTGATACGACCCTCACCAGCCGCCCCACGTTTCTGGAGGGCGATCTGCCGCTCGTCCGCACTTGGAAGGATGTGCCCACCTTTGAAATGGAAGAGGATGAGATCCGCTTCTGGGCCGAACATCAGGTGGATGCGCGCCTCATGCAGATGTCCATCCACAAGAACGACGTCCGCGAGTCCACCACGATCACATTGCGCTTTGATCCACGGATGCTAAGCCGCATCAAGCGCATCGCCCGCCGCCGCTATCTGAACTATCAGAGCATGATCAAGCAATGGCTGAGCGAACGCATGGAACAGGAAATGAAGGACGGATGAGATCGGAAGGTTCTTGGTTCTTGGTTGTTGGCTCTAAGTTGGCGAGGAAAAGCCTGCTGTGGTGGTTCGGCGTCATCGTCTGGGCTGCCATACTCTGGCAGCTTTCAGCGAATCCATCCCTGCCAAGCGGGCCATCGTTTCCGCTGAAGGACAAACTGCTCCACTGTCTCTACTTCTGCGGCGGTGCCTCCTTCCTGTTGATCGCTCTTTTTGGCAAGGCCCGCCCGGTGCCCGTCTGGCCTACACTGGCTCTCCGCAGCCTCCCTTTCACCGCCATCATCGGCGCGTTGGACGAGTATCACCAGACCTTCACGCCCGGACGCAGTGGGAATGATCCCTGGGACTGGCTGGCGGATGTGTCGGGCGGAATGCTCGCCGCGTGGATCGTGATGAAACTCCTCCTCAAGCTGAGCCAAACTGATCCCACAACAGCTTGATCACCATCGCGAACACGACCGTGATGAAGATGATGCGGATGAAGGGAGCGCCATGTTTAATGGCCATGCCTGCACCGAGCCTTCCGCCGATGAGTTGCCCCGCGATCATCGCCGCTGCGATGGGGTAATGCACGCGGTCGGAGATCACGAAGACGAGGAGAGAGGCGAGATTACTTGTTAGATTCACCACCTTTGTAAAAGCCGTGGCGCGAGTCAGCTCCAGCCCGAGCAGCGAGATGCAGGCCATGGCCCAAAACGTGCCCGTTCCCGGTCCGAAGAAGCCATCATAAAAGCCCAGCACTCCGCCCGCGAGACAGGCGAAGGCCACCAGGCCCAGCCGCGCCTTGGCGGAAGTCTTTCCCAGGCTCGGACTCAGCAGCACATACACCGCTATGCCGAGCAGCATCCACGGCACGATCTTCTTCAGCACCTCATTGCTCACCTGCGTCACCGTCCAGGTGCCGAGGCAGGCAAACAAAAACGTCACCAGCACCGTGAGCCGCACCTGATGCCATGAGACGAGGCCCGCCTTCGCATACTTCCGCACCGCCATCAGCGTGCCCCAGGTGGACTGCATCTTGTTCGTGCCCAGCGCCATCTGCGGCGGAAGACCGGCCCACAGCAGCGCAGGCACCGAGATCAAGCCACCACCACCCGCGATGGAGTCGATAAAGCCAGCACTGAGGCCGGCGAAGAAGAGGAAAGTTATGGTTTCCCAAGTCATGCTGAAATGGCGGACGCATCATCCGCCGCCATCATGGACTGTCCATCCCAAGCTTGGTCGCAATGGTATCAGAGCTTTTCCAGGCGCTTCAGTTTCTCTCCGACACGGACGATGGCCTCGATCGCGGGCTTCAGCTCGCAGCCAACAGGGGTGAGCGAATATTCGACGGTGGGTGGTGAGGTAGGCAGCTCGCGACGCCCGACGACACCGATCTCGACGAGGTGCCGCAGACGCTGCGTGAGCATCTTGGCAGAGACACCAGCGAGGTCCTGCTTCAGTTCACTGAACCGGCGCGGACCACCACCGAGATACCAGATGATGTTCGGCGTCCACGCACCGCCGATGAAGCTCATGCAGAGTTTAAGCGGGCAGGCGGGCGGTGGTGGAGTGACTTTGCTTTTTCGGCGGGCTACCATGTAGTGAGAAGTGATGGTTACCGATTGGATACCTGATTCAGAGCCGCGGACAAGCGTGATGGTTTACAAAGGTAACCGCCGCTCCAGAATTGTAGGTCACCCCCATGAACATCCTCGAAACCATCGAAACCCGACGCTCCATCAAGCACTACGATCCCACCCACATCATGCCAGAAGCGGATGTGGAGAAGCTCTTGGAGCTGGCCCGGCTAGCACCATCCTCCTTCAACATGCAGAACTACCGCTTTGTGCTCGTGCGTGATCCTGAACTGAGGCGGCAGATACGCGACGTGGCCTGGGATCAGGCGCAGGTGACGGATGCCTCTCTGCTGGTGGTGATGTGCGCAGATCTAAAGGCACACGAGCGGCAGCCGGAGCGCTATTGGAGCCATGCACCGCAGGCCGTGCAGGATATTCTCGTGCCTGCTCTGAAAGGCTTTTACGCGGGCAAGGATCAGCTAACGCGTGATGAGGCGATGCGTTCCACTGCCTTTGCGGGCATGACGTTGATGCTGGCCGCACGCGGGCTGGGCTATGAGACCTGCCCGATGGTCGGCTTCGACGCCGAAGCGGTTTCCAAAATTATTCGCCTGCCAGCAGATCATGCGATCAGCTACATGATCGCGGTTGGCAAAGGGTTGCAGGAGCCCTGGCCGCGTGGTGGGCGGCTCAGCGCGGAGGAAACGGTGATTCTCAACCAGTTCGCCGCCTGACCATGATTGCGTTCACCTCCCTGATCGGCATCGAGCATCCGATCATCCAGGGGCCGTTCGGCGGGGGATTGTCCTCCGTGGGTCTGGCGGCGGCTGTTTCCAATGCAGGCGGCCTGGGTTCCTTCGGAGCACATCATCTGTCGCCGGCGCAGATCGGCGAGGTGATCCGCGAACTGAAAACCGCCACGGCGAGACCCTTCAACATCAACCTTTGGGTCTCGCGGCAAGATGCGGGCGCGGAGGTGATGACCGCTGCGCATCATGAACAGGGCATGAGGCAGTTTGGAGAAGTCTATGCACGTCTCGGTATCGAGGCACCGCCAATGGAGCAGCCGGATGATTTCAGTTTTGAGCAGCAGGCGGAGGTGATTTTGGAAATGAGGCCGGCGGTGTTCAGCTTTGTCTTTGGCATACCAGATGTTTCTATTTTGAAGGCATGCCGCGAACGTGGCATCATTACCCTTGGCGCGGCAACGACGGTGGAGGAGGCAGCGGCGCTCGATCAGGAGGGCGTGGACATGATCGTGGCGACGGGATCTGACGCCGGAGGTCATCGGCCGAGCTTTTTGCGTGCTCCTGAAGACTCGCTCACAGGCACATTTTCACTCGTGCCGCAGGTGCGAAAGGTCACACGGAGGCCGGTGATCGCCGCTGGTGGCATCGCAGAAGCACAAGGCATGAATGCGGCGTTTCAACTGGGTGCTGATGCGGTGCAGATCGGTACTGCCTTCCTGGCCTGTGAGGAGTCGAACTGCCCCGCCCCTCATCGCGCAGCGTTGTTCACGCCCGAAGCGGCCTGCACACGACTGAGCCGACATTTCACGGGAAGACTGGCGCGTTTCATGGTAAATCCGCTGCTGGCTGAACTTGAAGGCGGCACCCATCCGGCGCTGCCGTTTCCTTTGCAGGCGGCGTTGAATCATCCGGTGAAGGCTGAAGGCGTGCGACGTGTCGATGCAAGCCTGCTGCCGCTGTATGCCGGGCAGGCCGCACCGCTCATCGAACACCGCCGGGCCGCAGACTTGATGCGACATCTGGTCGCGGCACTCAGCACATCACGAGATTAAACCACACCGCCACCGAGGAAGAGACGCAGGATCGCCACGATGGCGACGGCGACGTTGATGATGAGGCCGATCTTCCTTTCAGGGAAGGAGCCGAAGATGATGCCCACCACGCAGCCGGCGAGCGTGGCCCAGAGTGTCCAGCCCAGGAGAGGGATGATGCCGAAGATCATGAGGACGGCGCACACGAGACCGATGACGATGGAGAGAGCCTGACAGAGAGTTTTCATAGCACGGCGAATCAGGAACGAATCCACCGGACAGCCAATCGAATTTTCGTCTGGCATTGTAAACGTTGCGCCACATTCTGGCGGGCATGAGCACTCTCATTCGTCACGAAGGCCACACGCCACGCGAGCGCAGCACCTGCGGCTGGCGGGACCGGCTCATCAGCCGGGAAGATGAATCTTTGCATCCCGCCGCCTGGGCTCATGCGGTGGACATCGACGGAGCAAAGCCACATTACCACAAGCGCTCCACGGAGCTGTATTACGTGCTCGATGGCGAGGGCATGGTGGCACTCGACGGCACCGAGCATGAGGTGAAGAAGGGCTCGCTCGTTCACATCCCGCCTGGCGTGGTGCATGGCGCGAAGGGCAGGATGCGTGTGCTCGTCGTCGGTATTCCCGACATCGCCGACGACGATTACTTTCCCGTAGAATCTTAAACCCGACGCCAGCGCTGGAAGGTCTCGATGGCTTCGTATTGGGCGAGGCCGAGGGCGTCGTAGTTCGTGGCGTTCTGGCGGTTCGACTCGGGGGAGCTGCGCTCGAGTGATGACAAGGCACCGTATCGTCCCAGCGCGCGGGCTTTGCGCTCGAGCTGGAGGGGGCTGAGCGGCACGGCCATGTCGATTTCATGGGCTTCGAGCGGCTTTTCTTTGCCGCGATAGAGCCAGAGGCTGCATGAGCCCGCCCATTCTTCGCCTTCGCAGGCTTTCAGCGCGGCTTCGAGCACCTTGAAGCAGATGCCAGAGACGCTGCTCGGGTCGGCAGCATCGCCAGTGGTGTAGATCTGATGAGGTTTGTGCTCACGCAGCAGGGCGGCGAGGGCATCGACATCGGATTTTGTGCTCTTGAATCGGCGGTAACGACCCTCTTCATAGAAGGGCAGGTTGAGGAAAAGGATGTGGTCGTTGTGGACGTGGCAGGCGTTCGCGGCATCGCGCAGTTCACCGCGCAGGATGAGGGCTTTGAGTTGACGCAGAAGTAGTGTGTCGGCACCGAATTCACCTTTGTCGGCCAACATTTTCAGGGCCTGCTCGGCATAGGCGGTTTGCGGTCCCCAAGCGCTCGGGTTACTGACCACACCGGCGAGTTCCTTCAGCGTCTCGGCAAATTTGTCAGCCTCGCTGTCGGGGACGCGGAGGTTACCGCTGGTGAGTGAGACGACTCGCACGTCGTGGCCTTGTTCCGAGAGTCGTTCCAAGGTGGCGCCCATGGAGACGACAGCATCCTGCGGCTCGGGGCTGAGCACGAGGCAGCGTTTTGGATAGGGGTTTGCGCGCTCGGGGCGGTAGGTGTCGTCTTCGTTAGGCTTGCCGCCGGGCCAGCCGGTGATGGTGTGCTGGAGCTGGTTGAAGATGCGGATGTTGAGCTGATAGGCGGGGCCTTGCTCGCTGAGCAGATCGCCTAGACCGTGCTCATTGTAGTGCTCGTCGGTGAGTTTGAGCACGGGTTTGGCGATCTGGCTTCCCAGCCAGCAGACGGCCCGGCGGGTCTCGCGCGGGGTCCAGGAAACGGGGCCTACGAGCCATGGAAGTTTGATGCGGGTCAGTTCGCGTGAGGCACCAGTGTCGATGTAGAAACGTGCATCGGGATGACCTTGCAGGAAGGATGCGGAGATGGCCTCCGTCATCGGTCCTTCGACGGCTTTGGCGACCATTTCGGCTTTGTTGTCGCCCCAAGCCATGAGGACGAGTTTCTTGCCGCGTAGGATGGTGCCGACACCCATGGTGATGGCAAAGTGGGGCACGTTTTCCTCACCACGGAAGTCTGCAGCGGCGTCCTGACGAGTCACGCGGTCTAGCGTGATACGGCGGGTGAGTGAGTCGCGGCTGGAGCCGGGTTCGTTGAAGCCGATGTGGCCGGTTCGGCCGATGCCGAGGATTTGCAGGTCGATGCCGCCCATGGCGTCGATCTTCTCTTCATAGTCGCGGCAGTGGGCGAAGACCTGATCGCTCGGCACCTTGCCGCTGGGGATGTTGATGTTCGCCTTCGGGATGTCGATGTGATCAAAGATCTGGTCCGCCATGAAGCGGGCATAGCTTTCCGGGTGGTCGGCGCCTAGGCCGTAATATTCGTCGAGGTTGAAGGTGACGACGTTCTTGAAGCTCAGCCCCTCGTCTTTGTGCAGGCGGATCAGCTCGCGGTAAAAGGGCACCGGCGTGGAGCCCGTGGCCATGCCGAGTACGACGTTTTTGCCCTGCTTCGCGCGCTCCTCGATCAGGGCCCGCACCTCGGCGGCGAGCTCCTTGGCCGCAGCGGCGGAATTTGGGAAAATGCGGGTGGGGGTCTTCTCGTAGGCTTCAGCAGCAGATCGGCGGGGGGCGGTGGACATGGTGGGCGGCTAGGTTGGAGAGCCCATACTGGCGCGCTTTCCGCTCCGCTCAAGACCGCGCGATGACGGGATGTGGTATGGAAGGCGCTGTGACTTTGTGATCCTGACATTGCGCAGCCGAATTCCCCACGCTGATTCTGGTGATGACATTGGAATTCAGGTGAAACTGCCATGCTGCAAATAATGCCGCACCGCACGCAGGACACAGGGTTTGAAGAGCACCGTGAAATGATTCACTGGCAGGACGGTAAAGTCTTTGAGACCTTCCACACGTCCGCCTGAAGTGGTGACGAGACCATCATGCTCGGACCCCAGAAGGTGACTGAACAAGGGGAGCGTCGCCAGATTTCCCATAAGCACGCCCGTCTCGGGCGGCAGGGCTCCCAATGTCTTTGGTGTGCTGCCTTGCGCCGTTCCGAGTTCATCCACGACCGGCCCCAAAATCCAGTGCGGCCAGCGAAGCGGCTGCAGCATGTCGATGATCTCACTGCCCTGGTTTGGTGGCACCAGCATTACGGTTCGCCCGAGTGGAAAGGAAGTGTCGCGCGCCGCTGCCCACGCACGAAAAACGATCCCTCCCAACGAGTGGGTGACAAAATGAACCCGTGATCCCGGTTTAATCTCCATCTTCGCCAACATTGGTCCCAAGTGATTCGCCGCTGCTTCGGAAATCGAAATATCCCGCGAGGGGTAACCCACACTCAACACGCGATACCCGGCTCTCTGAATCCCAAATTTCAGCATGCTCATGCTGTACTTCGACCTGCCGAGCCCATGGATGAGGACGACCAAGTCTGGTGAATCTGGTGTCAGTTTCATGGCCGAGGAGTCAATCATCGGTCATGCGAGATGGCGGCGGAAGAAATCCACGGTAAGACCGAGCGCCTGGCGGGCCAGTTCTGCATCGTAGCGCAGACCTTCATCCCGGAGGAAGGCGTGAGCGGCATTGAATTCATGCCAGGTAAAGCTTACGCCCGCCGCTGTGAGCGTCTGGTAAATCATGGCGCGGCCTTCAGCTGAGACGTGCGGATCCTGGCGGCCAAAGACGAGCATTAGCTCACCCTTGATGTCAGCCGCGCGTGCGAGTGAATCATCGTTCATGCCAGCCCCGAGGCTGCGTTTGTGCAGGTCTGTGGGGTAAAAACACGCCGCCGCAGCGACTTCAGGCTGGAGCGCTGCGCGGTAGGTCAGATGACCGCCGATGCAGGGTCCGAAGGAACCCAGCCTGCCCGTGCAAGCCTCATGGTTTTTCAAGAACTCCAGCACCGCCCGGTTGTCCGCATCATAGGCGGCTACAGCCTTTTCGGTTTTCAGTCGATTGCCGGTATCCGAGCCTTTCTGGTCATAGGCCAGCACGGTGCCGGCAGGCAGATATTCGTGATAAATCTCCGGCAGTGCGACGATGAACCCATGCCCGGCCAGCGCAGCCGCCGTGCGGCAAATGGGGCCGGTGAGCTGGAAGATCTCCGAGTGGAAAAGCAGCCCTGGGTACCGCCCTGCCGCGGCTGGACGCAGCACCACGGTGCGCATGGGGCCGGTGGGTGTGGGGAGTTCGAAGATTTCAGGTTCGCGGAGTGTCATGGACGGGGGGCTTCAGGAGTGGAAAAACGAACGGGGATGCTGAGTTCGGCACTTTTTTCACTCGTCGAGAAATGGAGCGTGCCAGATTCAAAGCTGCCAGCCTGAAGCCTGACTTCGATGTCTGCCGTGCCTCCTGGCGGGATGCTGCGAGGTTCACTTGATACCCTGATCGCGGTAGTGTCAGAGGTGGCCGTCAGGATGACGGACGAGCTGGTGAGATTCGAGATTGTGACTGTCTGGGAGTCCGTGCCTTCCGCGAACTCCACCTCGGCCTGGGAGGCGACGATGACTCCGGGGTCGATGGAAGTGAAGGCTCGGGTCACGGGATCATAAAGCACGAGCCAGGCGTGATCTGCGGTAGCGGCCATGAGGGTGGTGGTGATGGGCAGAGCGCCCAGCGAAGTGCCGGCAGGCACGGCGTAAGCCTGCGTGGCCGACCAAGCGACATGCCCCGTCCAGGAACTGGCGAGGATGGGTGTGCCCAGATTCGCGAGTTCGGCCAGTGTGGCTGTATTGTAGGCACGCCCGAGGTAGAAGGCGCGGGCACCGTCGCCAGACAGGGTGAAGGTGGAGTTGTAGGTGCCAGCCCAATACTGGGTGGCGCTGTAGATGATGGCACTGCTGCCGAGTGTGTAGCGGGCGAAGCCGGTGACTCCTGTGCTCTGCCGCACCGCGGCGAGAATGAAACTGCCATTGCCGGGGGTGCGCGTCGTGACATTGGCCGGCAGTCCGAGTGAGGTGCCCACCGTGCCACCCGTCACGCTATGGTGCATTTGCAGCACATTCGTCGCGCTGCGGAGGACCACGCGGCCGACGGCGGCATTATGAATGGCGACCGCAGTGGACGCGGGGTTCCAAGAGGTGATGTTCTGGCGCGTGGTCTGCCGGTCGATACTGACGACGCTGGTTCCATTGTTGACGAGTGCGTAGAGGCGGTCGTCGAGGCTGTGGACGGTGAAGTCGATGACATTGCCACCGATGAAACTGGCGTGCTGGATACGCGCGGTGGCTGGATCGATCCAGAGCATCCAACCTTCGTTGGAAACAGGATCACTGTGAAGAGCATAGACACGAGGCAGCACGGGATCAGAGAGCATTTTGACGATGTTCAGACTGCCAAGGATCTGGAGGCTGACGAGGATATCGACGCTGTCTCCGGCTGCGATAAGGGCGAGGTGTGTGACGTAAGTTCCAGGGCTGAGTCCTGCGGAATTGAAGGTGAGGGTCACGTCCTGCCCGCCTGTGCCGGAGCTGGCGCTAAGGGCCAGCCAGGAGACATTTTCTGTCAGGGTCCATGCCGTGGCTGGGCTGGCAGTGGCGAGTGTCAGGGTGGTGGTGACGGGGTCGGCCTCAGCCGCCGTGCGGACGAAGACATGATCCGGTGAGGCAGTGACGGAAGGCAGGCGGAAGCTCCAGACCGGCCCGGCGGTGGTGGTGCCATCGAAGTTGCGGATGTCGATTCGCCAGTAGTAGGTCTGACCGGGCAGAAAGATGGAGCCGTTGATGAGGAAACTGATGCCGGTGGTGTTCCCACGGTAGATGCCTCCGCTGCTGTTCGTCGCGGCGGCCACGGCGGTGGCATCATTGCCGACATAAACATCGTAGCTGGCGGCCAGCGGGGTGCCGGTCCAGTCCAGGCGCTCTGGTGCGTAGGCGATCAGAGAGCCATCGGCGATGGCCGGAGTGATGGCGACGGGAGGCAGCGCGATGATCCCAGCCAGGGAGAGGCGAACGAGCTGCTGCGCAGAGGCATCGAAATAAACAAGCGCATCCTGGTTTCCCGTGAAGGCGGCGACGCTGACACTTACCGGCAGGCTGTGGACAGAAGTGCCGCCCGAGCTCTCCAGAATGCTGGAGCCACTGACCAAAGCATGACCATAGGCGGAGGCGGCGATGATGTGACGCGAGGGATACTGACGCGAGTCTGAGAGCAGGGGGCTGAAGCTGGTGTTCTTGGTGAAGACAGCATCACGATTGGCGCTGAAAAAGACGGGTGAATTCAGCGGCGCCTGACTCAACACCGTCTCGCTCGTATGAGTCTGGAGGAGCACATCACCCGTGCTGTTGATCCGCGCCATGAAAGAGGTGCCGGTGGTGTCCGAGCCGACCTGGGAACAGGCATAGATCGTGTTGCCATCCGGTGTCACGGCAAAGTCGCCTGTACCTGCTGATCCGGAGAGAAGCAATGTGGAGAGATCTGATCCATCATCGAAATCAAAGACGTGCAGGGCGCGGATGTGCTGGGTGTCTGTGTAGTATATCCGGTCTCTGCGTCCGGCCTCCAGTCGGCTGGTGCTGCCTATGAAGACATGGGCAGGCACTGTGCGGGTGCGGGTGATGGCGAAGGCATCAAGATCCACTTCAGTGATGTTTTGTGCACTGTAGCTGAGCGCATAGAGGTGGTGCCCGTCGGTGGAGATGTCCACATCAGCGAGCTCGGAAGGCAGGTTGAGATACGCCAGCATCTCCAGCGTCTCGGCATCAAGTGCCACCAGCAGGGAAGGC
>CAYMHJ010000187.1:0-12583 GCA_964390165.1 uncultured Prosthecobacter sp. | reverse complement strand
CCGCGGCATCGACCTCCTCACCGGCCCCGACGGCAACGTCTTCGTCGCCGACTGGTCAGACACCGGCGAATGCCACGACAACGACGGCGTGCATCGGACGAGCGGGCGCATTTACAAGATCGTGTATGGGGAGCCTAAGAAGGCGGAGCCGATCAATGTGGCGGCGATGAAGGACGAGGAGTTGGTGAACCTGCTGGATAATCCGAACAACTGGTGGAGCAGAATGGCGCTGCAAACTTTGTCAGAAATGGGATGGGTTGATCGCAGACAAAAGAACAGAGTGCCTACCATTGCGGAAACAGCACAACATCTTCGCAAGATGGCCGACTCTGGAGATCCAGATTGGTTTCAAAATGGTGCTCTTTCTCTGAAACAAAAATCTGGTTTGCTCCGACTCACGGTAGCTTCACTGCTGCAACGGCTCCCACTCGAAGCCCGCTGGCCCATCGCCACGGAGTTGGCGCAGCATGAGGAAGACGCGAATGACCGGCAGCAGCCGCTCATGATCTGGTATGGCATCGAGCCCGCCGTCGCGGCGGACCCGATGAAGGGCGTGGACTTCATCGCCAAAGCAAAAATCCCCACCGTGCGCCGACTCGTCGCCCGTCGCATCGCCGAGGACATCGAGAAGCAGCCCGCCGCTGTCGATGCGCTCGTGGCCTTGATGACGAAGGACGCCGCTGTCCGCGAAGACATCCTCGCCGGCATGGCCGCCGGACTCGAAGGATTCAGCACCGCGAAGAAGCCGAAGGGCTGGGATGAGTTTGTGGCCGTCGCCAAAGCCGCGAACGCCGAACACCTCCAAACCCTCTCCCTCATCTTCGGCAGCGGACGGGCCACGGACGAACTCATCACCATCGTCAAAAACACCGAGGGCGATGCCAACGCGCGCCGCAATGCCTTTACCGGCCTCACCCGCAGCGCGAAGCCCGAGCTGCTGCCCATCGTGCGCAGTTTGATCAATGACAAAGTCCTCGGCACCGCCGCACGCAGTGCACTGGCGGCTTACGACAACCCGAACATCCCCAAAGCCCTGCTCAACCCCTGGCCGCAGAGAAGTGAGGAGCAGCAGGCGGCCACCGTCGCCACACTCGTCACACGGCCTAGCTACGCCCATGCCTTGCTCGATGCCGTGAAGTCCGGCCAGGTGCCAGTCGCCATCATCACTCCGTATCAGGCCCGCGCCATCCGCAGCCTGAACGACGCCGACCTCACCACCAAACTCACCGCCGTCTGGGGCGAGCTGCGGGACACACCCGAGGCCAAGAAAGCCGAACTCGCCGACTGGACGAAGAAGCTCACCCCCGAGCGCCTCGCCAAAGGCGAAGCCGCCAAGGGCAAGCTCATCTTCGGAGCCGTATGCGCCGGGTGCCATAAACTCTACGGCGAAGGCGGCATGATCGGCCCCGACCTCACGGGCGGAGATCGCCACAAGCTCACCTACCTGCTCGAAAACATCGTCGATCCAAACGCCATCGTGCCCGCCGACTACCGCATGAGCGTCTTCAAGCTCAAGGACGGCCGCACCCTCACCGGCGTCATCCCCGCGCAGACCGAGAAAGCCATCACCATCCAGACCCCGGCGGAAAAGCTGACTATCGAAAAATCCCAGATCACCGAGCAGTCGCAGCTCCCCATGTCCCTCATGCCCGAGGGCCAGCTCACCGCTCTCGGGGAAGAGAATGTGGTGCACCTCATGGCGTATTTGCAGAGCCTGGGGCCAGTGCGCTAGAGCGGAGCGCGGGGGGCTTTCGTCGCTGTCTCTCGGTTGTTTGCATGGGGAGATCTTCCCAGCCATGCTGCACAAATCCATGACTGAACCTCCATCCCTTTCCGCCTTGTGAGCCCCCCAAGACGTGCCACCCGCTGGGCATCTGCGATTCCCTGGCTGTTTGTGCTGTTGTGGAGCAGTGGGTTCATCGGGTCGAAGCTCGGGGTTCCGTATGCGGAGCCTTTTACCTTTCTGACGATGCGCTACTGCATCGTGCTGGCTGTCCTCGTGCCCATCGCGCTCATTTCACGCGCTCCCTGGCCGAAAGGAAAGAGGCAGATGCTGCATGTGGCCATCGCGGGATTGCTGATTCATGCGGTTTACCTGAGCGGTTGTGTTTGGTCGCTGAGGTTGGGACTGCCTTCTGGGATCGTGAGTCTCATTGTTTCCATGCAGCCGCTCTTCACCGCCGCCTTTGCAGGCATGGTGCTGGGCGAGCGTGTGCTGCCACGTCAATGGGGCGGGCTTGCGCAGGGCTTCATTGGCACGGCGCTGGTGGTGGCGCATAAGACGGGCAGCGGGCTGACCTTTCTCATGACCGTGCCCGCAGTCGCTGCGCTGATCGGCATCACGATGGGGACGATGTGGCAGAAGCGGCATTGCCCGGCCTTTGATCTGCGCACGAGCACGGTGGTGCAGTATGCGGCGAGTCTGGTCGTGACGGCGGTGCTGGCGCTGACGACCGAAACCATGCGTGTGGAATGGAGCGGGCAGTTTGTCTTCGCCCTGCTGTGGGTGGCTCTGGTGCTTTCCATCGGCGCGATCAGTCTGCTCAATCATCTGATCCGCAGCGGCACGGCGGTGAATGTGGCCAGCCTGTTTTATACCGTGCCTGCGGTCACAGTCCTGATGGCCTGGGGCATCTTTGGCGAGACATTGACGGGCCTTTCACTCTTCGGCATGGCCGTTGCCGTGCTGGGCGTGTGGCTGGCTCGCGGGAGGTAGAACGAATTTTCAAATTCGTTCGGAGTTCAACGAACTTGGAAGTTCGTTTTACGTTGGCCCGGTGTGTGCGGTAAGAGCTCAGATTGCCCTCCAACCTTCATGTCTGAATCCATCCCACGCCATTTTGACATCGCCATCATCGGTGGCGGATTTGCCGGGGTCTATTGTGCTCAGCGCATTTTGGACAAGATGGAGAGTGAAAGCCTGCGCGTGGGGGTGATCGCGAGTGAAAACCACATGGTCTTTCAGCCGATGCTGCCGGAGGTGGTGGGCGGGTCGCTCTCGCCTCAGCATGTGGTGAATCCCATCCGCATGATCTGCAAAGGGGCCGATGTGCTGAAAGGCACGGTCACCAGCCTGGATCTTGAAAAGCATGTGCTGACGTTGGATGGCGGGCGCTTCACCCCGAATGTGACCGTGACCTTTGATCATTTGATGCTGGCTCCCGGCGCAGGCGTGGACCTCAGCCGCATCCCTGGGATGTCAGAGCACTCCTACCTCATGCGGACGGTGGGGGATGCCATGAAGCTGCGCGCGGCCATCATCAGCCGGATGGAGGAGGCAAACCTGATCACCCGGCATCAGCAGCGGAAGGAGATGCTCTCCTTTGTGGTCGTGGGTGGTGGTTATTCCGGGGTCGAGACGGCGGGGCAGATCCAGGATCTCATCGCCGGTGTGCGGCGCTACTACGACAACATCCGCGAAGACGAAGCCACGGTGACGCTCATCCACAGCGGCGACCGCCTGCTTTCCATGCTGGGGGAAAGGCTGGGCGACTACACCGGGCGCTGTCTGGAGAAGATGGGCGTGCAGATCGTCTTCAACAAACGCGTGCGCGCCGTCACCGCACGCACGGTGCAGCTCAGTGATGGCACCACGATCCCGACGAACCTCGTCGTCTGCACGGTCGGCAATGCACCTCATCCGCTGATCAAGGCTCTTGGCGAGGCCGGCTTGATCCCCATGGATCGTGGCAAGGTGCGCGTGGATTCTTATGGTCAGGTCATGACGCGTGAGAAAGTCTGGGCAGCCGGTGACTGCGCCATTTTCCCGAAAGCCGACGGCGGTCACTGCCCGGAGACCGCACAGTTTGCCATGCGGCAGGGAGCCCTGATCGGCGACAACATCCTCGCCACCCTCCGCGGCATGCCTTTGCAGCCTTTTGCCTTCACCGGCCTCGGTGAGCTGGCCACCATCGGGCATCGCAAAGCCGTGGCGATGGTCATGGGGCTGCGCTTCTCCGGCCTGCTGGCGTGGTTCATGTGGCGCAGCGTGTATCTCATGAAACTCCCTGGTCTTGATCGCAAACTGCGCGTCATGGCGGAGTGGACCTTTGAGATGTTTTTCCCGCGCGACATCAATCTGCTGACGCCGAGCTTCTCCTCTCCGCTCGGTGAGATGCATCTGGAGGCAGGCGACTCCCTCTTCCGCTGTGGTGAGCCCGCGCAGTCGCTTTACGCGGTGAAAAAGGGGCGCGTGGAGATTACGGATGCGCAGGGGCAGCTCGTGAAGTCAGCGGGGACGGGCGAGCACTTCGGCGAGCGTGCACTGCTGGGAGATGGCATCTGGCGTTTCGATGCCACGGCCAAAGAAGCGAGCGAACTGGTGGCGATCGACGGCGGCACATTCAAGACGCTGGTAAAGAGCATCGGCTCACTGGAGGCGCTCTTTAAATCCACGGCGCAGCAGTATCACCTGCCAGAGGAGATCCAGAAGACCGTGGACGCGATCTCCGAAGCCACCCGCCACGCGACAGCGGCGGATGTGATGACAAAGGAGGTGGCATCGCTGGATGCCGCGCTGTGTGTTCAGGATGCGGTGGAGGAGTTTCAGCGTCATCCGCACAGCACCTATCCGGTCACGGAAGACGGGAAGGTCATCGGCCTGCTGCGGCGCTCCGTGGCGTATGACTGGCTGAAGAACCACGGCCTCACCTGCCGCGATGGCCTGAAGGATCTGCCGCTCACAAAGCCCTTTTGTGTGCGTGGAGATGTGCTCGTGCCTGAACTCGTGCAGACCCTGATGCGCACCGGTGTGAGCAAGGCCGTGGTGGTGGATGCCGAGGATCACCTGCTCGGCATGGTGACCGTCTTCGATCTGCTCAAAGGCACGCGCTGAGTGACGGATTAGTTCTTTTTGTTGTCCGAGGAAGGCACGAAGAGTGCCATGGAGAAGCGATTGAAAAGCGATCCCGAGGCCACGTAAAGGAAGCCGAACATGAAGAGGCAGCGGAAGGGCATGGCACCCCAGTCCTTCATCTCGATGGCCAGACAGACGAGCCAGCCGAAGTAGCCCACGAGCAGGAGTTCGATCCAGAGGCCCACGGACTTGCCCGCTTTGTAATGGAAGGACTTCTTCGAGGCCTCGGCCTTGTTGTTCACGCCATACTTCGGCGTGCGGACGAACTCGGACTGCTTGCCGAGCAGGGCTTCGATCACGGCCTTGGCATTGTTGATGGTCATGCCAATGCCCAGCGCCATGAAGAAGGGGATGAAGGGCAGCGTCTTCAGCCAGCCCCAGCGGCTCTGAGCGCCCTGCGCGGTGAGGTAAAAGGCGATGACGGAGATCGTGGCAAAAAAGAAGACGGGCAGATCGAGGAAGACGGCTTTTTGCCAGGAGTTCTGCGGCAGGAAGTCCACGGGATAGACGAGCACGAGCGAGACGAGCGTGAGCAGGTTCGCGAAGTTCGCGCCGAGATGTGCGGTGGCTTCGAACTTCGTGTGGAAGGGCGCATCACTGCGCCACACCTGACCGAGCATTTTGAGGCAGACCTGGATGGAGCCTTTGACCCAGCGATGCTGCTGCGACTTGTAGCCGTCCATGTCCGGCGGCAGCTCGGCGGGCACGATGACGTCATTCAGATACACGAAACGCCAGCCTTTGAACTGCGCGCGGTAGGTGAGGTCGAGATCTTCTGTAAGCGTGTCCGCACGCCAGCCGCCTGCGTCATCGATGGTCGTGCGCCGCCAGAGCCCGGCGGTGCCGTTGAAGTTGCAAAACTCCCCCCAGCGGCTGCGCGAGGTCTGCTCCAGCATGAGGTGCCCATCCAGCAGGATGCCCTGCAGCCGAGTGAGCAGGGAGAAGTCGCGGTTCCGATGCACCCAGCGTGCCTGCACGATGCCCACCTTCGGATCGGTGAAGTGGTGGATCGTCTTCAGCAGAAAGTCGGGCTCGGGGGCGAAGTCGGCATCGAAGATGGCGATGAATTCCCCCTTCACCGTGGCCATGCCTTCATCCAGCGCACCGGCTTTGTAGCCCTGGCGGTTCACGCGATGGCGATACTCGACATCGAAGCCCTGCTCGCGGAGCCGCTGCGCGTGGGCTTCCCCGAGAGCCACCGTTTCATCCGTGGAATCATCCAGGAACTGGATCTGGAGGCGGTCCTTCGGGTAATCCAGCGCGCTGATGTAGCGGATAAGCTGGTCGAGCACGTCGGCCTCATTGAAAATGGGGAGCTGGACGGTGACGACGGGCAGCTCGGCAAATTCCCGCAAAGCCACAGGCCGCTGCCTGCGGTGCCGCCAGTAGCCGTAGAGTACCTTGATCTTGTGCGCACCGAAGGCGGACAATCCGAGACAAAGAATGATGTAGCTGGCGAGCCAGAGGAGGGTTTCCCACCGGGGCATAAAGGAGGCGGAAGAAAAGGAGGGGTGCGCAGAGGACAGGAGACCAGGGCCGAAATCAACCCTGGAAAGAGACAGACATAGATCCATTCTCAAAAAGATGCCTGAAATGACCGGCGAGCGCGGCGGCCTCAGTGGCAAGGAAATTGATCCACTTCGGCGAACACGCCTCCCTGCCCTACCATGCGCGTTTGCCACATCGACCACGCCCCGCCTTTTCTCATGGATTTGTTCGTTGTCATCTTCACCGGCCTCCGCTTGAATCCGCGTCGTGCAGTCCCAGATGCCTGATCCTTCGATTCATCCCGCCGCTCGCCGCTACGACTGTCCTCAGTGTGGGGCTCCGGTCGTCTTTCATTCGTCGATCAGCATCTCCTCCGTCTGCGAGCACTGCCGCTCGCTCGTGGTGCGGAACGACTTCCAGGTCACCACCTTCGGCCAGATGGCGGAGCTTCCGAATGATCTGTCTCCACTGAAGATCGGCACGAAGGGCCACTGGAACGGGCGCGGCTTTGTCCTGCTGGGCAGACTGCGAATGCATTATGGCGATGGCTCATGGAATGAATGGTACGCCGACTTCGGCCAGGGTACCTATGGCTGGATCGCCGAGGTGATGGGCTACTACACCCTCAGCTTTCCCCATACCGTCAGCCTGCCTCCAGGGCTCAATGAAAACACCCGGGCCGGAATGATGGTAAGCATTCAGGGTGCCTCGTGGCGCATCATGGATGTCAAAGAAGCCCGCTGCCTCTCCGTGGAAGGTGAGCTGCCCATGGTCGCTCCGCCCGGCTGGTCCCGCCTCGGCATGGACCTCACGGGGCCTGGCGGGCAGTTCGGTACCATCGAGATCGTGAATGGTGAGAGCGCCTTCTACTCGGGTGATTACGCCCAGTTTGGCGACCTGAACTTCACTGATCTGCGCAAGGTGCCCGGCTGGGATGCCGAGGCCGACATCACGCGCCGTCAAAGCTCCGCCATGGCCTGCCCGAGCTGCGGTGCTCCGGTGAATCTCCGGGCTGAAGGCCAGTCCATGTCCGCCGTCTGCGGTTCCTGCGCCAGCATCCTCGATGCCACCACGCCACACCTGCAGGAGATCGGCAAAGTCGCCAAGACCACGCTTCAGATGAAGCTCGCGCTACCGATTGGTTCGCGCGGCCTCCTCAAAGGGGAGATGTGGGAGGTCATCGGCTTCATGCGGCGGAAGGATAAATGGTGCTCCTGGGAGGAATACCTCCTCTTCAATCCCTGGCTTGGCTTCCGCTTCCTCGTCAGCTTTCGCGGCCACTGGTCACTCGTCCAAATCCTGCCGGGCCACCACACCGCCACACTTTGGAACGGTGAGCAGTTCAAGCTCTTCGCCCGCGAGGAAGTCACCACCACCGATGTCCTGGGCGAGTTCTACTGGCGCGTCAAAAACGGTGAGAAGGCCACCGTCAGCGACCACATCTCCCCGCCGCGTGTGCTTTCCTGCGAGGTCATGCCCGGCTTGAATGAAGTCACCTGGTCCGGCGGAGAATACATCGACCACCTCGAAGTGCAGCAAGCCTTCCTGCGTGATGGCAGCAGGCTGTCTCCACCTGCGGGCCCCTATCTCAACGAACCCAACCCGCATCAGCAAAAGTGGCGTGATGTTCGCGGCACCTTCTTCCTCATGTTCATTGGCTACTGCATTCTCCAGTTCCTTTTCATGGGCTGGGGCGTGGAGAAGAACGTCGGCCAGGTCCACACCAGCTACGATTCCACCCAGGCCGGGCAGATGATCACCACCCCGACCTTCAAGATCTCCGGACACCGCGCTCCGCTGCACATCAGCGCCGCCTCCGTGCTGGCACAGGACACCTACCTCGGGCTGAAGGGCAAGCTCATCGAGGCCAAGACGCAAACCGGGCAGCCGGTCGCCTTCCCGCTGACGAACTACAGCACCGCTCCTGGCGGCCATGTGCAAAAAGTGACCCTCACCGGCATCCCGGCTGGAGAGTATTACCTAGCCCTCACGCCCGATGCCTCCGCCTCCCTGCCCTCCGCCAGAATCACCTTCACCATGCAGCATGGCGGACTCTTTTGGTCAAACTTCTGGCTCGGCCTCGCAGGCATCTCCCTCTGGCCCGTCTGGACCATGCTCCGCAGCGGCACCTTCGAAAAACGCCGCTGGATGGAGAGCGACTTCAACCCCTACGCCACGAGCGACGACGAGTAATTCATGAAACACCCCATCTACACCACCATGACCCTGCTCTCCTGCGCCTACCTCGTTTTGGCGAACATGAGCGGCTGGGCTCTCTTCCAAAGCAGCGCCAACCGCAGCAGCTTCAACAGCACCAGCTACCGCTACCGCCCCAGCCTCATGACCAGCAGCAGCAGCGGCGGCTGGAGCTTCGGGCACAAGTAATCTCAAACCTCAAATCAACAGCACCATGGACATCGCCATCCTCCTCAACTCCGTCATCTACGCCCTCCTCGGCATCGTCATCTTCGTCGCCGGATTCATCATCGTGGACAAGCTCACCCCCTACGATCTCTGGAAGCAGCTCGTCGAAGAAAAGAACCTCGCCCTCGCCATCGTCGTCGGTGCCGCAGCACTCGGCATCTGTCAGATCATCGCCGCCGCGATTCATTGAGCGCAGACCCCGCTCTCCACACGACAAAGTCCGGGCTTCGTCCTTCGGATTTCGTCCTTCGTCCTTCCATGGCCCGCCCCTGGCTCCTCCTCCTCTCCGTCTTCGCCATCGCCACCTGCGGGCTGGTGTATGAGCTGATCGCCGGCACGCTGGCCTCCTATTTGTTGGGCGATAGCGTCACGCAGTTCTCCACCATCATCGGCGTCTATCTCTTCGCCATGGGCGTCGGCTCCTGGCTCTCACGCTTCGTCACCGGGAACCTCATCCGCACCTTCATCCGCGTCGAGTTCCTCATCGCCTTCCTCGGCGGCACCTCCGCAGCCCTGCTGTTTCTGCTCTTCGGCTGGAGCATCACCTTCCGCATCCCGCTCTACAGCCTCGTCTTCCTCATCGGCTGCTTCGTCGGCCTGGAGATCCCGCTCCTGCTGCGGATCATGGAGGGCCGCTTCGCGTTTAAAGACCTCGTCTCGAACGTCTTCAGCTTCGACTACATCGGCGCGCTGCTCGCCTCCCTGCTCTTCCCTCTCGTGCTCGTTCCGCACCTCGGACTCGTGCGCAGCGCCTTCCTCTTCGGCCTCATCAATGCCAGCGTCGGCCTGCTCGCCCTCCACCTCCTGCGCAGCGAGCTGCCGCGTGCTCGGAATCTCTGGCTCACCGGCCTCAGCGTCACCGGCTTCCTCCTCTTCGGCCTGCTGCGTGGGGATGAAATCACCCGCTGGGGCGAGCTCGCCGCCTTCTCCGATCCCGTCATCTACGCCGAGTCCACGCCCTACCAGCGCATCGTCCTCACCAAACAAAAGGAAGACCTCCGCCTCTACCTGAACAGCAACCTCCAGTTCAGCAGCCGGGACGAATACCGCTACCACGAAGCCCTCGTGCATCCCGGCCTCTCCCGCCTTCCGCAGGCAAAGCGCGTCCTCATCCTCGGCGGTGGAGATGGCCTGGCCGCACGCGAAGTCCTCCGCTACCCGCGCATCGAAAGCATCACCCTCTGTGACCTCGATCCCGCCATGACGCGGCTCTTCTCCAGCACGCCCATGCTCACCGCGCAAAACGCCGGCGCCCTCAGCAGCCCGCGGCTCCGCATCGAAAACGCCGACGCCTTCGCCTACCTCGGCGAGCCGCGCGGCCCCTTCGACTTCGTCATCATCGACTTCCCCGACCCCTCCAATTTCTCCCTCGGCAAGCTCTACACCACCACCTTCTACCAGCGCCTGCTCAAAAGCATGACCGCCCATGCCGCGCTCGTCGTCCAGAGCACCTCACCCTACGTCGCCCGCCAGTCCTTCTGGTGTGTCGATGCCACCCTGCGAGCCAGCGGCCTCAGCACCGAGCCCTACCACGCCATCGTCCCCAGCTTTGGCGAATGGGGCTTCATCCTCGCCAGCCGCCAGCCCCTCTCCGGCCCCGCCACCCTGCCGCCCAGCCTCCGCTTCGTGAACGAAGAAGTCCTCGCCCAGCTCCCCATTTTCCCGCCAGACATGTCCCGCGTGGAGACCGAGGTCAACCGCCTCAACAACCAAGCCCTCGTCCGCTACTTCGAGGAAGAATGGGCGAAGTGAGCCGAGCACCCGACATCACCCCGGACTTGGGGGCAGGCATGGCGGCATCTCTCCTTTCCTGAGATTTATCTTACCAACGGCTGATTGATCTCTTACATGGCCGGAGATTGATTGTGGTCCTGAATCAGAGCCCACTGGCATTCCGGCCATGAAACAACACACCATCCCACTCCCCCCACCCCGGTTCATGGACTGGCTGGAAGGGCTGGGCATTATCAGCATTCTGGGACTGCTCCTGGTGGCGCTGCGGATTCGTTTTGTGCTTCCCGAGCTGCCGGGAATTTGGGAGCTCATGGCCTTCCTGATGCTGCCCTACCTCCTCTACGGCCTGCTCTGCACTTACGAAGCGCTGAAGGTTCTGGCACGCGATGAAAGATGCTGGTGAGACGGCGGATACACCACGCGCCCCCGCCCCGAGCTGGGAGCTCGGGGTGGCAGTCTCCTGCGCAGCAGCCTCCGGCCTACCGCCGCAGCGCATTGATGAGCTCGTCCACCTTAGAGATCAGGTTCTGCATCTGCGTTTGGTTGTAGATGCCGTCCGCCGCCTCACCCAGCGCGGCCACGTTGTTGCTGTTATTGCTCGTCTGGGAAAGCGCACTGTTGATGGCATTGTCCAGATCCACCTGCGTCACCTCCCCCGGCGGTCCCGCAGGGCCGGGCGGGCCTGCTGGCACCGCATCGATGAGGTCTTTCAGACTGTTGAACTGGTCACGCATCTGCTCCGCATCCACGGGCGTCAGTTCCTGGGGGAGGTTGGGGTCGAAGGGCATGGCGGTGAAGACTTTGAGACTGGGAGACTTGGAGAGGCGCTGCGCGCGGAGACTCTGAGCTCCAAGTCTCCCAGTCTGG
Source organism: uncultured Prosthecobacter sp. (assembly GCA_964390165.1). Classification (GTDB taxonomy): domain Bacteria; phylum Verrucomicrobiota; class Verrucomicrobiia; order Verrucomicrobiales; family Verrucomicrobiaceae; genus Prosthecobacter. Next base: position 1,215 of record CAYMHJ010000187.1, on the reverse strand, counting down.
TTTGATCAGGGCACGCGATGCTCCGCGATGTCGCTCCAGGGGCCTTTGACGCCACCGGCGAAGACGGCGCGCAGGCGCACCTGCACCAGACTGCCGGAGGGCAGTCCCGGCAGCGTAAAGGGGGTGGCGGAGAAAATGTCCGCGTGCTGCCAGGTCGGCGCCGCATTCGGGGTCAGATTGATCTGCGCCTCGATGCTGATGGCACGCCGCGGCTTGGCATTCGCACGCACCGTCAGTGAGCCCGCATTCGGGCCGTAGTCCAACTCCACGCCCGTGATCTGCTGCTCTTCCGGCGGTGGTGGTGAGCCGCCGCCGCCGCTCACATCAAAGGCCAGCAGCACGCACTTGGAGACATCCCTGCCCGTCGCAGGCCAGACCTCGGCGGCGTAGTCGCTGATCAGCACCTTCGCGGCGGCCGCCGCCTCGAGTTTCTGAGCCGTGGCAGCCTCGGCTTCGGCCTCCGCCGTCTTCTGTTTCGTGCGCTTGGCCTCGATGAGATCCGCCGCAGCGAGCAGCTCCACCGAAGTGATGGCCGTACCCGGTGCCGCCGTGGGGTTGTCAGTCTGCGCCTGCGCCAGCAGGCGCAGCTTGGCTTCGATTTCCAGGTCATTGAGATTTCGGGTGTTTAGAACAATGGGATTAGTCATAAGTCGTCGTTGATTGGAGTTCGTTGGCGGAGCGTTCTCGCCATTCCAAATCGCTTGGGGGCTTGACCATAAAAGGCCAGGTTGATTCCACAGGATCGGCATGGAAAAAGCGCGGTTGAAGTGTCTCTGACACGTTGGGCTCTCCGTTTGGGCCAAACCGGGCTCATGAGAAAGACCAGCGAATTAACGAAATAAAATCAAAGTTCGCGAACAAGGTCAATCCAAAAAAAGAAACCTTTGATTAGGTCACCTCTTCTCCTGAGTCCCAGGCTGCCCCGCCGGTGAAGTCGGACTTTCTCTCGGGAAAGAGAACCCCCGTCTTGAACCCTTGGCAGTCAGGCCCCCAGCCAAGCCTGAGGCCTGAGCGCCAACATCAATCATCCCTTCAGATAACCTATAATACCGGTAGATAATGTAATCTATGCACCTGCTAAAGTCATCTCAGCACGTGCTAAGGTCATCTCAGCACGTGCTAAGGTCATCTCAGCACGCGCTAAGGTCGTCTCAGCACGTGCTAAGGTCGTCTCAGCACGTGCTAAGGTCGTCTCAGCACGTGCTAAGGTCGTCT
>CAYMHJ010000186.1:0-12617 GCA_964390165.1 uncultured Prosthecobacter sp. | reverse complement strand
CTCGTTCCCGAAGGGCGCGTCGGCGGGGGCGGGATCGGTGCGCAGGCGGCCGTCGGCGAGGTAGTCGGCCAGCAGCCGGTCGTGGAAGCCCTGCGGATCGGGCGCGCAGCCGGCCAGCAGCGCCAGCGCCGCCACGGCCGCCGCCCGTCCCGCCCCTCTCGGCCGCCTCGTCCGCATCGCCCCGCGCCTCCCGTCGCGCCCCGGAGCCTAGCCGCGCCGCCCCGCGCCCGCCACCGCCGCGCGCTGCGGCGGGGCCCCGCAGGCGCCGGTGGCGGCGTGGGCGTCGGGGTCGAATCTCGGCGGGACAGTGTCCGGCCCGATCTCGGCGACGATGCGGCGCACGAGCGGCGAGACCCGCACGCAGGCGCCGGAGGGTTGGTCGAACGCGGTGTCGAAGCTCAGTGTTTCGCTCATGGTGCCCGGGTGCTCCGGCTTTCGTCGCCGATGTGGCGGGCAATCTCTTCTACCGCATGAAGCTCGTGCCCGATGGCGTCACCTTCAAAGCCGTGCAGGTCGATGGCACGAAGAACTTCTGCACCAGTGACGACGTGTGGTTCCGCCCCGTGAACTTCACCAACGCCCCCGACGGCTGCCTGCACGTCTGCGACATGTATCGCGAAGTCATCGAGCACCCCTGGAGCATCCCCGATGACATCCACGCGGGCATTGATCTGCTGAAAGGCAGGGATCGCGGGAGGATCTGGAGGCTGGCTCCGAAGCAGCGGAGAGCAGAGGGAGGAGAGCGGAGAGTCACACTGTTGAACGCGACCACTCCCGAACTAGTCGCGCTGCTCGACCATCCCAACGGGTGGCATCGTGAGACAGCACAAAGGTTGTTGTTTGAGCGCCAGGATGAAGCGGCGGTGGAGCCGCTGAAGCGCCTGGTGAATGAAGCCAAGACGCCGCAAGGGAAGGTTCATGCATTGTGGAGTCTTGGAGCCGCTGGAGCCATCGGCAAAGCCTCGACTGTGGACTTTCGTGCAGCGGGTCGTTTGAGTGAAACCAACCAGCCGAAGGATAAAAAGATCTGGCTGGCAGACGCGGGTGTCTCACAGTCCGGCTATGCCTTGCTGCTGCAAGCTGTGCAGGATCAGGATGCGCAAGTGAGACGGCAAGCGCTGCGCATGAGGCCGGAAGCCTTGATCGCCCCGCGTGAGGTGGCTGAACTCTACAAGCTGCGAACGGATGCCGACAAACTGCTGCGGGATACCTCTCAGATGGTTCAGATCGAGACACTCATGGCTCACAGCCTCGTTTTCAGCCCTGCGGCACTGCCACGCTTTGGTGAAGTCTGCATCGAGCATGATCTGCAGCCGCAGATCTTCCAGTCAGCCTTGCTTGGTTGCGCAGAATCATCCTTCCCGATGTTCGAGACGGTTCTGAAATCGCCCAAGCTCGCGCAGTCGCCACCATTGCAAAGCTTCCTCGTGGAGCTTGCAGGCATGATCGGGCGCGCTTTCCAGAAAGGCGATCCCGATGCGCCCTACCATGTGATGCATCACCTCGTGCTCCGCGGTGCACCAGACGCTTTCAGCCGTCGCATCGTGCGGTCGCTAGCGTCATCCCTGCGCCGCAGTGCCTCCTCTCTCGATGAAGCGGCTCTCAAAGACCTAAAGGACGCCGAGTCACTCGCCTGGATGAACAAGCTCAAGTCCGACACGCTCGCTGAACTGGGAGACGCCAAACTGCCCGTCGAATCACGCATCGTTGCCGTGAGTCTGCTTCCTGATCTCCTGCCAGAGGCGGATGCGATACCCCAGCTCACCCGTTTCCTCGCTGCCACCCAACCGGCCGAACTCCAAATCGCCGCGCTCGATGCCCTGAACACCTACCGCGAGCCAGCCGTGGCGGAGATCATCGTGAAGGCTTGGAAGACCTTCACGCCCGCGCTGCGGGACAAGGCGGCGCTTGTTTTGCTCAGCCGCACGGATCGCATCCCCGTCCTGCTGGCGGCTCTGGAGTCCGGCGCAATCCCGAAAACCCAGCTCTCCGCCGCTTCCCGCGCCACGCTCGGGCGGAACAAAAACCCCGACATCGCCGCCCGAGTTGCGAAGCTCTTCGGCGACAGCGCGAATTCGAATCGCAAGGCGGTGATCGATAAGTATCAGGCAGCTTTGACAACAAAGGGAGACGCGACACGAGGAGCCAAAGTCTATGAAGCCGCCTGCATGGCCTGTCACAAGCACGGCACACGCGGGAATGATGTCGGCCCGCACCTCGGCACGATCAGGGCTTGGACCCCGGAGCAGCTCCTCACAAACATCCTCGATCCCAACCGCGAGGTCTCGCCGAACTTCGCGCTCTATGTCATCGAGACGAAGGACGGGCGCACGCTGAGCGGCCTCGTGATGAGTGAGACAGCGGGGAACGTGGTCCTGAAGCGCGTCGATGGCGGCCAGGAGAGCCTTTTGCGCAGCGACATCCAGTCGATCTCCAGCACGGGCACGTCCTTGATGCCTGAAGGTGTCGAGGCCGCGATCACGCCGGAGCAGATGGCGGATTTGATCGAGTTTCTGCGGCAGTAAGACCGAAAATGGGAGGAATCGAGAGACATCGTGCCATCCCCTGGATTTCCTTTCTGGACATTCCCAGCCGAGTGTGAAAGCATTCACTCATCATCGGCGATGTAACGCCGATTTTGCTCCACAGACCTCAGCCGTGCCAGTCGCTCCCTCCAGCACCAAAGTCACCTCTGATCCTCACGCCGAATATCGGGAGGATTTTCTCCAGGCACTGCGCTGCATGATTCTGTCCCGAACCTTGGAGGAGAAACTCGGCAGTCTTTACCGCGCTGGGGGACGCATCGTCGGCGGCGTCTATCTAGGACGCGGTCAAGAAGCCTTCAGTGCAGCAGCTGGCATCCACCTCCGTTATGGGAAGGATGTTTATGGCCCTCTCATCCGGGATCAGGCAGGCCGCATCGCCTATGGTGAACCGGTCATCGACGCCCTGCGCACCTATCTGGGCACAGTGACCGGCCCCATGCGCGGCCGCGATGGAAACATCCACCGAGGTCGCCCCAAGGTGGGTTACATGGCCATGATCTCCCACCTCGGCAGCCTGCTCTCGGTGGTGGCTGGCGCTCTCTTTGCCCGTCGCCTGAAAGGCACCCTCGGGGACTCAGTCGGAGCCACCAGCATCGGCGATGGCGGCACCTCGACGGGAGCTTTTCATGAAGGCCTGAACATGGCCGCCGTGGAGAAACTTCCCCTCGTGGTCAGCATCGCCAACAACCAGTACGCCTACTCCACTCCGACCAACCGCCAGTTTGCCTGTGAAAACCTCGTGGACCGGGCCAAGGGCTACGGCGTCGAAGGTTACAGCATTGATGGCACCGACCTCCTCGCCTGCGTGACCACTTTCCGCACTGCCTTTCAAAGAGCCCGCGCCGGGCATGGCCCCCAGATCGTCGTGGGCCGTCTCCTCCGCCTCGGTGGTCACGGCGAGCATGATGACGCCTCTTATATACCTGACCTCAAGAAGCACGAGCACGAAGGCCGCGACTGCCTCGCCGTCGCCCAGGAGCAGGCCATTTCCCATGGCTGGGCCAGTCAGGTAGAAATCGATCAATGGTATCAAAGCGCCCGTCGCGAAGTGGATCAGGCCACTTCCCAGGTCATGAAGGAGGCCACGCCCGATCCCTACCGGGAAAACTGGCAGGCACTCTCGACTGTTGCGCTTGTGGAGGGGAACGAAGGATGAGTATCACCTACCTCGAAGCCATCCGCGAAGCCCAATATGAAGCCCTCCGGGACAACCCGGATGTCTTTCTCTACGGGCAGGACATCGGCACCTTTGGCGGTGCTTTCAAGGCCACGAAAAACCTCGGGCGCGAGTTCCCAGGGCGAGTCTTTGACGCCCCCATCAGCGAGGATGCCATGATCGGCATGGCCGTCGGAGCCGCCATCGAGGGCGCACGGCCCATCATTGAGATGCAGTTCGCTGACTTCTCCTCCGTCGGCTTCAATCAAATCGTCAACCAAGCCGCTACCCTGTTCTGGCGCACGAACACCCCCTGCCCCATCACCATCCGCCTGCCCTCGGGAGGCACCGCTGGCAGCGGCCCCTTTCACAGCCAGAGTATGGAGAGCATCTATGCTCACTATCCCGGTCTCGTCATCCTCACCCCAGCCACCGTCGAGGACGCCTACTGGATGCTGCTGGACAGCGTGAAGCTGGATGACCCCGTCATCTTCTGCGAGCACAAGTTCCTCTACTACCACCTGAAGTCCGAGAACTTCGGTGAGGCCATGCCCATCGGCAAAGCCCGCATCGCCCGCCCGGGTCGTGATGCCACCATCGTCACCTACAGCGCCATGCTGCATGAGTGCCTCCGCTCCGCCGAGGAACTCCGCCTCGATGGCTACGAGGTCGAAGTCGTGGACCTCCGCTCCGTGAAGCCCATGGACAGCGACACCATCCTGGCCTCCGTCGCCCGCACCGGGCGCATCCTCGTCGTAGGGGAAACCTTCCCCTGGGGCGGAGTCACCGCCGAGGTCATCGCCCGCGTCTCGAGCGAGGCCTTCCATCTCCTGGATGCCCCGCCCATGCGGCTGAACTCCAAAGACACCCCGATCCCCTACCACCCGAACCTCTGGAAGGCTCACCGCCCGACCACAGCGAGCATCAGCTCAGAGCTCAGGAAGCTGCTACGCTATTAAAAGAGGCAGTTTGAGGGCAAAAACCCGCTTGCACACCGGGTCTTCGCCCCCATACTCCGGCCCCTCGCGAGCCAGCCCCCTCAGTCAAACTCGCCGTTGGTTTCCAGATCCACCTCCTCGGAGGTATGGATGGCTCGTCTGGAGGTAACCCGGCAACCCCACAACACCCCATGTCAGCACGTCTCGCTCGATTCGAAATGCCGAACCGCCTCGTCAAAAACGAAGCCACGGCCACAGATACCTACGCTCAGTTCGTCGCCGAACCCTTTGATAAAGGTTACGGTCACACCATCGGCAACTCCCTCCGCCGTGTCCTGCTTTCCTCACTGGAAGGTGCCTCCATCACCTCCGTGAAAATTCGCGGTGTTGAGCACGAATTCTCCACCATCCCCGGCGTCGTCGAAGACGTGGTGCAGATCATCCTGAACCTGAAGAAGGTCCGCTTCCTCCATCACAGTGAAAGCAAGGAGCCACGCCTCCTTTCCATCACCTGCGAAAAAGACGGCTCCATCACCGCAGGCGACATCAAGGACGACAACCACTACGAAGTCATCAACAAAGACCTCGTCATCTGCCACCTCGACCGCAAGATCAAATTCGACTGCGAATTCGAAGTCCGCGTCGGCCGTGGCTTTGCCTCCTGGGAGGAAAACAAACGTCCAGACATGCCCATCGGCGTGATCCCGATCGACTCCATCTACAGCCCGGTGACCCGCGTGAAGTACAACGTGGAAAACACCCGCGTCGGTCAGAACACCGACTTCGACAAGCTCGTGCTCGACGTCTGGACTGACGGCCGCATCACCCCGCATGATGCCCTCCTCCAGTCCGCCGCCATCCTGCGCCATCACCTCGATGTCTTCGTCAACTACGACGACAAGGCCGTCGAATTCGAAGCCGCCCCGGAAGCCCAGAGCGAGGAAAACGCCGAACTCCGCAAGCTGCTCAACATGAGCGTCAACGAGATCGAACTCTCCGTCCGCGCCGCCAACTGCCTCAACAACGCCAACATCACCTCCGTGGGCCAGCTCGCCATGAAGAGCGAGGCCGAGATGCTGCGTTACCGCAACTTCGGCAAGAAGTCCCTCACCGAGATCAAAGAGAAGCTCGCCGAACTGGGTCTCTCTCTCGGCATGAAGTTCGACGCCGCTCTGCTTGAAGCCACCCCTGGTGGTGTCTCCCTCCTCGCCCGCAGCACCCTGCTCGCTGACGATGATGAAGCCGACGTCGTGGACTTCACCAAGCTGATCGACAGCAACCTGCCCGACAGCGACGACGACGAATAATACCCCCTCCCATTTACACCCTTAGAATTCCAGAAAAGACATGAACCACGGAAGAAAAGTTCCCAAGCTCCAGCGAGACGCCTCCCATCGTAAGGCCCTCCTGGCCAACCTCGCCTGCTCCCTCATCGAACACCGCCGCATCCGCACCACCCTGGCCAAGGCCAAGGCGCTGCGCCCCTACGCGGAGAAGCTCGTGACCCTCGGTAAACGAGGTGACCTCCATGCCCGCCGTCAGGCCATCGGCACCCTGCATCAGCCAGGCATCGTGAAGAAGCTCTTCGAAGAAATCGCCACGGCCTCCAAGGAGCGCCAGGGCGGCTACACCCGCATCACCAAGCTCGGCCAGCGCCGCAGCGACTCCGCCCCGATGGCCTTCATCGAATGGGTGGACGCCTATGTTCCGAAAGCTGGAGCTGCTGCCAAAGCCGAAGAAGCTGAAGTGGAAGTCGTGACTGCTTCTGAAGAAGCTCCTGCCGCACCAAAAAAGCGTGCCACCAAGAAAGCCAAGGCCGCTGACGCCGAATAAACCACCCGGAGTCTTCACTCCCCTCAGCGCGGATGCTCGAAAAGGCATCCGCGCTTTTTTGTCTGCACTTCGTGCCATCATTCACGGAAAGAGAGACCTTCCTATTCACCAAAGATTATCTCACTCACTTTACATGCTCCAGCATCCAGCGTGTGATGGTGGCGTAGATGGGAAAGTCAGTGATGAGCACATTGTGATGATCGGCTGCGGGGACTTCGACCCATTTTTTCTCTACTTCCACTGGCAGCGCATCAAAGAGCCGACGTCCTGATTCCAGCGGGATCACCCGATCTGCCGCACCATGACAGATGAGAGTTGGCAGGGTGAGCTTCGCAGCGGGAATATCAGAGCGGATGCGGCTCAGGGACACGCCGGTTCTCCCTTCGTAAATCCATCCGGCGGCATGTCTCCACAGGCTACCAAGCGTGATCCCGATGCGATCGGAGACATTCTTTTGGATCGCCGTTTCCAGCTGGTCGAAGCTGCTGATGATCACCAGTGTCTTCCACGGACGATTGGGCAATGCGGCGGCGTGCATTGACACCGCTCCGCCCATGGACATGCCGAGCAGTCCGGCGGGTTGGGGTGGCAGGTTAAAACGCTGGGTCGCATCGGCGAGCAGGCTTACGGGGAGGCCGGCTTCATTCAGGCCAAAAGTGATGAACTTCACCGGATGTTCGCCATGCGCAGGCATGTCTGGCAGCAGACAGCGAAAGCCTGCAGCGCAGAGCCGCTCGCCGATGTGCAGGTAGTCTTCCTTCCGCCCTTTGCGCCCATGGACGAGCACCAGCGTGCCGATGACCTGCCCTAGTGGTGGCAAAGCCATGTCTTGAAGTTGTTCACGAATCCGTGTTCCACGCTCCCCGAGGCGTCCATCGCTAAGCGGCTCCATGAGAATGCAGGGCGTGCCATCGGTGGCGGTAAAGGGCTGCACCGTGACTCCATGCGCCGCCGGATCAGCGAGGAACTCGCGGTGGTAGTCCTGCAAAGGCCGCCGTGCTGGTGAAGCGATCTCGTTTCCCGCCCACCAGATGCCTCCGGCAATGCCGAGCAGGAGCAGTGTGGTGAGCATCATGAACCAGCGACGCATTTTCATAATGCCTCACTCCTCCTCACGCGCCTTCCGGCCTTCCACGCCGAGCAGGATGCGGAAGCCAGTGTCGGAGAGCTGGTCGGTGATCTTTACCTTGCGGCGGAAGGAGGCCAGCAGCTCGCGGGACTCATGCGTGGTGAAGGCTCCACCGCGGACGATGCCCTCGCTGGCATCGGCGGCCCAGGAGTCGGAGACCCATTCCCAGACATTGCCGGCCAAGTCATGGATCTGCGTGCGTGGATCAGCACGGAAGCTGGCGACGGGAGCCGGCCCGGCGTGACCGTCGGTATAACCAGCGATGGCCTTCTTGCCGGTGGAGTCGGCAGTGAGGTCGGCAAAGTTCCCGGTCTTCAGCGGCGGGATGGAGGTGAATCCCCAGGGATAGAAGCCACCGATGGCCCCGCTGCGCTGATCCGCCGTGGCACCGATCTCACGGGGCAGATTCGTGGCCATGCTCCATTCGTCATCGGTGGGCAGGCGATACTCCTGATCCGGCTCCAGCAGGCCTTTCGCGCGCTCGCGATCCGTGAGCCAGCGGCAGAACTGTTCGGCCTCCGTGCGCGAGACATTGGTCACTGGCAATTCAGGCGCTTTATCGAGATCGCGATTGGTCACAGACGGCAGATTCGAGCTGCGGGCAAATTCGGCGAAGTCCTTCCTCCGCGTTTCGGTAGTAGCGAGCATGGCTTTGCCCAGAGGTACAAGCTTTAAGCCGAGGCTGTTTTCCCAGGCTTTGCTGAAGACAACCGCCCCGGTGGCACGCAGGCGGAGATTAAAGCTTACGGCCTGACCTTCCTTCAGGGTGCCGCGCACAAACTCGCTCTTGTAGCCGGGCAGGCGCACTTCGAGCTGGAACTTGTCCGCACGAGTTTTGTCCAACTTCAGCGGAGTGCGGCCCACGCGCAAAGCACCGTCATAGACTTCAGCACCAGCGGGTGTGCTGTCGATGCTCAGCCTGCCGTAATGCACGAGCACGATCTCGGGGCGTAGCGCCTGCCTCCCCGCCGTAGGCATCATGCCGGGTGGCAGCTTGATATTGGCGGGACGCCAGGCGTATTCGTGGTCGATGTCCAGCCGCCCGCTCTGCCGATCACGCGAGGTCATCCAGGCGCAGAAAGCATCGGCATCAGCCGCAGGGACCATCACGCAGTTCATCACGCGCTTGTCGGGAGTGGTGAAAGGCACCACGTCAAAGGCGGCGGCTCGCAGGGTGGCTTCCAGAAAGGTTCGGAACTGCGTCACCTCGACGGGCAGATCGGCCACATGGCGGTCTTTGCTGAAGCTGAACCACTGGCTGAAGATGTTCCGCCAGGGCTTGCCATTCTGGGGCTGGATCGGCGCGGGCGCGGGCTTTACCGGCAGCGGCAGGTCGTACGCCCAGTGCTGCTGGTATTTTCCAGTGTGCAGAGCTCCCCCGGCCATGGCCGAACCAAGAAGAGTAAAGATCGCTGCTCGGGCGAAGCGGCGGGAGAAGCTCTCCGCGCGCTTCTCCCCCACGTGTTGCAGCGCTTCTGCGAAGTCACCCGCAGTCTGGTAGCGCTCACTTAGATCTGGCGCGCAGGCTCGGCAGATCACCCGGTTCAGATCCATCCAGAAGGGCCATTCTTCATCACTGAGGTTCGACGGCACCTCGGGGAACTCCATGCGGTCTTTCCCGCTGCTCATTTCGTAGAGCACCTTCCCTAGGCTGTACACATCTGCCTGCGGCGTGCCTGGACCTTCCGGAGGTACAAAGCCCTCCGTGCCCACAAAAGTGCGCTCGCCCAGCGCGGCCACGAGGCCGATGTCCGCCAGCTTGCACACACCACCGCAGAAAATGATGTTTGAAGGCTTGATGTCACGATGCGTGAGGCCGTGCGTGTGCATGTAGTGCAGCGCATCCGCTAAATACACACCTGCATCACGGCAGAAGACCAGATCCAGACGCCCGTGGCTTTTCATGTCCGTCCCCAGCGTGCGCGGCACATAAGTCTGAAGGTTCTCGAAGTTCGGCCCCTCATCTGCGTCATCCGCCAGCTCCATCACGCAGTAATAGAAGCCTCGCGCCTCATTCCAGCCCACATGCAGGATGTGGACCAGGCAGGGATGCCCGCGCGAGATCGGCTCGAACTGCTGGATGCCCAGGAACTCGCGGTGGAAGGTCTTCGTCAGCTCGAAGTCCTCACGCCACACGATCTTCACCGCGCGGTAGGCACCCGTCACACTCTGCGCCAGCCAGACCTCCCCATACGCACCAGAGCCGATGCGCCGGATCAGCGTGTAGTCGGAGATCACGATGTCATCGCGATGCGATGGCGGCCCGTTCTTCTGCCGCGAGGCTGCGGCGCGCTGCACAGGTGGAGCCGGCAGCTCCTGCATCGTCGAGGGGACGGGCGGCCCCGCTGGCACACCCTCCCCAGGCGCAGGAGCGTCGGGGGGGGGCAGTGCAGGCGAGTCGGTGGTCATTAAGCGGAAAAAAGATACGCATCTGCCGAGCCGGACACAACCCTCGTCTGCGATTGAGCTGAAAATCACGCGCCTGCATTTCCGCTTGCGAGGATGGCGGTTGACCGGGCGTTCATTCCTCCCCAAGACTCCCGCCGACCCGCTCCCCACCATGAAACGTCTCGCCCTTCCCTTTTGTCTCCTCTCCCTCGTCGCCTGGACACTGCTCGCGGCAGATCCCGCCAAGCCCGCGCCGCTGAAGGTACTCATGGTCTGCGGCGGCTGCTGCCACGACTATGCCAACCAGAAAATGATCCTCGCCGAAGGACTCAGCTCCCGCGCCAACGTCGAGTTCACCATCGTCCATGAAGACGCTCCCAAAGGCAAAGACGAGCGCGAACACCGCGTCAGCATTTATGAAAAAGACGACTGGGCCAAGGGCTACGATGTCGTCCTGCACAATGAATGCTTCGGCAAGGTGACCGATGTCGCCTTTGTCGAGCGCATCGCCAAAGCTCATCACAACGGCGTGCCCGCCGTCATGCTGCACTGCTCCGCTCACAGCTACCGTGCCGCCGCGACCGATGAATGGCGCAAGTGTGTGGGGCAGACCTCCATGAGCCATGAGAAAAACCGCGACCTCCTCGTCAAAAACGTCGCCCCCGAGCATCCCGTCATGAAGGGCTTCCCCGCCGAGTGGCTCAATCCCAAGGACGAACTCTACAAGAATGAAAAGCTCTGGGAAAACTTCGTCCCGCTGGCGAAAGCCTACGGTGAGGACACGAAGAAGGACCACTTCCTCGTCTGGGTGAACACCTACGGCAAAGCCAAGGTCTTCGGCACCACCATGGGCCACAACAACAGCACCATGGAGGCCCCCGTCTTCCTCGACCTCGTCACCCGTGGCCTGCTCTGGGCCTGCGACAAGCTTGATGCAGAAGGCAAGCCCGCCGCTGGCTACGAAGCTCGTCAGAAGTAATCCCTTCGTTCCAATCGAAACAAAAACTTCGACGATGAGGAGCCAGAAGCAGAACAACAAAGCCCCCCGACCATTCAAGAACGGCTCCTCCGGCGGCCGCTGGTCGGGCGGTCAGGGGAATGGCGGCTTCATTCCCGCACCCAAATTTCCTCAACCTGTGAAAAAGCCGGAGGCAGCTTCCCCTCTGGTAGCTCCGCCGACACAATCTTAGTTCGGCTGTGTCCCTCCCTGCGATGGGAGCGAGAATACTCAGCCAGTCTTACGCCCCGTGGCCGACAGCCACTTCCCTTTCGTCACCACGCGATCCCAGCGGATGCCGCAGCTCTCGGCGACCTTGAGGCATGGGCCGGCCTGCGTCTTGAGGATGCCTGAGGCCATCAAAGTGCCACCGGGCTTCACTGCGCGCACGATTTGAGGGAAGGCCTGCTCCAGAATGTCCACGAAGATATTCGCGGCGACGACATCCCACTGCTCCTTCGGTTCCCATTCAAGCACATCGACTTCGGTGAAGCGGATCTTGGGTGCGCCATTGCGCTGGGCATTCTCTTTGGAAACGAGCACCGCTTTGGGATCGAAATCGCATCCCCAGGACTTCGCCGCGCCGAACTTCTCCGCCGCGATGGCGAGGATGCCGCTGCCACAGCCAAGATCGGCCATCGTCCAGCACTGGCCTTTCCGCGCTACCGCAGCATCCACCAGCATCCGCAGCACGGTGGCCGTGGTCGCGTGATGTCCGGTGCCAAAGGCCATGTCCGCCGGGATGGCGATGATCTCGCGCCCAGGATGTGCACGCTTTTCTTTGGCGATCTCCTTCTCGGTTCGGGCGCTTACAATCACCAACTTGTCACGCACGGCGATGCTTGGCATGGGTTCTTTGGAAAGCGCTGCCCAGTTCTGCGGTTTCACCTCGCGCACAGTGCCGCCCCATTCTTTTTGGATGGCCACGACGTCCTTCTTTTTCTCCGTGTAGATCTCCACACGGATCATGGTTTTCGTCGGCACGGTGGTGATGACGAGATTCAGTGCAGGATTGCCGGAGAAGCGCTCTTCCCAGGCATCCGCCCATTTTTCAGAGGATAGTTTGGACCAGACGAACATCCTACGACCATGTGGCGATGCGGGCACTGTGCCAGTGGATTGTCAGTTCAACTTAGAAATGCTGGCACCGCATTCATGGCCCCCATAGCCCCTCACGCCATCGGCGCATGACGCCCCAGTAAGGGTGACTGCAACGCGCATCTACTGTCTCCAGCTGCGACAGCACCTGGATGCCAATTCTGCGTGGTATGCCGCTGCTTTTTTGTGAATGAAGAAAAACTGTGAACTCCCTCATTTTCTCGCCGCAAAAGATCACAAAAATCCCCCGGCAATTGAATGCCGGGGGTGCTAGGGTTCAAAGATAGTTACTCGAGGAAGTTCGGCAGCGGAGCGGCCCCATTGCGCCCGGTCGCCGGAATCACAAGCATCTGATCCACCGCTTTTCCGGAACCGTCGTCCGTAACCGACGAATCGTCGCCGAGATGACCATTCGGGATCATGAGCTGCGGATGATCGAAGGGGGCGCAGCGCGAACGCACGCGCTCGTCGGTGAGTGCTTTCATGAAGGCGACGAGGGCATCTTTATCGTCGTCGTCGAGACCGAGGTTCT
>CAYMHJ010000185.1:0-12634 GCA_964390165.1 uncultured Prosthecobacter sp. | reverse complement strand
AAAGCAGACGTAAAGAAAGAATGGCTTCGCCTTGTCACGCGTGTCGATCCATTGCAGCGCTTCATTCGCCACAAGATGCGCGGCGTAGCCTTCGAGTTTGCCGACTGCGGTGCCGTTGCGCACGAAGTTGTCCGGATTGCGATGATTCGGGTAGGCGTTGTTCTGTGTGGAGAACCAGTGATCAAAGCCATGATCGTTCGGCTGCGGCTGCGTGGGCTGGTTGAATTCACCGTTCATGTGCCACTTGCCGCTGTGGCAGGTCGCGTAGCCGGATTGTTGCAGCAGTTTGGCGATGGTGATCTCACTGCTCCGCACATGCACGGGAGAGTCCTCTGGAATCCAGTTGCGCACACCCACGCGAGTCGGCGTGCGTCCGGTCATGAGCGCCGTGCGCGAAGGAGAGCAATTCGCATGGCCCGCGTAGCAGCTCGTGAAGCGCAGCCCCTCGCTGGCGAGGCGGTCGAGATTCGGTGTCTGCACATCCTTTGCGCCGTAGCAGGCGAGGTCGCCGTAACCGAGGTCATCCGCCATCACGAGCACGATGTTTGGACGTTCGGCAAAGGTGGCCGAGGCAAGGGCAAGCATGAGGAGGATTCGTCGCAGGGTCATGGTTTCTGAGAACGTGCTGAGATGGCTGCTTGTTCCACTGTTTACCTTCCGCGCGGATACATCGGAGTGAGCCGCAGCGTTTGATGCCGATGTCATGAAAACGCTCCTTTTGATCTGCCTGCTGACCGCCGTGACGGCTGCCAGCGCGGATGATGCTTTGGAGATGGCAAAAAAAAGCCTGCCCTTCATCAAAGAGAAGGGCCTCGCATGGATCGAGGACCGGCAGTGCGCGAGTTGTCACCAGATTCCCTCCATGCTGTGGAGTCTGAACAGCGCCGTGAAGGCTGGTCTCATGATGGAAAGCCCGGAGGTGGTGGAATGGACGCCGTGGGCGGTGGACTGGCGGCACTGGAACAAAACGGGTGACAAGGAGGGCGTGGACAAGGTCTCATCGGGCAACATCGACACGATGGTTTTTCTGCTGCTCGGTCGTGATGAAGAGATCTCGCCTGCACCGGCCTGGGCGGGTGAGTTTCGCGCGCAAATCCTCAAGAACCAGCAGCCCGACGGCTCATGGAAGGCAGGAGGTCAACTGCCTCTCGGCAAACGTCCGCCACGCGAGATCCACGAGGTGACGACGATGTGGACTTTGCTCGCCCTGAAGTCGTATGCCGGAGAGGAAGTGCCGGTGGATGTAGAAAAGCGTGCAGATGACTTCCTCTCGAAATCGCAGCCGGGCCAGAGCACCGAATGGCATGTCGTGCGGCTGCTGTCGAAGCCCGAGGAAGCCACCCTTCGCGAAGCCTTGCTGAAATCACAGCACGAGGATGGCGGATGGGGCTGGCTGGCGAAAGAACCCAGTGACGCCTTCGGCACGGGTCTCGCGCTTTACGCACTCGCGAAGACTGGATTGCCCTCAAGTCACGAAGCGATGCAACGCGCCTTCGCCTTTCTAAAGAACTCCCAGCAACCCGACGGCTCATGGCCCGTGCCAAGCACCCGTGCGCGTGACAAAAACAAGATCAACAAAACCGCCACCTACTGGGGGACGACATGGGCGGTGATCGGCCTGCTGGAAGCATCTCGAAAGAACTCCGAGCCAACCCCCGAATGAGTAACTCCACCATGAAGCTCCTACCCTTCGCCGCCCTCCTCGTTCTCTCGTCTCTTCAAGCCGCCGAGCCGCCCGCTGGCTTCAAAGCTATCTTCAATGGCAAGGATCTCACTGGCTGGTATGGCCTGAATCCACACAGCGTCCAGAAGCTCACCGGTGAAAAGAAAGATGCCGCGCTGAAGAAGATGCGCGAGGAGTTCCCAACTAACTGGAAGGCTGAAAACGGCGAGCTCGTGAATGACGGCCACGGTCCCTACGCCACCACCGAGCAGGAGTTTGGCGACATGGAGTTCCTAATCGAATACAAAACCGTGCCAAAGGCCGACAGTGGCATCTACCTGCGCGGCGTGCCCCAGGTGCAGATCTGGGACAAGAATCAGGTCTTTGATCCGGCGAAACCCACCCGCCGCCCGCACCTCGGCTCCGGCGGTCTTTTCAACAACACGCCGGACACTCCAGGGCGAGATCCGCTTGTCGTCGCAGACAAGGAATTCGGCGAGTGGAATAGCTTCCGCATCCGCCAGGTCGGCGCGCGCACCTGGGTGTGGCTGAATGACAAGCTCGTCGTCGATGGTGCACCCATGGAGAACTATCCCGACAAAGCCATCCCTTACCCCGTCAAAGGCCCGATCATGCTGCAAACCCACGGCGGTGAGATCCGCTGGCGGAATCTCTTTGTTCGTGAAATCGGCGCAGATGAGGCAAAGCAGATCCTCGCAGAGGCTGACGCAAAGAAGTAGGCGCTCATCGCCAGTTTGAGTTCTCTAGACCAGGGCATGGCCTTGAGCTTGCCCATGCTCGGGCAGGCTTCCAAGGATTGTGCCATGCTGGCCTGGGAAAACTATTTCCTTGATCGCACAGTCTGGTCATGGCTGCCTGAAGGTGGCGTGCGCGTTGCTTACGATGCAGTTGTCGCGGATTAAATTTCATTCTCGGAAAAGCTTTCAGCCGCCACCTTTACTCCAGCCATGACCACGCTCCCGCTTCCTCAAATCCATCAACGCCCGCTGCTCACCTGGGTCGCCGCCTGTGCCGTGATGCTCGGTCTCATCGCCGCCGCACTGTTCGTGGCAGGCGCCAACATTCAGGACCAGGGCACGAACTACTACATTCCCGAGGGCTATCGACGTAATGTCACAGCCATGGCAAAGGTGAATGCGATCCGTCATGACAAAACGACTCCGGCGGATCCGCGCCAGATCCTGCCGCCCTGGGGACGCCTGATCTTCGACAAAGAGAGCGCGAATCCGCGCCAGGAGAAGTTTTTTGACGAAAGCAAACGCCTCCAGGCGGACATGCGCGACTTCAATGAAACGGGCGGTGGATTTTTTGAGGTGCGGCTGGATGGGAAGATCTACATCGCGAACCAGTTCCATAACTTTGCCCTGCCTTATCCGAAGCGTCCGACCTGGCGTGGGAGCTTCTCACTAGCGGGGGAAAAGCTGCCATCTCTGGTCAGCGAAAACCTTTATCTCGGCTTTTCCTCCATGGATGAAGATGGCGCACCCACCGCGCAGGATTATCGAGTGCTGAACCTGAACACCTGGACTCAGCCAGGCAAAAACCAGAGCCATCACCGCGCCCGCGCTTATGAACTTTATGGTGATGAATCCCCACTGGCCCGGCTCATGCTGCATGGTGAGCAGGTGGTTCTCCAGCTCACAGACACCGCCCAGTGCCAGATCAAACTCAACGGAGAGGTCATCAATCGCACCGGCTCCGATGCCGTGAAGAAATTCCTCGCCCGTAGTGCCGACATGGAGGGCGTGAAGCTACCCAACAATTCCGCGCCTTTGCGTGATGGCGACCGCCTGCGCATCCTGCATCTGCGCACGGGTCGTGAGATCGCCCTGCGCTATGGCCGCTACGCGGGCGGCATGGTCAGCCGCCGCTGGCTTGAGGACGGACGCGAGGTGAACCTCGTCGATCCCGAGCTCGCCGCCGAACTGCCTTACTTTCAGCAGCTCCAGGACGCGCTGAACCGCTTCGTGCAGGAACATCCGAAGCCCGACCAGATCGGCCAGCCTAACATTCGAATCAGCATCGACCGCGGCCTGCACAGCAGCGTGAACCGCATCTTCCTCGACACCGTGCGCGGCTTCGACACCCGCCGCTCCTCCGTGCGTAACATCCAGCTCGAGCCCGCCTCCATCTGCATCATCAACGCGCTGAATGGTGACGTGCTCGCCATGCCATCCTATCCTGCACCGGCGGACATTGCCGAGATGCGGCAGCGTGCCCAGGCTGGCTCCATGCCTGGTGTCACGGAGGCCAAACTGCGCCGTCTTGGCCTGAATCAAAACCTCACGCTCATCCCCATCGGCTCCACCACCAAGCCACTGTTTGCCAGCGCAGTCTGGGACACGCATCCCGAACTAAGCAAGCTCGTCATCGACGAACCTGCCGGAGGCCGCGAAACTCTGCTCGGCTACAAGCTCGCCGCCCCTTATGGCACCGCGGGACCACGGCGGGTGGACTCCAAAGGTTTCCTGCGCATGTCCTCGAATGACTACACGTTGCACCTCGGCCTTCTCATGCTCGCAAAGGACGTGCGGATCGGCGCTGGCGGCGCACCCATTTTCCCAGCAGGTAAGGCCGATCTTTCCAGCTACTTCCGGGGAGACACCGTGCCCGGCGGACTCGACAAGCCGGAGGTCACCGCCTTTCCCAAGCTCGCCGAATGTTACGACATCGGCCTAACGCAGAACATGGCCGCTGGCCCCATCGAACAATGGGAGGCTGGAGTGCTGGCCCCCATGCTCAGGCAGATCGGCGTGGAGGATGACATCCTGAAGCCGCTGCCTGCAAAGACTGCAAAAGAAGGCGCGGAGGAAGACCCTAAGGCCATGATGCAGTCCCTCGTGTATAACAGCTTCTCTAGCGTGCTTCCCGAACGCGCGAATCTGCAGCTCGATGCCGTGAGCAGCGTGCGTGGCAAGTACACCTCCATGCTGCTCGGCTCCGGCACAAACTACTGGAGCAACCTCAAGCTCGCCGAAGCCTATGCCCGACTCGGCACCGGACGTAAAGTGCAGGCACGACTCACTGTTGATGTGAAGAAGGAAACCCAGCTCGAAGACTTCGCCGAGCTGCCCCTGACCGACGAAACACTCGCCAAAGTCCACGCTGGGATGCAGCAGTGCGCCGAGGGCGTCGAAGGCAGCACGGCGGAACGCATCAGCGACTCCATCCGCGCCGCGCGAACCAAGTTCGCCGCCAAAGGCCTCACCCTTTTTACCCTGGCCAAAACGGGCACCGCCACCCGCCGCGCCCCAGTAAAGAAAGGGAATGTCATCCTCGAAGACAAACGCGAGTGCGCCGCCTTTTGCCTCTACCTCGAAGTCCGTGACAAGAGCGGCACTCCCGTCGCCGCCCTCAGCGCTGCTACCTACCTCCAGGACCGCGCCGCCACCAAAGGCGGCACCAGCCCGAAGAACTCTGCTGTCGCCGTGCAGCTCACCGAAGACTTCTTCCCCGAACTCGTGGCCTGGCTGGAAAGCCAGCCGGGGGTGAAGAAGGCGTCCGATAACAAGTGAGAACCTTTTAACATGCCTCACTTATGAATTCGGCATCAAATGAAGCTATATTGGTGTTCCTCGGGGAATAGGGGGACGACGGCAGTTGCTCTTGTGCTGAACACTCACCACCTCGGGCTGTATGAGGGAATGCCGATGACCTTTGATCCTGCAGCAAGCCAGTCTTGATTACCACACGATCATGACTCACGACTGTCCTCATTGTGACAACATCAGCCGCCCTAATCACTGCCTCCAAAAACCTCTGCGTAGCACTCCGCCCGCTCGAGTTCGCGCCGCCGACGGAGTTTATTTACAACCCGCTGGAGTATGCCTGGGCTCCGCATGAGGCTTATTTGACGCGTTTCGGCGGAACGAAAAAGAAGGTGGTACTGGTGGGGATGAATCCAGGGCCGTTTGGGATGACACAGACGGGCGTGCCATTTGGTGAGATCGCGGCTGTGCGGGACTGGATGGGCATCTGCGAGCCGGTGGGCAGGCCGGAGCAAGAGCATCCGAAGCGTCGAGTGGTAGGTTTTGATTGCCCGAACTCAGAGGTGAGTGGTCGTCGCCTGTGGGGACTCTTCTCGCAGCGCTTCGGTACGGCGGAGGCTTTCTTTAAAGATCACTTCGTGGCGAATTACTGCCCGCTCGTATTCATGGAGGACAGCGGTCGGAATCGCACCCCGGACAAACTGCCCGTGGAAGAAACGGAGGCGATGGAAGCGCACTGCGATGTTCATCTAAGGGCGGTGATCGCCGCACTGGAGCCGGAGTGGGTGATCGGTGTGGGTGCCTTTGCAGAGGAGCGGGCGAATCGTGCCCGTGAAGCAATGAAAGGTGGTTTTAAAGTCGGGCGTGTGCTGCATCCGAGCCCTGCCAGCCCGGCGGCGAACCGTGACTGGGCGGGGGCGGCGACGAAGCAGCTCGTGAAACTGGGCGTGTGGAGTGAGTAGCTGGTTATTCCTCGGCTTCTTTCACCCAGGGAAGACGCAGCTTGGCCATATAGATGCTGGCTTTGCCTTCGTGGGAGGAGTAGTAGCTGACCCAGAGATGCTTGTCGTGCCAGACCATGCCGGGATAGCTGCAATCTCCACCACTCGGAAGTTCGATGAGGGGCTCCAGCGAGGTGGTGGTCATTTTGAAAAGCACCATGTGTGCACCTGGTGTGGCACCGCGCCCGCGTGATCCGGCGATGAGGGAGCCATCGGGGAGCTGGATGAAGTTCTGCCCCTGCACGACGACGGGAAGAGGAGTCCACTTCCATTCGCGGTAGGGCGCTGCGGCGCTGCCGATGTAGCCGAGCTTGTCAGCAGCTTCACGGCGCACGAGGGCGAGAGCGGTGCCGTCCTTGAGGAAACGCATCGTGGTTTCATTCGGCTGACCTGTGACCTGCATGAGTGAGGAGAGCTGCCAGACGGAACCGTCATTGCTGGCGTAAGATTTAAGCGACCACTCGGGCTCGGGTTTCGGACCGCCGGTGGTCGGGTAGGTGTTGTAGGAGACGCCGTAGAATTTCTTGTCCGCTGGATTTAAGACTGCGCGCCAAAGCCAGTCGCCTTCGGCGAGAAGCTTTTGGGTAGGTGTCCAGACTTTGCCATCAGTGGTCGTGGCGTAGCGCGGGCGGCGGCCTTTGAGGTCCTTTGTGCCGCCATAGACGGAACCACCGCAAAACATGAAGAGTCGTTTGCCATCGGGGGAGACTTCGAGTTTCGGATCACGGAGGTCGGTGCCTGCTTCGGCGATCTCGGCGTAGTTTACCCATGTTTCGCCGGTGGAGGAGATCATGATGCGGATCTTGCCATCGCCTCCGACGTGGTCATCGGCCTCGCGGAAGGCGCAGTAAAAGAGGTTCTGGAAGCGCGTAAGATCGGTGAAGGCGTTGTGCTTGCCCTTGTCCCAGATTTTCTGGACGGAGACGATCTGCGCCTGCTGCTGGGCGGAGAGGCTTGCGGCTCCGAGGAGCAGGCTCAAAAAGGCGACGAGGGGGGATTTCATAGCGGGTGGAGTTTTACGAAGAGGTGCTTTCAAGGGCAAGCCTCGATAAGGAATAAAGAAAAAGCGTGGGGCATGTCAGACACGCCCCACGCTTTTAAAAACAAGCAGTCAGACGAACCGCTTACAGTTTCTTGACCTTAAAGCTGCGGTAAGCGACTGGATCGCTGTGACCCGCGAAGCCGATGAAGCCCTTGGTGCGATCAAGGCCCTTCGGCGGATGGGCGATCTGGCTGCGATCGAAGGTGCTGATATCGACATCGAGGATCTTCGTGCCATTGAGCGTGACTTTGATGCGCTGGCCCTGGACTTCGATCTCCTGGAAGTTCCACTCACCCACAGGGCGGAGGTAGCCGTGCTTGGCACCGACGCAGTGATAGAGCGAGCCATGATACTGCTCCGGCTTGAGTCCACCTTTGCCTGCGGCAGCCATCTTTTCGTTGTAGCCATCGCTGTCGATCACCTGGAGTTCCAGGCCATCGGAGGCGGAATGACCACCGAGAGGCGTACGCAGGGCGATGCCGTTGTTGCCAGCCTTCGGCAGTTTGAATTCGAGGCGGATGATGCCGTTCTCGAACTCTTCCTTGGTCAGCAGATCACCGCCTTTGCCTTGTTTGCAGACGATCGCTCCATCCACGACTTCGTAGTTTTCCACGGCACCCTGCCAGTTGCTGAGGTCCTTGCCATTGATCTGCTCCACGAAGCCATCGGCGTCGCGGGTGGCGAGTTCTTTGTTGGCTTCTTCACCGTTGATTTCGCGGATGAAGACATTGCGCCAGCGGATCTCGCTGCCGTGGGTCTGGAGCTGGATGGGGCCTCTGGCATAGGCGGGATCGACCATCCAGCCGTTGGGTTTCTTGGCATCGCCATCTTTGGGTTCGACCTTTCCATAGGCCTGATAGCCAGCCTTGCGGTTGGCGAAGAAGTTTTCCAGCACGGCGTTATTGACCACGACCTCGCCATTGAAGGTGATGGTGGCGCGCTCGCCGATCATTTTGATGTGAAAGCGGTTCCACTCGCCGATGGGCTTGTCCATAAGCTTCAGCGGGTTCTTGCCTTCGGGGTTCTTGTTGTTCCAGAGGCCGCCTGAGCCGAATGGCTTGCCGAGGGAGACGGCCTTCTCGTCCTTCTCCGTGAAGTCCCAGATCTGCACCTGCGGGATGCCGCGCAGGTAGATTCCGCTGTCACCGAGCGGGAGCATCTTGTAATCGACCATGAGTTCGAAGTCGCCGTAGTCCTTGTCAGTGGTGAGGTAGAGGCCCTTGCCGTCGTTTACGAGTTCACCGTTTTCCACCTTCCAATGGGCGTGGATGTGGTCGCCCTTGTCATTGCCTTTGGCGTCCTTGATGCCTCCTTCGATGGATTTCTTTTTGTATTCCGCCTTTTGCTCGGGTGTCATTTTCCAGAGGTCGGCAGGATCTTGAGTGCCCCAGCCATACCAGCCGGAGAGGTCATTACCATTAAACAGCGGCGTGAAGCCTGCTGGCGGTACATTATTTTGAGCCGAAGCCGTGGCGACTAGGCCGGCCAGCAGAGCGAGAGTGCGAAAAGCAGGTGATTTCATGATGGGCGGATGAGTCGAAGGCGTGGCACATGATCTTTCAACTGCAGCCAGATTGGCTGCGTTGTCTTTGCGTATTTTCAAGACATTGACTCCGTGTGACCACAGTGCTTCCGCAGGCTGATACGCTCCTTCATAACATTCCCCCAAGAGCCGCCGATGCTCAATGACCAGAGGGATCACCCGGCAGCCAGTAGTGGCGTTTGCGGAGGCCGGGGGATTCCTCATTGCGGTGCAGGAGTCGTTTAACATCGGGCACCTGCCAGAAGGAACGATGTTCGGCGGGTGATCCGGGGACTTGGACAAAGGACAGTTCGTCGATGGTGGTGGTGACGATGGCATCGCGCCGACCATTTCTGCACCAGGGGCTCAGCCACGCGACGGCGATGACTTCGCCGCTGCGCAGCGGCTCGTCTTGGAGGAAGCGATCACGCATCGTACCCTGACCGTAGATGCAGGTGAAGTCGGCGGTGGGGAGCACCTCCTGCTTTGACCACTCGCCGGGTTTGAGGTAGCGGCGGATTTGATAGATGGCGAAATGCAGATCGGTGCGGGCCGCGATCATGCGGTGTGTGAGATTGTAGTCGAAGCCGGGGCCGCCTTTGGCCCGCAGCTCTGCGGATGGCGCGAGGGATTGCCATGGGAAGGGTTTCTCTTCGGGAGCGACGAAGACGAGGAAGTCCATGGGCACGATCTCACCGGCACCGACGAGTGTGTTGCGCTGCTCCGGCGCATCCACCTTGAGCGTCACCGCGATGGCATTGGCATCAGCGGCACCGCGCGTGAGCACGCCAGTACAATGCACCTCCTCGGCAGTGCGGCCACGGCTTTCGAGTGACTTTCGGCCATCAAGACCGGTGCCGATCACCGTGAGCTTCATCGGCTCAAAACGCAGCGGTTTGGAGCGAATCCAAGACTCGTCAAACCACTCGGCCTCGGCGGCGGCCATGTAGAGATTGAAGGCTTGATCGTGCTCACCGTCCTCGAAGTCGGCGATTGTCTTCACCGGCTTTATCTGCTCGGACGAAAAGGAGGCGAAGGGTTTTCCTTCGCCTAGTGCGACGGCTTCGATGTCGTCGATGAGGCATTCGCCGAGCGAATCCGGCGCGAGAAAGACGCCCACATGCTCCTGCGCCCAGCGATTGTAATAATTACGCGGCGCATCGGTGCTGAAGCCGGATCGGCGATAGTTGCGCCAAGTGGGATGGTTGAAGTTGCACACGACATCCACCCACTCGGGCTTGGCCGTCGCATGGATGGTTTGCGGCTCGGTGAAGACATCGCTGTTGCCGTAATAGGCCGTCGGGCCGCCGATGTAGATCGAGACTTGGCCGCTGAGCACCTTCACACGAATGAGCAGGGCATCAGCTTCCGGTGGAAAATAAGGTGCAAGCCGGAGGAGCGATCCCGCGCCGCTCGTGAATGCCTGCGGATCGCTGACGATGACACGCAAGGCTTTGCCTTCGCCTTCGCGAACGACCTCAAGGCTGCTCCAGGCACGCGCTCGCTGCCGGAAGTCCTCGCTCCAGCGATGAATATCGATGAAGCCCTTCTGAAAAAGCCCGGCGGGTGTCGCTTCAAAATTTTCGACCATGCCGAGGTGTGCGAGCTTCCCTCCCTGCAAATCGGCGGAGGCAGCCATAAGAGCGGTGAAGAGAAAGGCAACGTGGGTGAGGCGCTTCATGATGAGCATAGAACGCTCAGGGGCAGGTCAGCTTGCCGTGAGCCCTTTGCTTCAACTGCTGGACAGTGCCGCGCGCACCAGCTTGGATGATCCCCATGATTCAATCCGTGCGCCTCTCAGGCTACCGCTCGCTCCGCGATCTGCGTCTGCGACTTGGTCGCGTAACTCTGCTGAGTGGAGTCAATGGCGTGGGCAAGACGAACATCTATCGTGCCCTGCGGCTCGTGTCCTCGATGGCACGGGGAGAATTCGCCGAAGCCGTGGCGGGCGAGGGCGGCATGAGGAGTCTTCTTTGGACTGGCAATAGGGAACACGCGCGACAGACGACCTTCTCGGCTGAGGTGGAGTCTAAGGAGTTCAGTTACGCATTCGAGTGTGGTCTCATGCCCGCCACTCCGGCTGATCTCACTGCCTTCAAGCTCGATCCCGACATCAAAGCGGAGGAACTTCGCTACGGCAAAAGACTGCTGGCCAAGCGCACTCGAAGCCAAGTCCGCGTCGCTGATACCAAAGGTGTCATGCATTCGCTCGGCGAGCCGCCGGGGGCCTCCGAGTCCATGCTCACGCTGGTGCGTGATTTGCAGAGCTGTCCGCAGGTTTTAAACGCGCGCCTCAGCCTGGAGCGCTGGCGATTTTACCACACGATGCGCACGGACGCGGAGGCACCTGCGAGGAAACCTGTGCGAGGATACTGGTCCCCCGTGCTGGACGAGGACGCGGCTAACCTGCCCGCCGTCATCCAAAGTATCAACGAGTCCGATCTTGCGGATGCCTTTCACTCGGCCATGGAAAAGGCGTTTCCTGACTCGCGACTCGAAGTCGAATGCGGCGACTGGTTCAGCCTCGCTTTCCATGCGCACACGCTGCCGCGCCCTTTGCACGGTCACGAGCTGTCCGACGGCACCTTGCAGTTCATCTGCCTCGCGGCGGTGCTTTGCAGCCCGCGACCACCACCGCTGCTTGTGCTCAATGAGCCGGAGACGAGTCTGAATGACTCAGTGATTCCCGCATTAGCGGATCTCATCGCCTCAGCATCAGAGCACTGCCAAATCATCATCGTCTCCCATTCGAAGGCACTGTGCGAAGCTGTCGCTACCCGTTGCCGTGTCAAAGCCCAGCCGCTGACGATGCGGTTTGGTGAAACAAGGCTGTTGGGACAGGAACACGCGAAGACGGTCTATGTGTTTGATGACGATGGAGATGAGGTCGTGAAATAACTGCGCTTAGGCTCAATTTTATAAAATGCCACCCTCCACGCCCTCCAGCCCCGCGATGTCTTCCGCGAACTCCTCCAGGAAAAACAGCTACCCAGGGCCGCGTTTGATGAGCTGCTAGCTTTGAGAGAAGATGACTTGGAGTGATGCCCACGAGCCTGAGGATCGAGAAACGTTAGCCGTGGTGCAACCACCGGACCTGCCACCGACCTTGCACCGCGCCTTGGAGAGGGCGCCAGAAGGGGACGAATGCCAAACGGCCATCGGATGCTTCTCGCGCTCCCTCCAGGGCGCGGACGCTTGGGCACGGTGAGTGGTCTCGAATCCGGTGGTTGCACCACCGGCTAACCTTCTTGCTAGCCTCCGGCTCGTGGGGACGCAGTTGACGCTGGCCTTGATCGCAACATCAGGCTAGTTCCTCCATGCGCCTTCTCGCCGTCCGACTCCAAAACCTCAACTCGCTCAGCGGGGCGCATGAGGTGCGGTTTGATGAGGGGGCCTTGAGCGCGGCGGGGGTCTTTCTCATCACGGGGCCGACGGGGGCGGGGAAATCGACGCTGCTGGATGCGATGACGCTGGCGCTGTATGGCCGCGCGGCGCGTTACGGCAATGACAAGGCGGATGAGATGATGAGTCGCCACACGGCGGAGTGTCTGGCCGAGGTGGACTTTGAGACGAAGGGCGAAAAACTCCGCGCGACGTGGCGGCTGCGTCGCGCGCGCGGCAAGGCGGATGGCAAGCTGCAGCCTGTGGAGCGTCGCCTGGCGAATGCGGTGACGGGCGAGATCCTCGCGGAGAAGTCGGCGGAGATGGATCGCCTCATTGAGGAGCGCACGGGACTCGATGCGCAGCGCTTCTTGCGCTCCGTGCTGCTGGCGCAGGGACAGTTTGCGGCCTTTTTGAAGGCGAAGCCGAATGAGCGAGCGGAGTTGTTGGAGAAGATCACCGGCACGGAGATCTACACGGAGCTGTCGAAGCTGGCCTTCGAGACCTACAAAGCGA
>CAYMHJ010000184.1:0-12691 GCA_964390165.1 uncultured Prosthecobacter sp. | reverse complement strand
CTTTATAATCGGACATGAGGTGTCGTGTGGGTTCAGGTTTGGGGTGAAAAAACAAATCAACGTATCAGGATACGATGATATGTGCTGGATACGGCTGAGGAAGTCAAACGGCGATTTTTTCGTCTCCTGTGAACTTTTGCCCCTTGAATCAGCACATCACGGAATGAAGCCGTCACAATGAGCCTGATTGCCTTTGGCTCAGTCAGTGCCACTTTCGCCGCTCTCCCCCGAAACATGAACATCATCACCGGATTCCTGGCGCTACTCGGGCGCTGGACACTCAGCAACCTGAGCTACTACGGCCAGTTGGGCGCGCTGATGGGTGAGCTGCGGGACTGTGTGTTTCACGGTCGGATCAGGTGGCGGCTGATGATGGAGCAGATCGTGAACATCGGTTACGGCACCCAGGCAGTCGTGATCGTGACCGGGGCTTTCACCGGGGCGGTATTCACAGCGCAGTCGTATTTTAAGTTCAAGGACTTCGGCATCGGCTCCAGCGTGGGCAGCGTGGTGAGTGTGTCGCTTTGCCGTGAGCTGGGTCCCGTGCTGGCCGGGCTGATGGTGACGGGCCGCGTCGGTGCGGCGATGGCGGCGGAGATCGGCACGATGAAGGTGAGCGAGCAGATCGATGCCCTGCGCGTCATGGGCGCGCATCCGGTGGACTACCTGGTGATGCCGCGTTTCCTGGCGATGATGATCTCCATGCCGTTGCTCATCGCCGAATGCATCGCCTTCGGGCTTTGCGCGTCCGTGCTGGTGGGCACGCAGGTCTTCAAGATTCCCTTCGCGTGGTTTTGGAACCATGTGCTGAACCACACGAACCTCGAGGATGTCAGCTTCGGCATGATCAAAGGCTTCTGCTTCGGCATCCTGATCGTACTTATCTCCTGCCATCAGGGGCTGCTGGCCACGAATGGCGCCGTCGGCGTGGGCCGCAGCACCACGCGGGCGGTGGTGTTCTCCTCGCTCGCGCTGCTGGTCGCGAATTTCTTCCTGACCATGCTGCTGAACTACTTCTTCCCGCTCGGCTCCGCCCTCTGACCCATGTCCGCCAGCAAACCCGTCGAACCCTTCATCCGCATCTCTGGACTCGCCAAGAGCTTCGGCGAGCAGAAGACCTTGCAGGGCGTGGACCTCACCATCCATCATGGCGAGACCATCGTGCTCATCGGGCCCAGCGGTGAGGGGAAAAGCGTGCTGCTGAAGCACATCATCGGCCTCCTCCACCCCGATGCGGGCAAGGTTGAGATGGAGGGCATCGACCTGAGCCACATGAAAGAGCGCCAGCTTCTGAAGATGCGCCGCCGCATGGGCTACCTGTTTCAAAACGCCGCCCTCTTTGACAGCCTCACCGTGGCCGAAAACGTCGCCTTTCCACTCCGGGAGACCGGCATCCGTGACAAAGCCGAGATCGAGCAGCGCGTGCACGAGGCCCTCGACCTCGTCGAGCTCGAGGAGCACAAAAACAAAATGCCCATCAATCTCTCCGGCGGCATGAGAAAGCGCGTTGGCATCGCACGCGCCATCATCAACCGCCCCGAATGCATCCTTTACGACGAGCCCACCTCCGGCCTCGACCCCATCGTCACCGACGTCATCGACTGCATGATCCAGCGTCTGCAAAAGCGCTTCCGCGTCACGAGCATCGTCATCACCCATGACATGGGCAGCGTCTTCAAGATCGCCGACCGCGTCGCCATGCTCAAAAACGGCGTCATCCACTGGCTCGGCACGCCGGATGAACTCCGCCACTCCCCCGATCCCGAAATCCAGGACTTCATCGCCGGCCGCTCCGGCATGACCGCCTAACCTCCCCTTATGAATTCTGAACGCAAAACCGAAGTCCTCGTCGGCCTCTTCCTCCTCGTCGGACTCATGCTCCTCGGCGGCATCATCCTTCAGTTTGGCAGCATCCGCAGCATCTTCCGCGACACCTATGTCCTCCAGGTTTCCTTCACCAAAGCCTCCGGCATCAAACAAGGCTCCCCCATCTACCTCGGCGGCTCCAAAGTCGGCAAAGTAAAGCACTTCCCCCGCCTCAACGAAACCTACACCGGCGTCATCATCGACCTCGAAATCTTCGACAGCATCGAAGTTCCCCGCGACGCCGCCTTCGTCATCAGTTCAGACGGCCTCATGGGCGACGCCCTGGTGGAAATCCAGCCCACGGGGAAAGAGACGGCGGACTTCCTCCCCCACGACTACGATCAGATCATCAAAGGCCAGTCTGGTGGCGGACTCTCCGATCTTCAGGGGCAGGCCGAGGTCGTCGCCAAGAAAGTCGATCTCGTTCTCGACGACGTTCGCACCGCGCTCGTCGATGTGAAAAGCGCCATGCAGAAGGTGAACAAAGACACGCTCTCCGACTCCACGATCAAGGATTTCAAAGAAAGCATGGAGCATCTGAACAAAACCATGACTCGCGTGGATGAAAAAGTGCTCGGCGACGAAAATGCCGCCCTGCTCAAATCTGCCCTCGCCGACATCAAAGAGGCCGCAGCCAGCTTCAAAAACAGCGCAAAAAATGTCGAGGAATCCAGCAAACGCCTCGGGCCCATGTTTGACAAGCTCGACCCCGCCATCGCCAAAGCGGACAAGGTCATGACATCGGCAGATGAGTCACTCGTCTCGATCAAAAAAGCCGCCGACAGCTTCGCCGCCGCCGCGCGAAACATCACCACCAGCAAGGGATTGCTGGGAGCCTTGATGAACGACACGGAGCTGAAGGACGAATTCTCCGACCTCATCTCGAACCTGAAGCGCAACGGGGTGATCTTCTACAAGAACAGCGCCGACAAAGAGCGCGCCGAAGAAGAGCCCCGGCCCAAATCCACCCCCGCCGAGCCCGCCAAGCGCAAGCCGATCTTTGGGAGGTGAGCGATGGCAGCCTCGTACTGAGCCAGAAATCTTGCCAGATGTAGCATCCGCGCTTCTTTGGAAACCATGACGATCACTCTCAACGGCACGAAGCGCGAATTCCCCGGCACGATGACCCTGCCCGACCTACTGGCTGCCGTGGACCTGGCGGGCAAGCCGGTGGTCGTGGAGCACAATCAAACGGCACTGCTGCCACGCGAGATCGCGACAACGAAGGTGAATGATGGCGACGTGATCGAGATCGTGCAAATCACTGCCGGAGGCTGATGCCATGCTGAAAAACGTGATCATCCTGCTGCTCGCGTCAGCACTGACGGCGGTGCTGTGGGTGGAATACCGTCCAGTGCCGCCACCGCCTGCCGCACCGCCGCCGCATCCGGTGAAGGCTTTGCTGGAAGAGGCAGCCGCGAATCCCGAGCTCGCCGGTGCGACCATCGGCTTTTGCCTGCTGGACCCGAACGGGCAGATCATCGTGGACCATCAGGCGCACACGGCTTTTATCCCGGCCTCGAGTTTGAAGACCGTGACCACGGCGACGGCGCTGGAAAAATGGGGGCCGGAGTTTCGGCTGGAGACGCGTGTCATGGCCTCCGCGCCGATGCTGGAAGGCATGATCGCGGGTGATGTGGTGATCGTCGGCGGTGCTGACCCGATGCTTTCCCTGGCGAATGTGCAGAACTGGGTCGCCAAGCTGAAGGAGCGCGGGTTGAAGCGCATCACGGGCCGCATCCTCGGCGATGGGCGGCTGTTCAAAGGCAGCATCTACGACGACTTCTGGAACTGGGGAGACATCGGCAATGGCTTCGGCAGCGCCGTCAGCGGGCTGAACCTGGAGCACAACCGCTATGCGGCCGTTTTTCGTGCAGCCGAGGAGGTCGGAGCCCCGGCGGAGTTCCTCGGCGCGCGACCACCCGTGCCAGGCATCACTTGGAAAAATGAGACGATTACCGGCCCGGCGGACTCGGGAGACGGCGTGATGATCCACGGTGGGGAGGCCACGGGCCTGGTGCATTTCCGAGGCACCGTGCCGCTCGGGCAGCAGGAGTTTCAGGTGCTCGGCGCGGTGCCAAATCCCGAGCTTTTTGCCGCCACCGCCCTGCGCGAGATGCTGCGGAGCGAGGGGATCGTGGTCATGGGCGAGGCGGCTCCCGTGGGCGAAGCCAAGGCCGGCGAGGTGGAGTTGATCAAACATGCCTCGCCGAGCTTGCAGGAGATCGTGACGAGCATCCACGCCACCTCGGACAATCATGAGACCGAGTGCCTCTTCCGCCTTCTGGGACTGAGCGAAAACAAGCCTGCCGATATCGTGGTACGCGAACATTGGAAGGCGCGGGGGCTCGACTTCACAGGCTTGCGGATGGAGGACGGCTGTGGTCTGGCACGGGCAGATTTCATCACGCCGCATGATTTGGCGAAGCTGCAATTTCTGGCCGGTTCGGGTCCGCTGGGCGGCGTTTACAAGGAATCCCTGCTAAGCAAGGACAGCCTGCGCTGGAAGGGCGGCGCGATGTCCAGCGTGCGCTCCACGACAGGCTTCCTCACCACGAAAAAGGGTGAGCAGCTTTGCTTCGCCTATCTCGTGAATCACTATTCAGACAGCGCGCCGGTGAATGCCCTGCGGGAAGCCTTGTTCGCTGCGATTTTAGCATTGCATTGAGCGGGTGTTTTTAGTGCACTGTCACAAGCCCTGCCCCCATGACTTCTCGATTCGCACCTTCACGCCCTGTGGGGCTATGTATTGGCATTGTCATCACAGCCGCTCTGGCGTGGTGGCTTGCTGGCCCCGACGGGGAGAAAGGTCTGTCTTCGAGTAGCGGGAAAAATATTCCTGCGGCGGTGACGAAAGTCGCACCCGCGACAGCACCAGCCACTGTCCGTGCGCCGGGGGCTCCACGATGGGAGGAACTGGTAAAGCTGCCTCCCGTGGCGGTGACGCTGAGTCCGTTTCAGGAGCGGCTGCTGAAGGGGGCCGTCATGCTGGAAAGACGGGAAATCGAGGCCAGATCGGGCGAACCCGCACGCGAAATGCGGCTGTGGCGCACGAGCTTCAAATACCCACTGGTGCGCGAAGAAGTCTGGCTGCGGGCGGACGATCAGGGTCGGCGGCTGCCGGTGCGGCGGGAATTTTCCGTGGCGGATCACGCGATGGTGCAGTTCCCGGCGGAAGCGACGAAAGCGCAGATCGAGGCATGGACAAAGCGGCATAAATTTCATGTGCGGCAGTCTTTGAAGACAGCTCCAGTCTATCTCGTCGCGGCAGAAAACGGTACGCTGAGTACGGCGGATGCGATCATGAGCGCCTACCGGCTCGGCTTCCCGCAGGCGGCGGGACAAAAAGGCACGGCGGAGAGGGATTACCTGGTTTTTCCGACGCTCTTCCCCACGGACACGAGCTTTACCCAGCTCTGGGGTCTGCATAACACGGGTCAAACCGGAGGCATCGCCGATGCGGACATCGACGCACCGGAGGCCTGGGACATCACCACTGGGTCGCGTGAAGTGCTGGTAGGCGTGATCGACACGGGCGTGGATCGCTCGCACCCGGACCTATTGGCGAACATGTGGACGAACCCAGGCGAGATCCCTGGAAACAGCATCGACGACGACGGCAATGGCTTCGTGGATGATGTGCATGGGTGGGACTTTTTCTCGAATGACAACAACCCCACGGATGAGGAGGGCCATGGAACGCACTGCGCGGGGACGATCGGCGGCGTGGGCAACAACGTGACGGGCGTGACGGGCGTGTGCTGGCAGGTTTCCATCGTCGGGCTGCGCTTCCTCGGGCCGAGCGGCGGTAGTACTTCAGATGCCATCGAGGCGGTGAATTACTCCCGCGATCTCGGCGTGGATCTGACCTCGAACTCCTGGGGCGGCGGCGGCTTCAGCAGCCTGCTGCAAACAGCAATCGCCAGTGCCGGTGCAGCAGAGCAGCTCTTCATCGCGGCAGCGGGAAATGACGGCTCAAACACAGATCTCTCGCCACAATATCCGGCGGGCTATGCGCTGAACACGATCGTGTCCGTGGCATCGAGCACGCACTCAGACACGCGCTCGAGCTTCTCGAACTATGGCGCGACGACGGTGGATCTGGCTGCGCCGGGTTCGTCCATTTACAGCACCGTGCCGGGTTCGTCTTATGCGACCTACAGCGGCACCTCGATGGCAACGCCGCATGTCTCGGGCGCGGTGGCTTTGCTGAAAAGCATCGATCCAGCCATGGCAGCGGAAGAAATCAAAACGCGGCTGCTGGAGACGGTCGATCCGGTGACAGCTTTTTCCACCAACACACTGTCTGGCGGACGTCTGAACGTGGCGCGCCTCATCGAAGAATCCGCCGGTCCCAGGCCGGTGATCACGGTGACGACCATCGCAGAAGAGGGTGGCAACGGCGATGGCATCAGCAATCCGGGTGAGTCGCTGGCGCTGCGTTTCACTGTGCTGAACCGCGGCAGCGAGTCCGCGCAGAACGTCGTCGCCACCTTGAGCACACTGGCAAATCCCTCCAGCTTTACGATCACTCAGGGCAGCGTGAATATAGGCACGCTGACGGCGGGCCAGTCAGTGCAGTCCGCCACACCGTTTCGCATCGGCTCGCAGACGAATCTGGCCACACCTCTGGCGGAGGAGTTTCTCATCACCCTGCGCCATGGCTCGCCAGAGGAGACCAGCGAGCACCGGGTGAGCGTCTATCTGCACACCTCCGCGCGGCTTGAAGGGCGGATCACGGATGCGGGAGATGGATCACCCATCGCGGGAGCGACGGTGCAGGTATCTGGCTCGGGCAGCTTCACCGCCACGAGTGGTAGTGACGGACGCTATGCCGTGACTGTGACGGATGGTGTGTATGAGGTGCGGGCGTCAGCGAATGGCTATGTCACCTCGGCACCGGCGCAGCTCAGCACCCCGCCAGGGCGGAGCGGGTTGGATTTTTCCCTCGGGGTGCCCCAGCTCGGTCTCACGCCGGTGGACGTTACAGAGACGGTGTACTCAGGCCGCACGCTGACACGGACGGTGGAAATGCGGAATCGTGGCACAGCGCCTCTGGAATGGTCGCTGGAGCTGGTGAACGGGCTGCTCACCGGAGCCGTGTGGCAGCCGATGACCACACTGCCTGCCGTGGAAGTGCCCGCACATCAGGCATCTCCAGACACAGGCATGGCGGCGGATTTTAAAAGCCAGGAACTCGTGACACTGCCAGCCGTGGAGACGCCGATGGGCGCGCTCACCGGTGTCACTGTGGGGGCGGTGAGCACGGCGTGGGACCGCTCCACCCTGCTGGGAGATTTGCAGGCGCGCGGAGCGGAGATCGTGACTCTCACGCTGCCGTTCACAGAGTCGGCGCTGGCGGAGGTGGATGCGGTGATCGTGGATGATTCGATCACGAATTTCAGCGCGGGGGATGTGTCCGCGCTGCGGGATCGTGTGATGGCCGGGGCGGGGCTGCTTTGCGAGGCGGACAACTCCGCTTCAATGACTCGACTGAACCAGGTGCTCGCCAGCACGGGCATCACGGCGGCTTACGATGGTGGCTTTGGCGACATCACCTTCACCGATATTCGCGCTCATCCGATGACGCTCGGCGTCACCTCCCTGCGTGAGGTGGCGGTGGGTGCCTCTGCCACGACTGGCGGCGCTGCCTTTGTGCTGGTGGGCACAGCGAGCGGGCGTGCTCATGCGGCGGTGTCCAGCCTGGGATCAGGCGTGGTGGTCTTTGTCGGCAACGAAATCTCCGATGACGCGAACTACGCCGATGGGGATGCGCGGCGCTTCGCCAATCAGATCATCGATGGCCTGGTGGCGCGTCCCGCCTGGCTCACGGCGAATGCCTCGTCGGGATTGTTGC
Source organism: uncultured Prosthecobacter sp. (assembly GCA_964390165.1). Classification (GTDB taxonomy): domain Bacteria; phylum Verrucomicrobiota; class Verrucomicrobiia; order Verrucomicrobiales; family Verrucomicrobiaceae; genus Prosthecobacter. Next base: position 4,968 of record CAYMHJ010000184.1, on the reverse strand, counting down.
AGCCCGGCGGCGTGTTCCAGCTCGCCTTCGTCATGAATGCTGGTGAACTCCCTGCCAGGCAGTATCAGGCGACGGCGCTTTTCACCACGAACATCCCTGGGGAGACTGAGACACGTCTGCCGGTGATCATGAATCTGGTCGATGCACCCGCAATCTCACTCGATGAGCTGCGGGTGGACTTTGGTTCCATCGTCGAGGGTGTGACGGCGCAGCTTCCGGTGAATCTGCGGAATCTCGGGCGCGGTGCTTTGCAGGTGAACTCAGTGACGGTGGAGGGTGCGGATGCCTCCTCATTCACGCTTCCCACCTCCGTAAGCTTCAGTCTCGCCAGCGGCGGGCAGCTCAGCCTGCCTGTCACCTTCGCCCTGAATGCCCCGCTCCGTGAGTCCATCGCCGAACTGGTGATAGCGAGCGATGATCCGTTACAGCCGACGCTGCGCATTCCCCTCACCGGCACGCGGCAGCTGCCGCCGGACATCGCCACCTCGCCGAACATACTCTCCATCCAGCTCAAGCAGGGAGAGACCGGCACGCTGGATTTCATGTTGGAGAATCATGGAGCCGGACCGCTGGCATGGGAGGCAGCGCTGGGAAATCGCCCAGGAGAGGCGGGCTCACCGCCCACCTGGGTCAGTCTTCTGAGCGGATCCGGGATTTACAATCCTGACAATCGTGGAGCGCTGCGTCTGAATTTTGACACGGGCGTTCTGCCTCCAGCCGGGTATTCCACGACTCTCTATCTGGTCTCCAACGACGTTGATACACCGGAAATTCAGGTCCAGGTCATCCTGAGCGTCGTCGCTGCGCCGAGGCCGGTGTATGCGCAGAACGTCACCGCGCCAGACACCATTCTGGGAACCAAACGCCGCGTGCAGGTGCCGGTGCAAAATCTCGGCGCGCAGTCCTTCCAGTTCAGCGCGCCGGTCTCCCTCAGCACCTCTTTCCGCTGCGTGAGCCCGATGCCCTTTGTCGTGCCTGGAGGAGGGACTAAAATACTCGAGTTCGATTTCCAGCCGCGAAGGGTCGGCAACGTGACCGGCAGCATCATCTTCACCTCCAATCTGCCGACGAAGTATGTCTTCTTCAATCTCAGCGGCAAAGGCATCCTGGCCGGGCAGCTCGTCCCCTCCCCTTCCAGACTTTCGATCACGCTAACACCGGGAGCCACTCACCTGCGCAGCCTGATAGTGAGAAATCCGGGGCATCTCCCGGTCAACTGGAATGCCAGCATCGAAGGTGGAGCCAACCTGCGCTTTTCTGGCGTGCGTGCGGGCACGCTTGCCGGCGGGACCAGCACCTCGGTCACCCTTTCCATGGACACCACTCTGCATCCACCGGGGGTCACGCGCTACAAGCTCATCCTAACCAGCAACGGCACTAAACCCAGAATCGAGGTCCCCGTCACCATCAACGTGACCCGTCTGGCAGTGCTCACCGCCCAGCCGGAGGTGCTGGACTTTGGCAAAGTGTGGGCTGGCATCCCTACGAGCAAAGTGCTGGGACTTATGAACAACGGGAACACCAGCTACAAGCTGAACAAGATCACCCTCGGCAGCCCGCGTCTGAGCATGATCCCACCGTCCCCCCTGCCAGCCACCTTTGACACCGGCGCCGCCTTGGTGTCACTCACCGTCCGATCCAGCGCTCTGGGAGACTACGAGGACATCGTCACCTTTGAAACGAATGTAGCCAGGCAGCGCAAGGTCACAGCCATCGTAAAATATCAGATCGTGCCGCCACCGGCCATCGCCATCACTCCTGAAAACATGGATGAAACCGTCGATCCGGGTGATGTCGTGACGCGCGCGCTCAATGTCGCGAATGCGGGCGGTGATACGCTGAGCTGGACGACCACTCTGCGGGACTTGCTCGGCCCGGCGGTGGCGCTCGAGTCTGTGCAGGCGAACCTCATGACGAACGCCAGTCTGCTCACTGCGGCCCTGCCAGGAATACATCCGCTGACCGAGGGCGCTTCCGGCACCAGCATCAGCGACGGCGGAGCGAACATGTATGACACGGGGAACATCCTCTCCACCGATCTGAACTCCGGCATCCCGCTGCCTTATACCGACGGAGTCGTGAACTCACATGCCTCCCTCGGCACTGCGGGCAGATACTTCACTCAGAAAAACGGCGCGCTGTGGACACTCGCTGCCGATCTGGTCGGAGCTACACGCTTCACCATTTCCGGAGGACTCGGTGCCGATGGTGCCGGCTCTGCCACTGGCGGCACTTTCACGCGCACTGTCGCAGGCGTCACCTATCGCGGCTTTTACAAGCGGGTCACAGGCACCGCGAGCCCCTCGGTGAATCACCTCATCATCCTCGAAGACCGCCCTGGTCTCGATCATCAGTTCGAGACCAGCACAGACAGCGACATTCATGAAGTCACCGGCCTCTCCGGCAGCACAAGGATGCACTATCTGCTGTTTGGGCTGAGTAATGGCGCGACCTATTCCGAGGGTTCCTTCAGCCTGCTCATGGACACCTTCCTGCGCCGTGTCGTGCATCCGACGACCTTTGACTTCATCACCCAGGCCACCAGCTCCGGCAGCACGACAGCGGGCGGCACGAGTCCGCATGAGCTGACGCTGGATGCCCGCAATCTCAGCGGCGGCATCTACACAGCCACCGTGCGCTTCAGCAGTAATGCCCCACTGCGCAGCCTGCTCGATGTGCCTGTGATCATGCGGGTGCCCTCCATCGCACGGCTCAGCATCCAGCCGGAGCGCCTGGATTTCCCTGACACCTTCCTGGGTTCCCTCACCACCTTGAGCTGCACGCTCGGCAATCCGGGCAATGTGCCGCTCACGATCACCGGCCTGAGCACCAGCGATCCCGCTTTTACGCTAAGCAACCTGACTCTACCCCGCACCATTCAGCCTGGTGGCACACTGACCGTGACGGTGCGCTTCTCTCCATCCGAGACAGGAACTCACTCAGCGGATCTGATTTTGACCAGCAATGCAAACGGTGCGGCGCAAACGCTCGTGCCGCTCACTGGCAAAGGACTGCTCGGTCCGAGAATCGCCGTCGAGCCCACGCCGATTACGTTAACCATTGATCCTGGCACAGCTCTCAACCAGCTACTCACCATCACGAACAGTGGTGACTCCACTCTGCAATGGAGCGCCGCACCCTCTGCAACACTCATAGGCTTGGTGGTGATGACCACGATCACCGGCACCGTGCCCGCAGAGTCAAACCGGCAGACCGGCTTCAACGTCAACACCACCACTCTGACGTCACCGGGAACCTTCACTGGCTGGGTGCGCTTCACCAGCAACGACACCACCCGGGTCAATCTCGATGTGCCTGTGACTCTCATCATCCCATCGCGTCCGCGACTCACGGTCACACCATCATCCGTGAGTTTTGGAAACACCTTTGTGGGCGGCAGCAGCAGCCTTTCCGTGCAGGTGCGCAATGTCGGCAATGCCGCGCTCACGATCTCCAGCATCACGGGCACCAGCCTCGCGTTTGACTGGCCCACTACGACTCTGCCGCTCACGCTGGGTTCCGGCTCCACGCTGAATTTCTCCCTCCGCTTCCGGCCAGATGCAGCAGCAGCCTTCACCAGTCAGATCCGCTTCACCGCCAGCCAGTCCACCCCTTCTGAAGTCGTGCTCACCGCGTCTGGCAATGGCGTGCCGCCGCCGATGATCTCCGTGCAGCCGGGGCAGATCATCGCCAGCGCACAAAAGGGCCAGACCCTGTCTTCACAGATCTCCGTGCAGAATGCCGGGGGCTCCACGCTGAGCTGGCAGGCCAGTGTGGTGGACCATTCCACCCCCACAGGCACGCTTCAGGATGTGCTCCAGCGGATGAATGCCAACCATGCTAGCGTCACCTCGCTGATCGCCAATCTTTATACCTTCACCGAAGGCGTGACAGGCACGAACATCATCGATGGTGGCAACGACATGTATGATGGTGGTAACTATCTCAACACCAGTCTCGGCAGCTCGATCCCGTATTCGGATAACGCCATCGCCACCAGCGCCTCGCTGGGAATCGGAGGCACCTATTTTACCCGCAAGCAGCCGGGTCTCTTCGTCTTCGTGGCGGACATGAACAACGTCTCCACCTTTAACATCAGCGGCAATCTCGGCGCGGATGGCTCAGGCGCGGTCTCGGGAACCACGCTCACGCGCAGCGTTGGCGGGCTGAACTACACCGGCTATTTCAAAGGTGTCTCCGGCACCACCGACCCCTCGGTGAACCACCTCGTCATCGTCGAGACGAAGCCAGGCATCGCCCATGCCTACAGCAGCAACAGTGACAACGACGATCACAGCATCACCGGCATGAGCGGAGCCACGCGGCTTTACTACCTGCTCTTTGCCCGCGCCGATGGACGTGCGGTTGATAGCGTGCTCGCGGATGAGGTGATGGATGCCTTCCTGCAAAACATTGCCCTTCCACCTGGAGCTCCGTGGATCACCCTCAGTCCTGCCGTTGGCAATACCTCCGCTAGTGGCAGCTCGCCCGTGACGGTGAACCTTAACACGGCACCGCTCCTGGCAGGACAGCACAGCGCCACGATCCGCTTCACCAGCAATGCGCCCTCCTCCGGCACGCTGGATATGCCGGTGAGTTTGGAAGTCACACCTCCCGCGCTCAGCGTCACGCCCGCAGCCATCGGCACCTTGATGCTGACCGATGGACGTGCTACCACGGCCACGATCCAGCTCAGCGCACGGGAAGGCACCGCCCCTGCCTGGACTGCCACCTCCACCGCCCCCTGGATCAGCCTCTCGAAGGCCAGTGGAGTTGGCAGCGACATCCTCACCCTCACTTTTGCCGGCACCTCCTTTCCTGGCACTTTGAGCGGTTCGGTTCGGGTGAATTATGATGGCATCACCTTGGAAGTTCCCATCACCGCCAGTGTGAAAGATGATGTCTTTGCCCATCTGCTCACCGACCACTGCCAGCCCGGACGTGTGCTGGGGCTCATCCAGGGAACCG
>CAYMHJ010000183.1:4339-12739 GCA_964390165.1 uncultured Prosthecobacter sp. | reverse complement strand
TGATCCGGCCACGAAGGCGCTGGATCAGTTTGTCGCGTCGATCTTGAAGAAGTGACGGGCGTTCCCGGCATGGCGGCACCGGTTTTTGCCATGGAATATTTCATCTGCCTCTTCTACCTGCTGGCCGATCCTGCGCCGCTGCTGTCGGAGTTATTTCTTCACCTCCGTAGCGCTGAAGAAGAGCGGCAGGGATTTATTGACGGACTGATACACGCCCCAGCCGAGCGGAAGGGCGATCCAGGTCCAGGCGATGAGGAGGGAGATTGTTTTCATGACGAGTGGGTTCAGACAGGCTCTTTGACGTGGTATTTAGCATCCACCGGACGCACGAGGAGATTCGCGACGAGGCCCACGCCGAGCAGCACCGCCATAAAGTACATGGTGGAATTGTAGGCCTGCGCTTTGGACATGCCGGACTCGATGTTCGCCGTGGAGATGTAATTCACGAGGCTGGGGCCGACGAGCGCGGCGATGGACCAGGCGGTGATGAGCCGCCCATGAATGGCACCCACCTGATAGGTGCCGAACATGTCTTTGAGATAGGCAGGGATGGTGGCAAAGCCGCCGCCATACATGCTGATGATGATGGCCGTGACGACGACGAACCAAGCCTGGCTGCCAGTCTTCTGAGTGTAGGGGATGAGACAGTACAAAGCTGCACCGAGGATGAAGTAGAGGCAGTACACGGCCCGCCGCCCCACGAGATCAGAGATGGAAGACCAGATGAAGCGCCCGCCCATATTGAAGATGCTCAGCAGTCCGGCGAATCCACCGGCCACGGCCGCACTGACGCCGAACATGTCTGTACACATCTTTGATGCTTGCCCGAGGATGCCGATGCCTGCGCTGACGTTCATGCACAGCACGATCCAGAGGAACCAAAACTGCGGCGTCTTCCATGCAGTATCGACGGAGACATTGGCGTTCGTCACCATCGCCTTCACCTGCTGCTTCGGCTCCCAGCCCTGCGGTTTCCAGCCTGCGGGTGGCACTCGCACGATGAACGCGCCAAAGATCATCGACACTGCATAGAGCCCGGCCATGATAACGAATGCCTCCGTGACGCCAAAGGCACCCGGCGCGGGCTTGAACTCATCCATCAGCCGCACGCCCAGTGGCGCGCCAATGAGCGCCCCACCGCCGAAGCCCATGATCGCCATCCCCGTCGCCATGCCGGGGCGGTCAGGGAACCACTTCATCAATGTGGACACAGGTGCGATGTAGCCCAGCCCCAGGCCGATGCCGCCCGTGAAGCCGTAGCCTAGATAGAGCAGCCACAGCATTTTCAGCTTCACACCCAGCGCGGAGATCAACAGTCCGCCGCAAAAGCAGGCGCAACTGACGAGCATGGTTTTACGTGGCCCACTGCGCTCCACCCATTTACCAAAGACCGCCGCCGACATGCCGAGCATGAAGAGCGCGATGGAGTAGATCCAGCCAACCTGCGGTATGGTCCAGCCTGCGCCCGCCTGAGTGAGCGGCACATTGAAGACATTGAAACCATACACCTGCCCGATGCACATGTGGACGGCGATGGCGGCGGGGGGGACCAGCCAGCGGCTGAACCCTGGCTGGGCGATGGTGGCTTCGCGGGAGAGGAAACTCATGGTGGTCGGGGAAAGACGAACGTTCTAGCGGATCACCTTTCCTTCTGGCAATGCATTCCTGCATTTTCCATGCGAATGCCGCCCGCGCAGGAAACTTGGTTGTCTTCACTCATTCCCGAGCTTGGATGAGGATGCGTCCAGTCCCGCCCTTCTTCGCCTTATTCATGAATCCTCCCGAGCCGCTCCCCACATCGAACCTAACCTGGACGCTTTCCCGAGTTCCGCGCGAGGACCGCTGGCGCAGGCTGGGGCAGTCGGGCGTCGTGGTCTGGCTGACGGGGCTCTCGGGCTCGGGGAAGTCCACGCTGGCCGTGGCTCTGGACAATGCGCTGTGTGAACTGGGCCGCCACTCCCACATCCTGGATGGCGACAATCTCCGCCAGGGGCTGTGCAAAGGGCTGAGCTTCTCTGAGGCGGACCGGATCGAAAACATCCGCCGCACGGGCGAAGCCGCAAAGCTGCTGGCCGAGGCGGGCATGATCGCCATCTGCTCGCTCATCTCCCCCTTCGCCGCGCAGCGGCAGGAGGCACGCGAGAGCTGCGAGAAGGCGGGCATCACCTTTCTGGAAGTCTTCGTGAATGCGCCCATCGAGGTCTGCGAGCAGCGCGACCCACGCGGTCTTTACCGCAAGGCACGCGCGGGACAGATCCCCCAGTTCACGGGCATCGCCTCGCCTTATGAGTTGCCGGAGCACCCGGACATCGATCTGCGCACAGATCTGATGCCGCTGGAGTCCTGTCTCAGCACTCTCGCTGCCCGCGTGATCGAGGCGGCGAGGCTTTGATTCTGTGGATCAGTTGCCCGAGGCAGCTTCATCAAATTTCCAGCTCGTCTTGAAGTCGGCGCTGAGGGGTTGTTTCAGCAGGCTGGCGCGGACGAGTTCGATGGGTATGGGGCCGAGGTGAAGGATGGTGTCGTGGAACTGCTTTTCACTCATTTTACCATGGGCGACGATCTCCTTATGCAGGGAGATGAGCTGTAGTCCGCCGAGCATGTAGCCGCACTGGTAGAGCGGGGAGTAGTCTCCCTTGATGAAGCGGCGGACCTCGCTGGTGGCACCGAACTTCTCATGGCCGACGCGCTCGACGAGATAGGTCACCATCTCGTCCGGCTTCATCTGGCCAAGGTGGAACTTCAGGGTGACGATGATCCGCGCGCAGCGGTGCATGCGCCAGAAGAGCGCACCGATGCGGTCCTCAGGCGTGGTTTGATACCCGAGATCCCAGAGCCGCATCTCCCAGTAGAGCGCCCAGCCTTCGACATAGAACGGCGTGCTGAAATGTCGGCGGTAGGGGAGATGCCGGGCAGCCATGTAGCTCTGCAAATGATGTCCGGGGATGAGCTCGTGAGGGACGACGTTGCGCATGAAGGGGCGGTTGTTCCCGCGCATGGACATCATCTTGTCCTCGTGCTTCATGGCCTCGTTGGCATAGGCGACGAGGATGTCGTGTCCGCTGTAGGCGGCGTAAGGGATTTGTTTCTGCTCCTGCGGGGCGAGCATGCGCGTGCCCCACCACTCGGCGCAGTCGGCAGGCACGGTGACGAGATCGCGCTTCGTGACGAAGTCGATGGCACGCCGGCCTTCCTCCCGCACGAAGGATTCCTGCTCACCGGGGCGGACGTATTGCAGCTTCACGCGGAGGAGGGCTTTCTTCCAATCGTCGCCGAGCTTCATGTCCTGCGCGGCTTTCTTCATCTCCGTCTTACACCAAGTGAACTCACGCTCGGCGATGTGGATGAGCTCATCCGGCGTGTAGGGGATGAACTCGTGGGCGAGCTGCTCCTGAAGATTGCTGGCACCCTGGGCTTTGCCGAGCAGCGGGGCGTCGTCCTTGCTCTTCACGCCGGCGATCTCCTCGCGGAGGTATTTGGCATAAGCTTCGAGCGCCTTGGTGGCCTCGTCGTAGGGCTGCTTCATCCACCAGGAGAAGTCGGGAAGGAAGCCGCTGTAGTTGCCGAACCATGTTTTCAGAGATTCGCGCAGGGCATCGGCGGACTCGGAGGCGCGCAGGGCCTGGAGTGGGGTGGGGAGAGCTGTGGCGTCGGCTTTCTTGTCGGCAGCGGCCTTGGCATCGAGCTTTTTGTCCCTGGCGGCTTTGAGCTTGTTTTGCAGATCGGTGACGGTCTTCGCCAGAGGAGCCAGGGCTGTGGCGGCTTTCTCGACAATAAGTGGGTCGCCATGCACGCGCTGCTCGGTGAGTTCGTCGATGATGGGGCGGAAAGGCAGCCATGGGGTGAGCTCCTGGCTGTCATCACGGCGATCCCCGAGGCGCATGAGGGAGGCTTCGAGATCATTGCGGCAGAGGATGAAGTCGATCTGATCCGCCGGGGAAAGCTTGGCGAAGCCGAGCCTGCCGAGCCGGTCCCGCCAGCCTTGCAGCATCTGCTGCTCGCGGTCCATGGCTTTGGCGGAGTCACCGGTAATGGACCAGTGACGCTGGAGCAGCGCGGCATCGGCGGCGTATTGTTCGATGAGCTCACGCGGGCTCTGGGCGGCGAGTGAGGATGAGAGAAAAAGGAGGAGGGGGAAGAGACGCGACACGCCCCGATTGGAAAGGGAAACAACCGGGAAAGCAAGCCCCGGCGTGAAATGACAATCGGCATGCCGTCGGGGCATGGGGCTTTTCAGCATGAGGGGTGAAGATACTGCCCTCTGCACATGCCTGGCGGGGTTTTGCCACCGGTTTACTTACTTCGAAAAATCTCGCTCTGGGCCACTGCATGGATCAAGTCGCGCATCGCATGATCTTGGGTCTTGGATTGAGCTACGATCCTGCCTATTTCCGTGCGATCTGAGAAGCCCATCGGACGACCAGTGCCAAAGATAAGAAGCTTTTCCGCCACGCAGTGGGCCACACGATCCTGACTGGCGAGCAGCAGCTTTTGAAACTCGGCCATGTTGGCAAACTTGGAGCCTGTGCTGAGCTCTCCGGCGGCATCCACTGGCGGCCCGAGGCGGTAGCGCACTTTGCGCCCCTGGATGGCGAGCTTGACCGGCTCCCCTTTGTCGATGCTGCGGAAGCGTTCACGCCAGCCTCCGATGACATCGTAGCTTTCCAGCGCGAAGCCCGGCGGGTCAATAACGCGATGGCAGCCATTGCAGCTCTCCATGTTGCGGTGCTTGTCCAGCAGCTCACGGAGCGTGTTGGCACCACGGATGTCCGGCTCGACACCAGGAACGCCAGGCGGAGGTGGTGGAGGCTCCAGACCGAGGATGCGATCCATGACGAAGACTCCACGAACGACTGGCGATGTATTCGTGCCGTTGGCAGAGACTTTCATCACGCTGGCCTGGGTCAAAACACCACCGCGATGACTGTCGGGTGGAAGTCTGACCTTTTGAATCCCGAGCCCGCTGACCCCAGGAATGCCGTAATGCTGTGCGAGGCGGGAATTCAGCATCGCGAAGTCACTCTGGACAATGTTGGCGACTGCGAGATTGCTCTGAATCAGCTCTGTAATGAAGCCACGCGTCTCACGCAGCATGGAGTCGAGCAGCACTTCGTCGTATTCGGGGTAGAGCTGCTTGTCCGGCGTGGTGAAGTCGATCTCGCGCAGGTTCAGCCATCCATCAGTGAAATCGGTGACAAAGCGCTCCAGCGTCGCAGACTTGAGCAGCCGCTCGGTTTGCGCATGCAACACCTCCGGTTGCGTAAGCTTCGCGGCGAGCAGTTCTGCATCCGGGGCGCTGCGCGTGAGGAAGTAACTGAGGCGCGTGGCGAGTTGAAGATCATTGAGCCTGCCAGCAGGCTCTTGGAGAAAAAGAAACTCCGGTGAACAAAGCACCCCAATGGCGGCGGTGCGCATGGCGACGAGGAAATCCTGACTGACGGCGAACTCTTCATCAAAAAGCTTCAAGTAGGGGGCGATGTCCGAGGCTGTGGCTGGCCGACGAAACGCGGCGGCGATGAAAGTGGGCAGCAGCTTGCGTGACTCGCCAATCGGATCAGAGCTGTCGGCGGTGAAGACGGGCTTGTAACCTGCCTTGCCGCGCATCCACGGTTTGTCAGGCTTCAGTTCGCGCAGTTTCGCCCCGCCGAGTAGCATCGTCTGACCGCGCGGCGGCCAGTCAGTTTCCAATGGCCCTTCGAGCGTCACTTCTTGAATCGCCATGCCTTCGCCGGGATAGTTTGCCGGGCCGTCTTTGATCGGCGAGTGGCCATCCGCTCCGTTCAGCCCCTGTGGGCTGATCCAGATGCCTTTATTGGCATCGAGATGCAACGTGACTTCGACAGTCCCTGATTTTCCGACAGGCAGTTCATGAAAACTGCGCGTCACGTTGTCCGCATTGCGGAAATTAAAGCTACCCGTGATGAGGGCGAAGACGACCGGTTCCTCAATCTGATAACCGTATCCCGTGACCCGCAGTTTGTAGGTGCCCGCATGTTTCGTCCTCAGGTTCGGGATCACCGTGCTGGGAAAGCCGCCGTTATTGAAGACCACGATCGAACCATCTTCGCGCTTCAGCCAGTGTTTGCCGATGTTGTCCTTGTTGCGGTCACTTTCCAGAGTGGCACGCTGGAGTGTCGATTCAGGCCGATCATTGGCAAACAGCGCCGCATTGAGCGCCAGTTCGGCGGCCTCCATGTAGCGCAGCATCTGGATGCCAGAGATGGAAAGAGCCTCGCCAATGTTGTCGAAGCCATGCGCACGCCCGTCTTCAGGCAGCGAGTCGATCAAGTTCACCTTCAGGCCTAGCAGATCGTTGATCGTATTCTGATATTCGCGGCGGTTTAGACGACGCAGCACCGTGCCCTTCTGCGAGTTCGATTTGATGACCAGATCACCTCCCAGCGCCGCCATGAAGTCCTGCACGGCATCCGGCGATGGCTGTTTTTTCTTCGCAGGCGGCATCTCACCCGCAGCCACGCGGTCAAAGATACGCACCCATTTTTTTAGCGCCGCAGCGTCCGCGCCATCCATGGACAAAGATGCGAGATCAAGTCCACCCTTCTTCATCTCTGCGTCATGGCAGTCCATGCAGTTTTGATCCAGAAAGGGCTGGATCGCAGGCAGCGCGGCGAAAACCGATGGGGAGATGAGGAAAAGGAACCAGAGGGGCTTCATGGGCAGCGCAGTAACGCAGGCTCTGATTAAAATCTGACCCAAGAATCCCACGCCACCCACTTTCCTTTATCTGACCGGCTCAGCGCAGCGGTTCTTTCAGCAGGGCCAGCGCTTCGAGAGCGGATGCCTCTTCATGCACGATGGCAGCCAGACTGCGGGCGATGGCAGCTGGATTTTTATGCTGCCAGACATTGCGTCCGATGGCGATCCCGGCGGCTCCAGCATCCATGGCATCTTCCACCATTTTCAGCAGGCTGGCGTCGTCATTCATCGCAGCGCCGCCAAGCACGATCACGGGGGTGAAGCAGGACTCAGTGATGGCTTTAAAGTCGCCAGGATTGGCGTCGATGGGATAGGGCACTTTCACCACATCGGCCCCAAGTTCAGCGGCGAGACGGGCAGCGAACTTCACCTTCTCCAAAGTGTAGTGTGTGCTCTGCCCGAGGCCAACAGGCAGGGCCTCGATGATCGTCGGAATGTCGAGATCGAAGCTCGTGCGGATGAGATCGGCGACTTCCTGGAAATTGATGCGCTCATTGGCACAACCAGGGTAGAGCATGTTCATCACCGCATTCGCGCCGACCATCTCGGCTTCCTCGACTCCATAGACATTGATGCTGCCAGCACCTTCACCCTCGATTCTCGTGTTATATGTGTCCGTACGCAGGCATATCCCCTTCCCTGCCATGGAGTCCGAGGCACGCATCGCCACGCCCAGATTGATCACATAACCGTCCACATAGGGGCTGACCCGGTCGATCATCTCAAAAGGGTTTTCCAACCCCGGAACCGGTATAGCACATGCATGATCGAGTGGGAGGATGACAGTGCGTCCGTTGCGGAAGAAGGATTCGAGGTTTTCTTGGCGAGTCATAAAGCGGGGGGATGAATGGCGGGGGATGAGGTCCGGTCAAGCAGTGGTCAGAGAATGACCTCCAGGCATTCCCCAACATCGGCACAACCAAAGCGGCTGCGCACTGGCGAAATCTTGCCATCTTCCCATCCGTATCCCTTCCCCCCCATGACCGCGTTCCGCCAGATTCTCACTCTTGCCTTGTTTTCGCCGTGCCTTGCCACAGCGGCAGACGCCCTCGCCACCCGCGGGCAGGCTTCCTTCGATCAAAAGATCAAACCCCTGCTGGAAAAATACTGCTTCGACTGCCACTCCGACGGCGTGGACAAGGGCAACTTCCTTCTCGACGAACACTCGGACTACGCCGCCATGCGCTCGGACTTCGTCATGTGGGATCACGTCCGCCAGCAGTTGATCACGCATGTGATGCCGCCGGAAAAGAAGGATAAACCCACCCTCCAGGAGCGTGACGATCTCGTCGCCTGGATCGATGACAACATCTTCTGGTTCGATCCCACCAAACCCGATCCCGGCCACATCACTGCACGTCGGCTGAACCGCTCCGAGTTCAACAACACCATCCGTGATCTCCTTTACGTTGACACACGCCCTGCAAAGGAATTCCCACCCGACGACAGCGGCTACGGCTTTGACAACATCGGCGATGTATTGAGCCTCTCCCCGATGCTCATGGAGAAATATCTCCGCGCCTCACGCGAGATTGCTGCAGATGCCTTCGATGTCTCCACGCCTGACCACGCCGACGTGGAACTCACGGCGAAAAAACTCTGGAGCAGCAAGGGCAAGACGGAGGAAAACAATGGTGTCCGCTGGTTTCACAACGAAGCCGAAGCGATTGGAAAATTCACCGC
>CAYMHJ010000183.1:0-4329 GCA_964390165.1 uncultured Prosthecobacter sp. | reverse complement strand
GGCGTGGCGCGGCCCGGCTCCCGCGACGCCGACGGCGGCGCAGGCTACCACGCGCAGGTCAGCCTGCAGGCAGAGACCTCCGGAACCTATTACGTGGCCGTCGGCGCCTCAGGGGGGGGCACCGGCAGCTACCTCCTGACCCTGCATGTCGCAGCCACCGAGTCAGGAAACGAACCCGCAAAAATCGCCCTGCGGGTGAATGAGAAGGACATTTCAACCTATGATGTCACGACGCGCTGGAAGGACGACAAAGGCCCCTGGCAGCGCATCACCAAAACGGTGCAATTCAATGCCGGTGAATCCAGAATCTCCGTGGCCTTCCTCAATGATCACAGTGATCCAACGAACCCAGACGCCTCCAAGCGTGACCGAAACGTGGCACTCGACAAGATCGACATCCAGGGCCCATTCGGCCTGCTGGCACCGCGCGGCAGCCGCTTCCTCCGCTGGCTCATCGGCGACAAACCTATCGGCCTGCCCGTACTCCAGCTCAGCGGCGAAGACTTTAACAAAGGTGAAGGCGATGCCAGCCGGGACACCGGGGCGATGTCGCTCGCCAGTAGCGGCTACATCAAGCACGGCGTCGAGATCGCCGAGGCGGGCAGATACAAATTCACCCTCAAGGCCGGAGCCCAGCAGGCCAGTGATGAACCGGCAAAAACCGAGCTTCGCATCGCCGGAAAAACCATCGGCGCATTCTCCGTCACTGCGAAAAACCAGGCCCCGCAGTGGTTCCACGTCGAGGCCGACCTGCCTGCGGGCAATCATGAACTCCAGGTCTGGTTCACCAATGATTTCTACGATCCCGCCACAAAGCAGGACCGCAATCTCTGGGTGCATCAGGTGAAGGTGGAAGGCCCGCTCGGAAAAGGCACCGGCATCCAGGCCGCCGACCTGCCCGCCCTGATCGAGAAGATGGGCACACGCCTTTTCCGCCGTCCCATCCGTGAGGATGAAAAAGCGAAGTGGCAGGCCTTTGCCGAACTCGCCATGAAAGAGGGTGAGCCCCCTCTCGGAGCCCTGCGCTACAGCCTGGAGGGCATGCTCGTCTCTCCGGCCTTCCTCTTCCGCATCTCCCCGCAGCCCGATGGAATCGTGAGTAACGGCATCGCTGACATTGACGAATTCAGCCTCGCCAGCCGTCTTTCCTACTTCCTCTGGTCATCGCCACCGGATGAAAAACTGCTCCAGCTCGCCGCAAAAAATGAGCTGCGCAAAAACCTCCCCGCCGAGATCAAACGCATGATCACTGACTGGCATGCCTATGCACTCACGGAAGACTTCGCCGGCCAGTGGTTGCAACTGCGGGATATGGACATCGTCTCCCCGGACACCCGGCGCTTCCCGGAGTGGAAGGGCGGCATCGCCTTCGCGATGAAAAAGGAAAGCCAGGCATTCTTCGATCACATCTTGAAGGAAAATCGTAGCGTCATCGAGTTCCTGAATGCCGACTATAGCTTCATGGATCGCAAGCTCGCGAACTTTTACAGCATCCAGGGGGTAAATAGTGACAAGTTTGAAAAAGTCTCCCTTCAGGGCACCCAACGCGGCGGTATCCTCACTCACGGCAGCATCCTCACCCTCACCTCAGAGCAGACCCGCACATCACCTGTGAAGCGCGGCAAGTACCTGCTGGAAAACATTCTCGGAACACCACCACCACCTGCCCCAGGCGGAGTCCCTCCGCTGGATGAAAAGAAAGCCCGCTTCTCAAATCTCACCCTCCGTGAGCAACTCGCCGAGCACCGCAGCAATGCCTCCTGCGCCGGTTGCCACGCCTTCCTCGACCCCATCGGATTCGCCTTTGAAAATTACGATGCCATCGGCCGCTTCCGCACCGAGGAAAAGAAGCACCCTATCGACGCTTCCGGAACGCTCGTGCGCGGCCAGCAGTTCAAGGACCTCTCCGAACTCCGCACCATCCTCGCCCGCGACATGGCCGATGACTTCACCCGCAGCCTCGCCGAAAATCTGCTCACCTACGCCCTCGGGCGCGGCCTCGGCTACAGTGACAAGCCTGCCGTCAACGAAATCGTAAAACGCACCAAAGCCAGCGGTTACAGGCTCCAGGACATGATTCTGGCGGTCTGCGAAAGCGTGCCCTTCCAGAAGATGCGCGTCGAATGACGGTCAGTGAGTTAGCATTCGCCGACCCACCTCCTCGCACAATCCGACAAAGGTCCGCTCCGGCAGATTCAGCACACGGCCCTTCAGCGTCGATGTCACCCAGCGGCGCTTGAGTTTGCCCTTTGGCATGGAGACGGCCACGAGTTGCCCCGCATCAATCTCCTGCCGAGCGATCCATCTGGCGGCGATGGCCACACCAATGCCGAGCTTGGCGAGTTCCTTTGTCGCCTCCGAGCTGCCCAGCTCGATGAAGTTCCCCAGGCGCACCCCCTGCTTCATGAAGAACTCCTGGATAAGCGTAAAGTTCAGGCTGTTCCGGCTCGCCACGATCAGCGTCTCCTCGCCCACATCCTTGAGCTTCGCCGCCCTCGTGGCCCAGCGGTGCAGAGGCGAAACGAGGAACTCCAGCTCATCTTCAAAAATGCTGTGGCACTCCAGACGCGAGACATCGTTAGGCCGCAGGCTCACCGCCAAATCCACATCGCCCTTCATCAGCTTCTCAATGGTGTCCGGCGTTTCACCGCAGATGACTTTGATCTCATACAGCGGGAAGCTTTCCTTAAACTCACGGAACACGGTCGGAAGGATGAACTGCGCCGCCGCTGTCGTGCAGCCGATGCGCAGCCTGCCGCGCGGCGTCTGGTCCAGCGTGCCCAGCGTGGAGCGCGCCTGCGTCATCACCTGGAGGATTGTTTCCGCACTCGGCAGCAATTCACGCCCTGCATGAGTCAGGTGAACGCTCTTTCCCTGACGATGAAAAAGCTGGCAGCCGAGATCCGTCTCCAGCGCCTTGATGGCATGGCTGATGGCGCTCTGGGTAAGATGCAGCTCACGCCCCGCCTGCGTAAAGCTCCCACTGCGGGCGAGAGAGACGAAGGCGCGGAGCTGGCGTGTATCAATGGCTTGCTGCATCGGCTCGACACTTGTGGTGACATTGCCTTTCGGTCAATGACCGCCCATGACTCTTTCAGGAGCCATTGCGGGCGCGACCACCGTTACATTTAAGGCACAACGACCTTGGCATTCGCCTGCACTCCGCCGCTGAAGGTCAGCAGGAGGGTGAGCTGGCCATCGGCCAGGAACACTCGTCGTCCGAGGGCTCCTCCGGTGGTCGTGCCGTTGAGCAGCGCGGTGATCGCGGTCACGGTGCGCGGGGTGCCAGCCACATCGAGCACATCGCCCTCACGCACGGCGAGCTTCACTTCGCCACCTTCGTTGATCACCCAAAGACCGGTGTCATTGGCTGTCGTCACTCCGCCCACTCCGGTCGTCATGGATGCCTGGAACAATGGCTGAGCAGTGCCTGGCAGGGCGATCTGAGTCAGTCTGAAGAAGGTGCTGCCGGCCACTCCGGGCGCTTCGTTGCCTTCACGGGCGACGAGCACGAGCCCGTTCGTGGCGTGTTGTGCCCAGAGGCCTTTGTCATTGACGTTGGTGACGACTCCACTGCCTCTGACCTCGCCTTTGACGAGGAATTCGTAGTCGCCGCCGCCGAGCACGAGGTCACTGAAGTCGCTGAACACAAGGCCGCCGGTGCCAGTGGCTGCGTCATTTTCGCGGAGTTGCAGGGTGAGGACACCTGGGGCGGTATCGACGAAGACGCCGACATTATTCGTGCTGGTGACCCCAGCCAGTGTGTTGGTGACCATCTGGCTGATGAAGCCGTAGTAGTTGCCTGTGTTGTCGAAGCCGGGGCTGCGGAAAGTGCTCCACATTGCCAGCGGGATCACAGCCGGAGCGGCGTAGGTGTCGGCGAGCTGCTGGCTGGCTCCGTAAGTGGCGCCGAAGCCGGTGTCGCTGGTGCCGTCGAAGCTGCCGAGGACGACGCCGGAGCTGTTGTCAGTGAAGACGACACCCAGGGTGACAAGTGACTCGCCGGTAGGTGCCACGCTGATCTCCTTGCCATGACCGGAGGAGGCGTTGCTCGTCTCCAGGATGTTGAAGCTTTTCACTGTCTTCATGACGCCGTTGGCACTGAGGCTCTGGCCGTTGCGCATGAGCGGGCGGAGACCGGTGTTGGCGTCCCAGCCGAAGAGCACGACGCTGTTGTCCACCAGAGTGCTGAGGAAGATGACGAGATCTCCGCCGATGGAGAAGTTGCCGATGGTCTTGAGATTGCTGCCCAGGCCGACGCTGGTGCCCACGCGGGCGACGAGCTTCAGCGTGCCATCGCTGGCGTTGCTGAAGAGGCAGCGGCTGTTG
>CAYMHJ010000182.1:0-12760 GCA_964390165.1 uncultured Prosthecobacter sp. | reverse complement strand
ACATCCAGCGTGGGATTCGGGGCGGCAGTCTGGGCGAGGGCGGTGCCGACGAGGCCCTCGGTGTTGCGGGCACTCTTGGGAGTCTCGGCGTATTGGTTGTCAAAGAGGCTCTCGTGACTGGCGGCCATGATCTGCTCAAGGGCGCGGAGGCGCCAGCCCGCGGAACTGTTGCTATAATTAGTGTTGGCGAGTGGATCGAGTCCGTCGATGAGTGCTGCAGCGGGACTGTATTTGCTTGCTCCAGGGCTGCTGAGATTGATGAAGTCTGGACGCAGGGCAGAGCTGCGCAAGGCTCCTCCATAGGTGGTGCTGGGAGAGCCGCCGCTGAAGCCGGTGAGGGCAGTGACGGCCCCAGAGCTGTTCATGAAGTAGGGCTGCTCGATTCCGCCAACGAGGAAGCTGTTGGCTCCAGCAATGGAGACTGAGACGCCGAGATCTCCATTATTCATGCTAGAGACGATGTCGGCGACGCGTCCGCCCCAGCCGCTGGCGAATGGTTTGTCCGGCAGGGAAGACTGCCACTGGGTCTGCTGATCGCTATGGGAGAAGAGCTGCGGCGGCTTGGTGCTGGCGGGAAGGGTATTAAAGTTGGCACGAGTGATCTGCTGGGTGCCGACGAGGGTGCCGATGTTGGCAAAGATGCTGAGCTCACCTTTTTCAAAGAGGTTGGCGATGGGGTAGGCTCCGGGGTGGAGGGCCATGGTTCCATTCGTGTAGCCGGGGCGGGTAAGGGGATCGAACTGGCTAACCCCTCCGACGGTGGCGTTCGTGGGAGTGATTCGCGAACTGACAGGATCGAGCGTGATGGTGCCGCTGCCTTCGTTGAGGTAGCCGTTGTTTGTGCCCGGCGTGTAGTCGAACCTCGTATCAGCGATTGAGAGGACTCCACGTCCAGTCTGGTAGTCGGTGCGGGCGGTGCTGCCTGCGGCGGGTATGAGGAGGTTGTTAGAATCGTTGCCACCGTTGAGAAAGAGACAGACGACGGCTTTATAATCCTCGCCAGCCCCCTGGGCTGCGGCAGCACCGGCAAGCTTGAGCTGAGCCAGGGTGTTGACGAGGCTGGTGATGCCGAGTCCGGCGCAACCAGACTGAAGGAGGAAGTCCCGGCGATTGGGCTTGCTGCGGTCTTCGGATTTTCTCAAAAAGATGTTCATGGCGAGGTTGAAGGCAGGTTGATCAAACGCAGTGAGGGTTAATGGGAGGAGAAGGCGTTGGCTCCGACAGTGCAGAGGTAGGATGCCCAGCGGACGCGGTCGCAGATTTCGTTATCGAGGGTGTTGGAGCCGTTCCGCGGGTTCTGGGGATTGAAGGTGCTGGCTGCTGAGTAACGTGTGGTGGAGGGGCTGCCTGAGCCACCGTTATGCCGGTAGATGGCGTCCATGATGGCCTGACGTGGATTAAAACCTGGGAGAGGAACCGGGGCGGGCTGATTTGGCTCGATGAGGGTCGGCCAGCGCACTTTCATGCTGCCAGAGGAGAACCATAGGTCGAGTTTATCCACGATGGCTTTGGTGGCGGCCCAGTGTGCATTTTGAATGTTCACGCTGGTGGGCGTGGCAGGGATCGTGCCGCCATAAACGCTGGTCAGGTGTCCGTAAAAGGTGTTGCGGTAGAGAAGGATGTTTTCCGTGTAGTCGAAAACGATGTTATCTCGCTCGCTGCTGCCGCCGAGGTCGTTGTTAAAGTAGCCTGCTGTTTTGCCATGCTGAGGCACGGGCACGAGGAATGTGGGCGGATGGAGAGTGATGGTGACGACTTCTCCAGGAGCGGGTTTGGTGTTGAGCCGAACGTTGATGGTGTCTCCCGTGTTATTTCCTTCGGTGATCACGGTGCTGCCGCCTGTCTCGGTGATGGTGAGTCCGGGGCTGTCATTGTCAAAGATGGCGCTAATGATGGCTGGGATGCTGATGCCGTGGAACATGGGATCGCTGCTGCTGGCGCTGTGAGAGACGATGCCCGGATGTGATGCCGCCTCCACAGCCGTGTCGTTGACGGCGGTGAGAATAACGCTTTGAGGGACGCTCCAGTCAGATGGAGTGAAGGTGAGGCTGGCGGTGCTGGCGGTGAGCTGGGCATCTGGTGAGACTGTGACGGTCACATCTGCGGTGGGTGGCTGGCTCAGGACGACGCTGTAAGTGTCGGTCCTTCCAACTTCGGTAAGCTGGGTGCTGCCCTCTGTGGGCGTGACGATGATGGAAGGGCCGTCATTGTCACGGAGGCTGCTCGTAAGAGCGACCGGGATGGTGATACCGCTGAAGTTCGGATCATCGCTGACCACTGTGGCACTGAAAGTTCCCCAGTGGAGGAAGGGCTCCACGATCTTGTCATCATTGGCGCGGAAGGTGAGCGTCTGAGTGACATTCCAGCCGCCGGTTCCATTGAAGACGGCCTGACCCGTCGTGGGGGTGAAGGTGACGCTGCTGAGGCCTGTGAGGGAGAGCTGGTTGTCCGGTGAAGTGAAGCTGACTGTGACGGGCGAAGTGGGTGCGACGCCAAGGACGACGGTGAAGGTGTCTGTGGCCGGATTGCCATGTTCGGTGACGGCGCTGCTGCTGGTATCAGCGACACGAACTTTGTTTGCCGCTACGGTGAGATCGTTGTCGGTGATGACGTTCGTCACACTGGCAACCGAGACTCCTTCGTAACTGGTGCCGGGCGTAGTGGTGATGGTGTGAGTGATTTCGGCCAGATGTCGCGAAGATTCCGGCAGGGTGTCATTGAAAGCCAGTACTCGTACAGATTGGGCTGTGCTCCAGTTTGAGGGAGTGAAAGTAAGGGTGGCGGTAGAGGTGGATGGAGTGCTGCTGGTGCCGCTCACAAGGGTCTGGCTGCCGCCATTGACGAGAATGCTGACGTTGGCGGTTGGTGCCTGCGTGAGAGCGACGGAGTAAGTGTCCTGGGTCGTTGCTCCCTCCGTTGTCTGTGTGAGGTCACTGCTCTGCACGATGCTGACACCGGGGCTGTCGTTGTCTGTGACATAGACCATGACGGGCGGCTGGGAAGCACCGTTGAAGTAAGTGTCGTTGCTGACGATGGCGAAGTTCAGCGGACTAGCATGGATGGTGGGTTCTGGCAGGCTGTCATCCACGGCCGTGACCGTGACGGTCTGGGTGGTGCTGGTGTTGGTGAAGGTGAGGCTGGCCGGGCTGACGGTGAACTGGCTGCTGGCGATGAGATTGACGGCGACGGACGTGGAAGAGGCTGGAGTGCGCCCCAAAGAAACAGTGAAGGTGTCAGATAGGTTCGGTGTGGCGCCAGTGCCAGCGGTTCCGCCTTCGCGAACCTGGGTGGAGTAGCCGGTGAAGGTGACGTTCAACGGGGGATCGTTGTCATCAATGGTGACTGCCAGAACTGGAGTGTGGGCTTTGTTGTAGAGCGGGTCCGTACTGTTGATGTTGTGGGTAAGGATGGCTGTAGTGCGCGATTCCGCCGTGCCATCATTGGTGGAACCCACCATGATGGTTTGGGCGGTGTTCCAGTTCGCATCTGTGAAGGTGAAGGGGCCAGCAGGACTGATAGTAAGTCCCGAACCGACAGTAATGGCAACGGTGGTGGTGGAGCCGGCCGCAGGCGCACGGCTGAGCACGATCTGATAGGTGTCCGTGGTGCCGTCTTCGTTGACCATGGTGCTGCCTGCAGTTTCAATGAGGCGCAGCCGGGCATCATCATTGTCAAAGATGGTCACGGGGAGGTTCACGCCAGTGCTTTGATTGTAGTTCGTGCCGGAACTGGTCGAGTAGGAGTAAATGAATGTCTCGTGCATGCCCTCCACGATGGAGTCATCCAGTGCGCTGACGGTGACTTGCTGGGGCACGTTGTAGTTTGCCGAAGTAAAGGTCAGAGCCGGGGGACTGAAGCGGACCTGACCGGAGCCCAGAGTGACGGTGACATTTTGATTCGGCACGGTGCCGTTGCGCAACTGAACGGTGATGATGTCCGTGCCACCTCCCTCCTCCACGCGTGTGGAGCCGCCAGTGTGGGCGACAACAATGGCCGGTGTGTCATTGTCTACGATGGGGGCCACGACCTGCTGGATTTGAAGACCTGCCGGATATCCTCCTGCAGCAGCCGAGATCGTGTGAGTGACCGTGCCAGTATGTGGAGTGGACTCCGAGGTGGTGTCATTGTTTCCTCGCACAACGATGGTCTGGGGCACATTCCAGCCGCTGGTCCCGCTTGAGGCCGCCTGGCCGTCCGTTGGAGTGAAAGTTCGTGTGGTCGAGGAAGTGGTAAAGCCGCCCGTCGTGTTAGTGAGGCCGAGCTGTCCGTTCGATGTCATGGTGATGGTGACATTGGCCGTGGGTTTCTTGGTGAGGGCGATGCTATAGCTGTCCGTGCCCGTGCCAGATGTGTTGCCAGTCTCAGCGACATCGGTGCTGCCGCCACTTTGTGTGATGAGCACACCGAGCCCGCCATCGTTGTCGTTAACTTGGACGGGGATGCTGACGGCTGGCAGGCCGGCCCAGTTGGCGGCATTACTTGTGATGGCGAGACTAATGACATCATTGCCAGAGCCAGAATCCTCGATTTCGGAATCATTCACCGCCGTGAGCGTCAGTGTCTGTTCCACATTCCAGTTGGAACTGTCGAATATGAAGGCGCCGGGGCTGAAAGAAACTTCCCCATTTACTGCGGTGGGAGTAACGGTGACAGTGGCACCAGCCATGGGCGGAAAGCTCAGGCTGAGCATCACAGAATCAGTAAATCCGCCTTCTGAAACCCAGGCATTGCCCCCAGAGTGACGGACATTGATGTTTTCATCCAGAACTTCATTATCGCTTAAAGTGACGGGGGTGGGAAGTGTGGCGACACTGCTCGTGTAGCCGGCTGCATTTCCGCTGATCGCGTAGCGGATGTTCGTGCTGGCCATCTCGGAGAACTGCGTGTTGTTGATCGGGACCATCGTCACGTTGATGCCGGTGTCCCAGTTGGCCTCGGTCAGGGTGATTGCGGCCGGCCAGCCAAGGAAGCTGCTGCCGCCGTTGGTGGAGAAGCGTGCTGCCGGTGTGGCCATGGCGTTTTGGAAGATGAAGTTAGCCACGCCCACTCCTGGAGTGTTGCTCATGCCGGCAAGTGTCATCCAAGTGTAGGCATAGAGGAAGTTGACCTTGGCGACTTCAGCGGCCTCGGTCGCAATCTGGAGTTCCGGGGCATAGAGTCCGTTTTGCGCGAAGCGTCCGGCTGGTTGGAAATCAGGATAGAACCAGTTGAAGACCGTCGGTGCATCCTGAGGTGACTGCCCGAGGGTGTTGCGCGTGCTGTCGATTCGGAAGCGGAAGGGGCCGGCGGGCCAGGCTGCGGGTTTGGATGGAGGGCTGAGATTGTGTGTGCTGAACTTGGCCACCTCGGTGGGGTCATACCCGGAGGTCATTGGTGCATCGGTGTCGGAGAATGGCAGGTTCATGTCCCGAAGCACATTCACGGAGGCACCTGAATAGGCGCGGAACTGGCGCATCAGGCTGGTCATGTGGACGAGGGGTTCCTTGATCTTTCCATGCGAGATGAGGTTGTCGGCGAGTTGGAGGGATCGTGCCTCGTAGTCGAGTAGGATGGCTTTGATGACGGGGCCGAGCAGACCGTTGTTCTGGCGATAGACGTTCTGGACGCGGTAGATGTAACCGGCGCTGGGGTTCGAGGTGACGAGACGCTGGATGAGCCATCGGCAAACATTGACCGGGGTATTAGTATGGCCTGGGCTGGTGGCAGTGCCGTTGCCATAAGTCGCGGCGTCGGCATCTCCGGCGAGGCAGTCGTGCGCGAGCTTCACATCGGCATAAGCCCAGTCGTGAGTGGTGCTGTCAGAGGCGGGTGTGTATGGTGATGCATTGTTCACGGCTTTGGCCTCGATGGGCATCTCACCATGCTTGCCATTGAGGAGAGTTTTGGCGGCGAAGTCGTGATAAACGGTGGTGCCGATGCGGCCCATGACCTTCATCGGATGAATCCAGGATGCCTGCCAGTACTGGTGCCCGTTGTCGCGCCCGAACCAGATGTTGTTGGTGGTTCCATTCTGATAAATAGCCGGAGAGACGCGGGTGTCAGAAGTGCCCATGACACCGTTTCCTGAATAGGTCTGTACCCGGGCGTTGCCATGACGTGCGCCGAAAGAAAAGCCGGTGAATACGCGGGCCAGTTCGGTGATGTCGTTGTTGTCGTAAGTGGGGATGGGCAGGCCCTCGCCGCTAAGCTGGAGCGAGCCGTCAGGGTGGCGGAGGACGAGGCCGATGGAGAAGAGCTGCATTATCTCACGAGCGTAGTTTTCATCCGGGCTGATCCAAAGACCTGATCCTGGGCTGGACTCATACAATGCACGATTGGCCACGCTGGTGAGATAGACGCCCATCATGGGGTTCAGGGAGACTTTCTCCAGCAGGGTGCGGTATTTGCCAAAGGCATTCTCGGCCATCATGTCCCAGTAATTCGCAGCGCCGTAGTGCCAGGTGAGCACGGTGCCATCACGCTCGGAGATGACACAGATCTGATGCAGGGCATGGGCGACGCGCTGCCGCACTTGGTCAGGTGCCTGGGTGACGAGCGTCCACCATTCTCGCCGGTTGTTTTGATACCTTGGGTATGCCTGATTGTTGGGATTATTGTTAACGGAGGTGTTTGCCACGGGCATGCCGTTGACGTAACTCACCCCATAGGAGGCTCCGTTGAAGAGTGGGTTGTTGCTGAATGTGATGGGTTTGTTTCCTCGGAGGAGGAATTCCTCCATGTCCGCCGCCATGACGAGCTTCTGCAGGCTGATGGTGGGTGTCTGTGCTGGGTCGATCTGCTTGTCGAGCCAGGCGGAGAGCCCGTCGATGTAGCTGCCTCCACCCGCGATGGCGGCATCGCACATGGTGCGAATTTCTGAGTAGAGCGCGGTGGTGCCGCCGAAGGTGGCTTGGGACATGAAACGCCAGATTTCACGTTCAAGTGCATCTCCTGCCGGCGCTACCCAGCTTGCACTCCCGATCTCAGGAGCTTCGAGATCGGTGCGGGTGTCGTCGAAGGTTTCGGAGCCGGTGGCTTTGTTGAAGTATCCCCAGATTTCCTTGGTGGGGTTGTTTGCCGTGGTTATGGAGACGTAAAGCCGGCCTTCCTGGAGGGCATCAAGCATGGCCTGATCGGTGAATTCGGTCTGAGCGGCGCGGATATTCCAGCTAGCGCCGTTGACCTGTCCAAGCGGCAATGGCAGCACTTCGAGGTCATTGCCGACGCGGATGTAGGCGGTGTTTTGTTCGGAAGAAAGATTGTTGAAGACGATGGAGATGGAGGCGCTGTTGTTGTCGCCGTTGACGAGCGCCGTGGCATAACCAGAAGCGGTGGAGACGACACTTTCCTCACGCCCGAGGAAGGCGACGTAGAGCTTGCGGTTGGCCGGAATGTTCGGGTCGGCGTCTTTCAATGTGACGACCGCAGCAGGTCCGGCGACGCCTTCCGGCGCACCTGGGAGGGCAATGCTGACTTTAAGCATTTCAGGCACTTCTTCCGCCGCATCTGGAACGGCGGCGACCCGCGCGACAGCATAGGGGGTAGTGACACCCTCGTTTTCGGGGAGGGTGACGGTGTTTGTCGGGGTGCCTGCGAGATTTTTGAAAATGTAGTCTCCTGCGCTGGCATTGCTTTTGGTGTGATTTGTGGTCCCTGGCAGGCCGGTGAGATCGAGCGTGAGCGGCATGGTGCCATAGGTGCGGCGGAGCTGAATGGTGGCGTGAGTGCCTTCTTTTTCATACGCTTCACCGACGCCAGGGGTGGCGGTGAGGCTGAGGAGTGACTTCATGGTTTCGAGATCGCTCGCGGCTCCACCGGAGGCATTCGGGCCGACATCGGTGCCGAGTTTGGCCTCAGCCCAGTCAGAAACGCCATCGCCATCTGCATCGTGATCTTTGGACTCGATTCGGTAAAACTTGCTGTCGGTGGCTGCAGGTTTGGGAAATACAAGATTGTCCATCCCATCAGCTCCAGCGACTTTGCTAATTCCGGATTTTTCCACCCACTGACTGCCGGGCTCTCCTGGGGCGGGTCCGCCTGGGCTGCTGGATTCCCAGACCTGGTATTCCTTGCCTTTTTTGGCATCAAAATTCATGATGATGTTCGCGCCGCCAATGACCATGTTGCCGACCTTGAGGCAGTCATTGGCAAGCCATGGATTGCTGCCCGTGATGCATTCGACCAGGTTTGAGCAGCCATCGAAATCTTCATCACCTCCAGGCACGAGGCCCCAACCATTATAAATGGCCTGCCAGAGGTCGTCGAGACCGTCTGCGGCACCGAGTCCTGGACCGCTGGAATAATCGTCCACAATGGCATGGGCACGCGGAGCGAGAGCTGTAAACAGGAGCACTGTGGCTAACACGAGGAAGGAGTGATGGCGTGAGGACATGGCTGAATAATGTCATCGCTGAGGCGGATTTTGGTGGGGAACCGCTGCGAATTTTCTCAAGCCTACTCAATTTTTTCCCTCAAAGTCAATCCTGCAAATCAGGCCTGTTGCCAGAATCACGAATTGCTGTTGAACGTCTGACTCTGAGACGTCCTGTTTTCCAATGGACATCGCGCCGAACGGACGGATGGCCTGCACCGGCCTGCGGGTAAAAGTAAAAGCAGTGATTTTCAGTTTGAGCCGGATGCCTTGCTTTTGAAGACGCCTTTCATCTTCGTGAGGAAGCTAGGCATTTCGGGTTCTGAGCGGGCGGCTGGATCGGGAGTGACCTCGGGCATGATGACGGGCTGGCTTTGCTCCCAGCCTCCGCCGATGGCTTTGACGAGGCTGACGGTGGCGGCGAGGCGCTGACCGGCGGTCTGGATGGTGCCGCGCTGGATGGTGAGCACGGTGCGGTTGGCTTCGATGACGTCGAGGTAGGGGCTGGTGCCGGCTTCGTAACGGGTTTTGGCAAGCTGGGAGGCTCGCTCGGCGCTGCTGCGGGCGCGCTGCTGGGCGCTGGACTGCGTGGCGTAGTTGCGGATCTGCGAGAGGCTGGTTTCGACATCAGCCACAGCGGCGAGGAAGGCTTGGCGATAACCTGCAAGGGCTTCGTCGTGGATGGATTTGGAGCGGGAGAGGTTGAAACGGTTTTTGTTGCCCGAGAAAAGCGGGATGCTGATCTTCGGACCGTAGCTCCAAAGCAATGAAGTCGGCTCGAAGAGGATGTCGATGTCACCACTCTGGAAGCCGCCGTTGCCGGCGAGCTTCAGGCTGGGGAAGAACATGGCTTTAGCGACGCCGATCTTTGCGGTGGCGGCGGCGAGTTGACGCTCGGCTTGAGAGAGGTCGGGGCGACGTTCAAGGAGGTCAGTGGGGACTCCGGCGGGCAGGTTCGGTGGGCTGCGGAGTTCGCTGGCATTCACGGCGAGATGAAAGCTGGCGGCGTTTGCTCCGATGAGGATGGCAAGGGTGTTTTCGAGCTGATCTCTGCGTGCCTGAAGAGCAGAGATCTCGGCTTCTGCACTGGCGACTTCGGTTTCGGACTGAGCTTCTTCGAGCTCGCTGCCTGCACCGGCGAGCACACGCGCTTTGGCGATCTTGAGAGCTTCACCACGCCAGCTTATGGCCTCGCGAACGACACGCATCTCGGCATCAAGCGAACGAAGTTGGAAGTAGGTGGAGGCGACTTCGGCCTGGATGCCGAGCAGCACATTGTGAACAGCATCCGCAGCGGCCGCAGCGGTGGCTTTGTCAGCTTCGACGCCACGACGGATCTTGCCCCAGAGGTCGATCTCCCAGGAGAAGTCGAGGAGGGCATTGTAGGCGGGCCCGTCATAGCGCAGGCCATTGAGCGGGAAGGCGGAGGGCATGTTCCCGGAGGTGCGCTGACGCTCGCCGCTCAAGGGAGCGCTGAGAGTGGGGAAGAGATCACCCCGAGTGATGCGGGCTGTGGCACGAGCCTGATCGAAGCGAGCGATGGCGACTTTGAGCTGTTGATTGTTCGCGGTGGCCTTGGCTTCGAGTTCGTTGAGCTTCGAGTCACGGAAAACCTTCCACCACTCGCCCTTCGGCAGATGCGAGGATGGATTTGCTGCACGCCAGGTGACGCCTTTGAACTTCGGCGGAGAGACCGTGTCAGGACGCTCATAGTTCGGCCCAACTTGGGCGATGGCGCTGGAGGCGAGGAAGAGGAAAAGAAAGCGCATGGCGTTGATTAATGAGAGTTGGCAAGGGCAGCGACAGGAGACTCAGCAGCAGCAAGGGTCGCGTCCTTCTTCCGTTTGTGGCCGATCATGACTAGCACATAAAACACGGGAGTCAGAAACAAGCCGAGGAAGGTGACGCCGATCATGCCGCTGAAGACGGCGGTGCCCATGGCGCGGCGCATTTCGGCACCGGCTCCGGTGGAGACGACGAGGGGATACACACCGGCGATGAAGGCGATGGAGGTCATCAAAATGGGACGCAGACGCAGGCGGCAGGCATCGAGGGCGGATTCGAGCGGGGTTTTGCCGTGGTCGTAGTTCTCTTTGGCGAACTCGACAATGAGGATGGCGTTTTTGCAGGCTAGGCCGATCAGCACGATGAAACCAATCTGGGTGAAGATGTTGTTATCACCGCCGGTGTAATGCACGCCGATGAGGGCGAAGAGCAGGCACAACGGAACGATGAGAATGATGGCGAGCGGCAGACGCAGGCTCTCGTATTGCGCAGCGAGTACCATGAAGACAAGCAAGATGCAAAGCGGGTAGATGTAGATGGCGGTGTTGCCCGCGATGATCTTTTGGAACGTGAGATCGGTCCACTCGAACTCGAATCCACCGGGCAGCGCCCCTTTGACGATGCCAGCGATCAAGTCTTCGCCCTGGCCGGAGCTGAGCGGCGGCAGCGGCGAGCCGCTGATGTCGGCGGCGAGGTAGCCGTTGTAATGGAAGACGCGGTCGGGGCCGAAGCTCTCGTTCACTTTCACCAGCGAGCCGATGGGCACCATCTCGCCGGATGTGTTGCGTGTTTTGAGACGTGAGATGTCGCCCACTTCATCGCGGAACTGCTGCTCGGCCTGGGCGACGACTTGATAGGTGCGGCCGAAGCGGTTGAAGTCGTTCACATAAAGGCTGCCGAGGTTGATTTGCAGCGTCTCGTAAAGGTTCGCGAGCGGCACGCCTTGGGACTTCGCTTTTTCGCGATCCACGTCGGCTTCAAGCTGCGGAACGTTCACGGTGTAGCCGGTGTAGGTGAGCCCAAATTTGCCTGAACCCATCGCCGCGCCAATCAGGCCCTGCGTGGTCTTGTAAAGCTCCTCGTAGCCGCGATCGCCACGGTCTTCGATCATCATCTTGAAGCCCCCTGCGGTGCCAATGCCATTCACGGGAGGCGGTGGCAGCACGAGCACGAAGGCATCCTGAATACCCATGAACTGCCCGTTGAGTGCGCCAGCGATAGCCGCGCTGTTGAGATCGGGCGTCTTGCGTTCTTCGAAGTCTTTGAGGCCAACGAAAACGATGCCGCTGTTCGGGCTGGCACTGAATCCGTGGATGGAGAGGCCTGGGAACGCGATGGCGTCCTTCACACCGGGCTGTTTCATCGCAATCTCGGACATGCGGCGCATCACGGCGTCCGTGCGATCCAGCGAGGAGCCTTCGGGAAGCTGGGCAAAGCCGATGAGGTAGGCTTTGTCCTGCGCGGGCACGAAACCTTCCGGCACAATATGGAAACCCTTCATCGTGGCCCACACGAGTCCACCATAGATCAGGAGAGCGATGATACTGAAGCGGATCGCGCGCTTCACGATGCCGACGTAGAGGTTCGATGACCACTCGAAGAAGCGGTTGAAAGGCCGGAAGAACCAACCGAGCAGCAGGTCGATGAGCTTCGTGAGAATGTCTTTCTTGTCGTGATGGCCTTTGAGAAGCAAGGCGGACAGAGCGGGGGAAAGCGTGAGCGAATTGATTGCCGAGATGACCGTCGAGATGGCGATGGTGACGGCGAACTGTTTATAGAACTGCCCGCTGAGGCCGCTAATGAAGGCGGTGGGGATGAAAACCGCACAAAGTACGAGCGCCGTGGCGATGATGGGCCCTGTGACCTCCTTCATGGCTTGTCGAGTCGCCTCGACGGGCTTCAAGCCATTGCGGATGTTTCGCTCGACGTTTTCGACAACGACGATGGCGTCATCCACGACGATGCCGATGGCTAGAACGAGGCCGAAAAGGCTCAGATTGTTGATCGAGAAGCCCAGCGCATGCATCACGGCAAAAGTGCCGACCAGCGATACGGGAACTGCAGCGAGCGGAATGATGGACGCACGCCAGGTTTGCAGGAAAATGACCACCACGAGCACCACGAGCAGAATCGCCTCGATGAGCGTGTGAATGACGGCATCGATGGATTTATCGACGAAGACCGTGGGATCGTAAGCGATGGCATAATCGACTCCTTCGGGCATTTTTTGCTTCAACTCGGCCATGCGTGCCCGCACGGCCTGCGAGACAGCGAGTGCATTCGAGCCTGGAAGCTGGAAGACGCCCATTCCGACGGCTTTTTTGTTATTCAGCAGGCTGCGCAGCGCATACTCGCCGCTGCCCATTTCGGCGCGAGCGACATCTCGCAGACGCAGCTTTTCACCATGCGGGCCAGTTTTGACGATGATCTGCTCAAACTCCTCCTCGGTGATGAGTCGGCCTTTCGCATTCACGGTGAGTTCAAAGGGCGCTCCTTTGACTGGCTGCTGGCCGATGGCACCGGCGGCGACCTGGATGATTTGCTCGCGAATGGCATTCACGATGTCGCTCGCGGTCAATCCGCGTGCGGCGGCCTTGTCGGGGTCGATCCAGATGCGCATGGCAT
>CAYMHJ010000181.1:0-12785 GCA_964390165.1 uncultured Prosthecobacter sp. | reverse complement strand
GTCTCGCTCATCAGCTTCCTCATTGGGCTGATCCTGGCCTTCGTGGGGAATGTGCAGCTCACAAACTTCGGCGCGAACATCTTCGTGGCCGACCTCGTGGGCATCGCGATGGTACGTGAAATGGGGGTGGTGATGACTGGCATCATCATGAGCGGTCGCACGGGGGCCGCCTTTGCCGCGCATATCGGCAGCATGAAGGCGAATGAGGAGATCGACGCGCTGCGCACCTTTGGCCTGAACCCCTTTGATTTCCTGGTGCTGCCGCGACTGCTGGCGCTGATGCTGATGCTGCCGCTGCTGACGATCTACTCGAACATCATCGGCATCGCCGGTGGCATGGTGGTGGGCATCTCCGTGGGCATCCCGCCGGTGCTGTATTGGAATGAGACGCTGCTCGCCATCGACCTGACCACGGCCTCGCTCGGCGTTTTCAAAAGCTTCTTCTTCGCGGCGGCCATCGCCATCACCGGCTGCCAGCAGGGTATGCAGGCGGGCAATTCCTCCGCCGCCGTGGGCGAGGCCACGACCCGTGCCGTGGTGGCCTCCATCACCGCGCTGGTCGTGATCGACTCTTTGTTCGCCGCCATCTTCACCATCCTCGACATCTGACCTGTGATGACAGCACTGCCCGATCCACCCGCCGCCAAGATCTCCGTGCGAGATCTGCGCATGGCCTATGGCTCCTATGTGGTGATGGACAAGCTGAGCTTCGACATCCAGGCGAAGGATATTTTCATCATCATGGGCGGCAGCGGTTGTGGGAAGAGCACGCTCCTGCGCCATCTCATCGGCCTGCGTGAACCGGCGAAGGGGAACGTCTTCTACGATGGCGAGAATTTCACCACGGCCGATTCCGAAGAGCGGGGGCGCTTCATCCGCCGCTTCGGAGTGATGTATCAGTCCGGCGCACTCTGGTCATCTCTCACGCTCGCGGAAAATGTGGCGCTGCCACTGGAGGAATTCACCAATCTGCCTGCCAAGGAGGTCCGCGATCTCGTGTCTTACAAGCTCTCACTGGTGGGCTTGTCAGGTTACGAGGACTTCTACCCCAGCCAGCTCAGCGGCGGAATGAACAAGCGCGCTGGCATCGCCCGGGCCATGGCGCTGGACCCGGATATCCTTTTTCTCGATGAACCGGGTGCCGGTCTCGATCCGCTGAGCTCACGCCGACTCGATGATCTCATCCTGCGTCTGCGCGACAGCCTGGGCTCCACAGTCGTCATCGTGACGCACGAACTCGCCAGCATCTTCAGCATCGCCAACAACTCCGTGTTTCTCGATACCGAAACCCGCACGATGGGTGCCACCGGAAATCCATCTGAACTCCGTGACCACTCCGAGAGTCCTACAGTGCGTCGCTTCCTAAGTCGTGGAGAAGACACCGCCAAACCCGTCCAAGCATGAGCAAAAAAGCCAACCCAACTCTCATCGGAGCCTTCACCCTCCTGGGCATCCTGCTCGCCTCAGTCGCCATCGTGCTGTTCGGCGCAGGAAAGTACTTTGAGAAATCCCACCGCATCCTGCTGCACTTCGAAAAGAGCGCCATCGGACTGCTCGTCGGTTCCGACGTGCGCTTCGGCGGCGTGCGCATCGGCCGCGTGGCCTCCATCAGCGTGCTGGTGGATCGGGAGAAGAACCGCAAGATCATCCCCGTCGTCGTGGAACTGGCGGAGACGGAACTCCAGGCGGTCGGTGCCACCACCGGCAGTGCCATCGACTTCTCCAGCGAGGCTGGAGTCACCAAGGCCGTGAAGGAAGGTCTGCGGGCGGGCATGAAGCAGCAAAGTCTGCTGACCGGAATGCTGTACATCGAGTTCGACATCGTGCCCAACGTGGAAGGCTTCATCTATGAAGGCCCCGGAAAGGCAGACCACCCCACCGTGCCCACCATTCCCACCGAGATCGATGAACTCATCGCCGGTGTGGCCGATGGCCTGAAGAAGATCAACGCCCTCGATCTAGCCGGAGTTATCAAAGATCTGCGCACCGTCCTGGTCAATGCCGAAGGACAGCTCAAGGAACTGAACATGAAGGCGATCAATGACAACATCGTCGAGATCACCAAGGACGTGCGCGCCATCACGAGCAACGACAAGATCAGCCATGCCTTCACCACGCTGGACGAAGCACTGATCGATCTGAAAGCCCTGATCGCCAAGACGGACAAAGGCATCGAGCCGATCATGGCAGATTTTGACAAGGTGGCCGTCAAGGCCAGCGCCAGCCTGAACGGCATCGAGACCGCCTCCAACGACCTTGCCAAGATCACCAATCCACGCGGCCCGCTGATCCTGCGCATCCAGTCTGTACTTCAGGAGACCGAGCGGGCTGCACGAGCCATCAAAGAGCTGGCAGACGATCTGAAGCGGAACCCCAACGCCATCCTCAAAGGCAAAGAGCAAAAGCCATGAAGCATTTCCTCCTGTTTTTTCCTCTGCTGCTGACCTCATGCAGCCTGCTCATGCCCGTGCGTGACACCTCCACGCGGCATCGTTTGGAGCCTCTGGTTTCTGATCGCAGTTCCACGGCATCGAGGCCAAGCGTAGCCATCGCACGCGCTTCCCTTCCTGCCTATCTGGATCGTGAGGAACTCGTGACGCGTGATAGCGGCGGTGAACTGCAAATGCATGACTCGCATCTCTGGTCTGAGTCACTCGATACCGGCATCGCACGTGTCGTCGCCACGAATCTCCGCCGCCTCAAAAACTCCAAGGCGATCCTGCCCGTCGATGACTTCATCGCCCTGGATTACACCCACCTCGTGGAACTGCGCATCGCGCAGTTCGATCCCGATGCCACAGGCAATCTCATCCTCCGCTGCACCTGGAAAGCCCAGCCCGTCAACGGTGGCGAGGTGAAACCCCAGAGCTTCAGCACAGTGGTTCCCATCCCGCCGACGAAAGCCCCCATGACCGGTCGCATCACTGCCATGAATGAGGCTCTGGAGCAGCTAGCTCGAGCCATTGCCAGAGCGCTTTGATTCCGTTCACCGCTTCATCCGCAGATCGGAATATCCATCGATGATGGACAACTATATCCTGAACCAACGGGGGCGCAGCTTCTCGACTTTCCAGTAGCTGCGGAAGATCGCTCCGTGCACACCCGTAAGGTCATCACGCCACCGGCGCTCCCACACATGCATCCTCTCCTGCTCGCCCGTCTCTGGCTCATGGTCTTTCTCCATTACTTCATCTGGGGGGCTTGGTATTCGGCGATGAGCACCTACCTCTCAAAGCTCGGCTTTGAGGGCAGCGAGATCGGCCTCGCGTATGGCACCACGGCGATTGGAGCGCTAGTTTCGCCCTTCATCGTAGGCATCGTGGCGGACCGCTTCTTCGCCACGCAGCGCATCCTTGGCGTGTTGCATCTCGTCGGTGCTGCGCTGCTTTACTGGGTGTCCACGTTGAAGGACTTCGGCAGCTTCTATCCCGTGCTCATCGCCTACACCATCACCTACATGGCCGGGCATGGCCTCACGAATGCACTGACGCTTCACCACTCGAAGAACCCGGCCAAGGACTTCCCCTTCGTCATGTGGATGGCCAGCGTCGGCTGGATCGTCGCCGGGCTAACGGTGAACTGGCTCAAGTTCGCTGACAACGCGGGCATGTTCCAGCTCGCGTCAGGCGCGGCACTCGTCATGGGCATCTACTCACTCACGCTGCCACACACACCACCACGGGGAGCCAACACGCCTGTCTCCGTGGGTGCGCTGCTCGGGTTCGACGCGATCAAACTGTTCAGCAACCGCTCCTTCGCCACCTTCATGATCTGCTCCTTCCTCATCTGCATCCCACTGAGTTTCTACTTCACCTGGACGAACCAGTTCATGACTGAAATGAACGTCTCCGATCCCACCGCGAAGATGACGCTCGGTCAGGTGTCCGATGTCGTCTTCCTGCTCATGCTGCCCTTCCTGCTGCCACGACTGAAGGCCAAAGGCATCCTCATCATCGGCATGGCCGCCTGGGCCATTCGGTTCGGTTTGTTCGCGCTCTTCCATCAGCAGCCCACCGCGCTCTGGATGCTCTACACCGGCATCCTCCTGCATGGCATGTGCTATGACTTCATCTTCGTCATGGGCCGCATGTATGTGGACAAGCGCGCTGGCGAAGACATCCGCGCCGCCGCGCAGGGACTGCACGCCATCGTCACCCTCGGTGCTGGCATGTTCGTCGGTTCCTGGCTCTCCGGCATCGTCGCCCAAAAATACACCCACGGTACCACGCACGACTGGCAGCCCATCTGGCTCATCCCTGCCGCCATGGGTGCCGTGCTGGTGATCGTCTTCGCCCTGCTTTTTAAAGAAAACTCCCACAGAGAACAGCCCGTTCAGTGAACTGACAGCCACCTGATGAAGCGCTAAACGCCGAAACAAACCCCATCAATGGTGTTCACCGCAGGTAAATGAACTCCTTCATATTGATGAGGCTCTGCGCAAGGCTGGTCCAAGCTTGAAGTTTCGGATCGTCTGACTTGGTATCCCTCCGCGCAGATTCGAGCTCTTGAGATAAATTATCGCGTTGTATGCGAAGGCCTTTCAGGTCGGTGCGCTGGTCGTTTGAGAGCGCGGCGAGAATGTCGGACTCGCTGATCGTGCCAGCCTCAAGACGGGCAGTTTGTGCCACTTCACCAGCAGTAAGGGCGCGATCATAAAAACGGGCGCGATAGATGCGACCGCTGAGACCTTTATTGCCAGTGGGCTTCCCATGGCGGCTGCCAAGCAGGATCTGACTTTTGCCGGACTCAAAGAGGTAGCCGGGGGCTTTGCGGTAACTGCGACCGTAGGGTTTGCCATCACGGTAGCCCGTGATGGTGCCATCGGCCTGATAAACGATGGCGACATGCACGGGACGTGTGGCGCCCTCGGTCTCGGCGGGGCCTTCAAACAGCTCGCTGCGGTTAAAGTGATCACTGCCAGCCACCCAATGAGCGGGTGTTTTCTCAGCAAAGACGAGAGAATCAAAGACGCCGCCATCGAGCTCTTGCACGGTGATCACGCCACCACCTCGCTGCGTGAGATTGTCCAGCATGACCCAGGCTTCGAGGGTCTTGGCACTGAGATTTTTTGGCAGTGGGGCACTCTCAGCCATGGAGTTACCATCGACGACCAGAGCTCCATCATCGAGGCGTGCGGTGCCGTGGAGCGTTAGCGGGAGTTTTCCGCAGGCGTCGCCGAGGCCTTGGTCGAACGTCCATTCAGAGAAGGGCGATGGCACAGAGGAGGCCAGCGGCAGAGGGTGGGCAGATTGGAGAAGCTTTTCACGAGTTGGGGCCAAAAGAGCGGCGATTTGGCGATCCAGCGAGGCGAGTCGATTTTCCTGTTGGGCGATCTTTTGAGCTTCCTCTGCACTTTCAGCTTCAAGGGATGCCAGATAGGCGAGGCTTTGCTTCACCTCCTCATCAGTGGCGTCACGGGAGTAAGCATCATGGAACATCTGACGAATGCGCAATTCGTCAGTGCTGTCCTTGATATCGTTGATCATGCGCAGAGCCCAGCCGCGGGACCAGTCGATAACGCGTAGATCATTGAGCAGCGTGAGTGATTGAGCAGGAACGTTCGTGGTGTCACGATTGCCACGCGTGATGAATGGCACTGGCGCGTCGAAGGTGGTGAGGAATGGATTCAGGGAGTTGCGAATGACCTTGATGTAAATGCTTCGGCGTGGATCACCATGATCGGCGGATTCTCCATAGAGGGTTCGATCCATCTTACCGGAGAGCATGACGATGGAATCACGAATGGCCTCCGCTTCGAGTCTGCGGATGCGCCAGTGACTCAACAGCTTGTTTTCCGGATCTCTGGCACTGCTGCCAGCCGCACGCTGGAAAGTCTTCGAAAGGAGAATATCACGCAGCAGGCTCTTGATGCCGCCCCCGCTGTCGATGAAGCGCTGCGCGAGGAAATCCAGCAAAGCGGGATGCGTGGGAAGTTCACCAAGTTTGCCGAAGTTGTCCGTACTGGCTACAATGCCACGGCCAAAGACGTGATGCCAAACACGGTTCACCATGACGCGGGCGGTGAGCGGGTTGTTTTTCATGTCCGCCAGGTGTTCGGCAAGCTCGAGGCGACCGCTTTGCTTGGTGTCGAAAGGCGTGGGATCAAGTGCATCTAGAAAGCGGCGGGGCACCATCTCGGCGGGCTGCTTGTGATCGCCGCGGACGAAAAGAGCAGCGTCTTTGGCATCGGCTTCAATAATACCCGGAACACGGGTGGGCATGGGAAGTTTCGCTTCAAGGTCTTTGTATCGCTCCAGTAACTTGGCGATGGACTGAAGGGAAAGTTTTTTGGACTGGATGAGATCATCAAGAGCCTCAGCCTGGGCATCCGTGAGTTTGTTGTTCTTCCATGCGAGGATGAGAGTCTTTGGAGAGTCTTTGGACGCTTCGGGGGTGGCCGGGGGCGCTTTGTCCTGGGTGATGATGGCATCAGACAGGGCAAACCAGGAGAGTGCGTCCGCCTTGTGTTCAGCAGGCATGTCTGCAGCGGTGGCGATTTGGAGGAAGATCTCGTCGCCTTTCCAGAAGTCGAGGTCGAGGCTGCGCCATCCCTGCTTCTCATCTTTTTCGTCTTTGAGTTCGAGGGCCTTGTGAATGGTGCCGGTGCGCGGGTAGTTATGGACGACGTACTTGGCCTTTACACCACCGTTACCAGCGACACGAAACCAGAGGGTGCCACCAGGATTCTTAAAACGATCCGTGAAAATGACGGCACGGTTCTTTTGACTCAACACATTTGAAATGTAGCCGCTGGGGTGAATGCGGACATTGCCTCCGTGGACGGTGAACTCGCCGGATGGTGTGCGAGGAAGTCCGTGAAAAGCAAAGTGCTCAGCACTCATGGCTCGGGGCTCGTCAGGCTGGCTATCGGCAGGGTGATCGTGGAGCCAGTGTGTGATGAGGGCATCTTTGATCTCGGCTTTGATCTTTTGAAGCTCGGCTCGGATGGCCGCGCCCGTGCCGGGGGCGTTGGCATCAATGACGGCGGGATGCGTGCTGGTAAAGATGCCGTAGAGGGCGTAGAAGTCGGCCTGCGAGATGGCATCAAACTTGTGATTGTGGCAGCGGGCGCAACTGACGGTGAGGGCTTGGAAAGCTTTTGTGACGGTATCGATCTGATTGTCCGTGAAGGTGACCATCTCATCGAGTGAATCGACCGGCGAGAAGCCGTGCAGCACCATGCGGAGCTGCGCGATGCCGATGGCACTTTCATTGAGGCCGTTTTTGATTCGCGGGTTGGGCAATAGGTCACCGGCGATGGCTTCTTTGACGAGCTGCGGCCAAGCGATGTCATCATTAAAGGCGCGAATGAGGTAGTCGCGATAGCGCCAGGCATATGGAATGGCGGGGTCTCCCTCGGAGCCGTATGACTCAGCATAGCGGACCCAGTCCATGAAGTGACGTGCCCAGCGCTCACCGTAAGAACTGCTGGAAAGCAGGCGGTCGATATTGCTGGCGTAGTTTTCAGGTGAAGTGCTCAGTGTTTCTAAAGGAGGCAATCCGGTGAGGATGTAGCTCAGGCGGCGAAGCAGGATTTGAGCATCTGCACGAGGAGCTGGCTGGACGCCCTGTTTGACCAGTTCGGCTTCAATCAACCGATCAATCTCGTCTGCTGTTGACTGAGCACTGAGCACGGATGTCTGACCGCTTGGTTGTGAGAGTGGCTGAAACGCCCACCACTCCTTCCGCCGCTCAAGGATGGAAGGCCAGGCAGTTTCTTTTTCCATCTGCTCCTTGCTTGGAGGGGCATCGCGCGGGTCGGGAGCACCCTCGCGAATCCATCGTTCAAAATCAGCGATGACCTTGTCGTCGAGCTTTGCACCATTTTTCGGCATCTTCATGTCCTCGTGCTCATGCTTGAGTGTTTGAATCAGCAGAGAAGCGGCGGCATCCCCCGGCTTGATGAGATCCCCGGAGTCACCACCTGCCTGCCAGCCAGGACGAGAGTCGAGAACGAGGCCTCCTTTCTGCTTGGTGGCGGCACTGTGGCACTCGTAGCATTCCTGGGCGAGGATCGGGCGGATCTTTGACTCGAAGAACTCGATCTGCTGGGAAGTCAGAGCTGCGGGGGCATTCCCGCCAAGGACCACGGAGATTAACAAGAAAAGTTTTTTCATGCGAGCAGTCTCCGGGTGATGGCTTCTGCGGCCTGGATGCAGAGGTGGCCGAGTTTTTCGAACTGGTCGCGCTTCACTCGGAAGCTCGGTGCCATGACGGTGACGGCGGCTACGGGGTAACGATACTCATCGAACACGGCGGCTGCGGCACAGTGGATGCCTTCAAGGCCTTCGGCGAGATCGGTGGAGTAGCCACGTTTGCGTGTCTTGGAGAGATCGGCCTCGAGCGCGCTGCGGGTGGCGAACGTGCTCGAGGTGTATTGTTTGAGCTTCACGTTCACGAAGAAGGCGTCGAGCTCGGCAGATGGCAGATTTGCGAGAACGGCCTTGCCCGGTGCGCAGGAATACATGGGAACCTGCAGACCGACGGTGCTGCTGACTTTGATCGGCTGACTGGAGATGCACTGCTCCAGCACGGTCATTTTATAATTCACACTGGAGAGGAGTTGTGCGGTCTCGCCGGAGGCATCACGCAGCCATTTGAGGGATTCCAGGGCGCAGACGACGAGGCTTTTCTCACGAACTTGAGGCCGGGAGAGGTCGAAGAGCTTGTTCGTGATTACGAAACGTTTATCATCCTCACGGCGCTGGAGGTAACCGCGGTTATGCAAAGTGCCGGTGATGCGGAAAACGGAATTTACAGGCAGCTCCAGTTCACGAGCAATCTCGGTAAGACTCAGCCCTGCTCGGTGCTGGCCGAGGAGTTCGAGGATGGCCAGCGTGCGCTCCGTGCCTGGAGCGAGTGAGTCATCGGAGGAT
The DNA here is from genome assembly GCA_964390165.1 of uncultured Prosthecobacter sp. Classification (GTDB taxonomy): domain Bacteria; phylum Verrucomicrobiota; class Verrucomicrobiia; order Verrucomicrobiales; family Verrucomicrobiaceae; genus Prosthecobacter. Next base: position 3,909 of record CAYMHJ010000181.1, on the reverse strand, counting down.
AATGAGGGAGCTTCCTTGATCATTCTAAATTTAGAAACGTTTCTGGATTTGGAACTCTTGCTTGTGCTTCTGCCACAGCCTAGAAAAGCTGTGACACTATGAAATCCGTCATCGCAGTCCATCCAGGTCATCTTGAAATCCTCGACACTCCCACACCAAAGCCAGGACCATATCAGGCATTGGTGATGACCGAGTGCGCCTGCCTCTGCAACCGGACAGACAGTGAGCTTTTACACGGCACCTTCCCTGGCATGGAAGACAAGTTCCCTTTTGCGCTCGGGCATGAGAGCGTGGGGATCGTCACAGAGGTCGGGGCAATGGTGCGCAACTTCGCGGTGGGAGATCGGGCCGTTGGTGGACTGAACTTTAATCTGCAAATGGAAGGCGTGGACAGCGGTTGGGGTGGCTTTGGTGAGTACACACTGGCGAATGATCACTCTGCGATGGTCGAGGATGGCGTGGCAAATGAGGCCAGCGACTGGGTGGAAGTGTATGAGATTCAGACGAAGGTGGATGCCGACATCCCGCCATACGAGGCAGTGCTGCTCTGCACCTGGCGCGAGGTGCTGGGAGCCTTCCGCGACTTCCACCTCCAACCGGGCGATGATGTGCTAATCTTCGGCGCGGGGCCAGTGGGGCTGAGTTTTGTGAAGCTTGGCAGACTCTTCGGGCTGCGCTGGATCGGCATCGTGGACCGTCATGCCGACAAGCGGGCCAGAGCAGTCTCCTTCGGAGCAGATGCCGCGTTTGAGCCAGGGCAGATCGAAACCCCGGGCCGACTGGATGCGGTGATCGACGCCGTAGGGCATCGGGACATCCTCCAGCAAGGGTTGCCGCTGCTGCGTCGCGGAGGATCTCATTGCATCTATGGCGTGCTGACACAGCCCGTACTGCACATCGACAAATCGAAAGGCGACTTCAATTTCAATCTTCTCGTGCACCAGTGGCCAACGAGAAAATATGAGCGAGAAAGCCAGACTCAGCTCTGCCAGTGGATTCGCGAAGGAAAGCTGACCTCGGCCGACTTCATTACGCATCGCTTCCCACTGGCCGATATTCGCGAAGCCTTCGATGAAGTGGCGCGACGAGGGGTGATCAAGGCACTGATCGAGTATCCCTAATCCCGAAGTTGATGCGCTGAACCCTGGTCCTTTGGGATCAGTCGAGAGATTGCCCTTCGAAAGCTCGTAGGGCCTTCATCCAGTTTTTCGGCATGTCCATACTCTCTATTCTTCAGCGTTCAGTCTGCTTCGGCGTTTGGCTGCCGATGGCATCCGCCCAGATCACCATGCCATCTCCCACCATCAGCGCCGTCACACCTCTCGGTGGCAGGCCCGGCAGCACGGTGGAGCTTATTTTTAAAGGCGTGGAGCTCGATGGAGCGAAGTCCATCCTGCTCACGAGCCTGCGCGATGGCAGTTCGCGCAGCTATCCGGTCGAGCAAGTGCCCGCAAAGAAAGGCGTGCTCGCGGTGAAGCTTCCTGAAGATGCGCCTGCGGACCTATATGACATCCGCCTCATGGCCCGCTACGGGATCTCCAATCCAAGAGTATTCCAGATCAGTGCAGCCGAAGTCATCGAGTCACCAGGTGCCAACTCCAAGTCCGACTCTTCTGTCAAGGTGACGGCGGAATCAGCCATTCAGGGCACCTTCAAAGCATCTGTTCCACACTGGTTCAGCTTCGAGGGGAAAAAAGATCAGCGAGTGCTCGGCAGCTTCACCGGCAGCGGATTCAATGTCCGCACCTCCCTTGTTGGCAGTGTTTATGACAAAAGCGGACGCGAACTCGCCCGCCTGCGCGATGGCATCCTTGATGTCAAAATCCCGGCTGATGGCGAATACAAACTCAAGATCAACGACCTCATGTTCGGCGTTGGGGATGACTATGGTTATCGCCTCTCGCTCACCACTGGAGCAGTCGTCTGGGCTGCTGGCAAAGAGATCGTGTATGGCTGGAACCTGCCCGGTGGACAGGTTGTGGACGGCCTGCGAGTCAACCGCAGCCAGCCTTTGGAATATCTCAAAGCCGATGCCGCCACCGTCACCAGGCTGATTGCCTCCAGCCCTGCCAAAGTTCTGCCACTGTCCGATGAGTCCGAGCCACCGAACGTGGCGGCCGACAAGCCTTCACCTCTGACGGTCGGCCAAACCTTCAGCGGCTGGTTTCCGGCAAATGGCGATGCGCGCCAGTTCGATCTTAGCTTCAAAAGCGGGGACCGCTTCAACATTGAACTCGTCTCTCAACAGCTCGGTTATGCCACCGACCCATCAATGCTGGTCGAGATGGTAAAAGGTGATGCCGTGACCACCCAGGCTGATCTCGGCGACCCAGCGGCTAGCGTGCCTGCTCCCAACACGCGAATCACGCTGCTCGATCCTGTTTATGGCTATGAAGCCAAGGCCGATGGTGTCTTCCGCCTATCCATCAGCGACCCCTCAAATGCAGCGAATGGTCGTCGCCACCCTTATCAACTGCGCATCCGCAACGTGGTTGAGGCCACGACGGACGGAGCGATTGCCATCCATGCCAAACTTCCCCTGGCTGCGGCCATCGGACCTCATGAAATCCCCAGCGCCAATATTTGGCGCAATGGCGTGGCTGCCCTGGAGGTCTTCATTCCGAACCGCACCGCACTAAGTGAAGGGGTGGAACTGAAAGTCGCGAATCTCCCCGCTGGCGTGACCAGTCTTGGCGGTTTCATCGGCAAAGGTCAGAGCCTCGGCTACATCGGCCTGCGTGCCGGCCCGGATGCTCCGGCAGGAGCTTCCGCACTTTCGGGCATTATCAGGACGAACTACCTAGGCTGGCCGATCAAGGACAGCGGACGCGAAGTGATGGTCACCCGAATCGCAGGTGCTCCCGTCATCGCCGTCGTGCCTGATGCCGCCCCTGCCTTGATCGAGCCTGCCGCGCCCGGCATCCCCGAAGTCGCGGCTGATGCCAAGCTCGACGTGCCCCTGAAAATCATACGCCACGCTGCCTGCACAGAGGCGCTCAAACTTAAAGTACTCGGCTTCACCGATCCCACCAAAGCTCCCGAGGTCACCATCGCCACCAAGGCTGTGGAGGGGAAAGTCACGCTCGACATCAAGACACTCAAGCTCGCTCCCGGCGACTACGGGTTCATCCTCCAGGGCACCGCGAAGATGCCCTTCCAGCGTAATGCTGATGACGTCGCAGAGGCTCAAGCAAACGCCAAAAGAACTGCAGAAGCACAGGCCGCCGCGAAGAAATCCGTGGATGAAGCCATTGCCGAACTCAAAGCGCTCAAGCCAGAAGATAAAGCAGGCCAGACCGCCCAGCAGGCCAAAATCAAAGACCTCGCCGCCGCACTCGCGAAAGCGGACAAAGCCAAGACCGACGCCGACAAAGCCGCCAAGGACATCGCCACCAAGAACGCTGCGAAAGACACCACTTTCCTCGTCCACTCCACCCCGATCCGCTTCCGCGTGAAGGAGACTTCAAAGAAATGAACTTCCCCATCCTACGATCCTTCGTCATCCTGCAATCGTCCTTCGTCATTCAGGCGTCAGCCGCGCCGATCAATTACGAAAAGGAGATCCTTCCCTTCCTGAAGGACAACTGCATCACCTGCCATAACAAGACGACCACCAAGGCTGATCTAAACATGGAGACGCCGGAACTCATGATCAAAGGCGGCGAGAATGGCAAAGGGATCGAAGCTGGCGCTGGTGCCAAAAGTCTCATCTGGCAGGCAGCGGCGGGACAATGGGATTCTGAAATGCCGCCGAAGGGAAACAAGGTCGGCGCGGTGCCGCTGGATGAAGCCGAACTGGCTTTGCTAAAGCAATGGATCGACGAAGGTGCCCACCATGCCGGGCGTCAGGAGCGTGTGATCTCCTGGGAACCCCTGCCAGTTAGCTTCGCGCCCATCTTTGCCAGTGCC
>CAYMHJ010000180.1:0-12905 GCA_964390165.1 uncultured Prosthecobacter sp. | reverse complement strand
AAATGACAGCGAACCCACATTTTCACTTGCCAAAACCGGAGCCATATCAACGTCATCGACACCCTCATCAATGACGATGGTTTCAGCTCCCGGATGTACAATTACTTCAGCGACATGCTCCGCGTGGCTGATGATGCACAGAAGGCCAAGTTCTTCACCTACCAGGAGTGGCTGAAGGAGCAGATCAATGCAAACCGACCCTGGAACCAGATCGTCCGCGAGATGATGGTGGCCGATGGCAAGTTGCTCGAAAATGGTGCTGCGGGCTACCTTCTGCGGGATCGCGGCATGAGGTTGGACAATCTCAGCCTCACCCTCAGCACTTTTCTTGGAGCCAATGTCTCCTGCGCGCAGTGTCACGACCACCCCTTTGCTGATTGGACGCAAAAGCAGTTCTTCGAAATGGCCGCCTTTTTCGGAGCCTCCGAGGCTGGCGAGCGCAACCGCGGTGGCATCGCCCTGCGTGGCTTGCGTGAAGAACTAGGTCAGCAGGCATTCCAGCAGGCCCGCCGCCTCATGGATGTGAACTCGCTGAAGATCAAAGACGGCAGCGCCAATGATCTTGCCCTGCCCGCCGATTATAAATACAAGGACGCCAAGCCCGGCGATCTCGTGAAACCCAAGCTCATCACCTGGAGCAAGGATGATCACCGCCTGCGCAGCTTCCAGAATGCTGAAAACGCCCTGAAGAAAGCCGATGACGACAGCGCCCTGCGTGAAATCTTTGCTGACTGGATGACGAGCCCAGATAATCCACGCTTCGCCATGACCATAGCGAATCGCATGTGGAAGCTCATGTTCGGTGTTGGCATCAAGGAACCCGTCACCGACCTGGATGATCCCAACGCCTCCAGCAATCCCGCCCTGCTCCAGCACCTTGCTAACGAAATGGTGCGTCTGAAGTTCGACCTCCGCGCCTTCATGCGCCTCCTCTGCAACACTCAGACCTACCAACGTGAAGCCGTCACAGCCGAGCTTGCCATGGGGGAGCCCTTTTACTTTCCCGGCCCCGTCCTCCGTAGAATGACCGCCGAGCAGGCATGGGACTCCTGCGTCACACTCGCCATTGGTGAGAAGGTGGACAATTTCAAAATGAAGCGTGCTGATGCCTACTCCCAGGTCATGAATCTCACCGCCTCTGCTGTCACTGTCGAGGTCATCAAGGAAAAGCTCGATGCCATGCAAAGCATGAGGAAGGCAGCTTCCGGTGTGTTTGGCCTTGAGGTGGGAAAAGGTAAGGGTGCTGCCAAAAAGAAACGTGCCATGGCAAAAGCCTCCAACGCCGCCATGGAGACTGATGAAGAGGGCAACTTTACCCGTCCCGAAACGATGGACGGACTCGTCCTCGCTCGCGCTAGCGAGCTGCGCCAGCCTGAGCGTGAGAGCCACTTCCTCCGCATGTTCGGCCAGAGCGACCGCCAGATCGCCGACAGTAACACCGAGGAGGGTAGCGTGCCCCAGGTGCTCATGCTTATGAATGGTGAAGCCCAGGGAGTGCTCAGCAGCCGTCAGGCCCTCGCCGTCTCCACCGCAGAGAAACAGGAAAGCGCCCAGGCCCAGGTCGAGTCCCTCTACCTCAGTTTCTTTAGCCGCAAGCCCACGCCCGATGAGCTCAAGGCCATCTACGCCGACATCGAAGGAGGTCTCAAACCCGGCGATCTCGCCTGGGTGCTTTTTAACTCCCGCGAGTTCGTCTTTGTACAGTGAAGCCACTGCCAGTCCGTCAACGAATCAGCATCCTTTTTTCCACGCACGCCATGAAAGCCCCGTTCCTCTCCCTCGATTCCGTTTCCCGCCGCAGCTTCACCGAGCAGCTCGCCAGGACTAGCCTCGGTGTCACCCTGCTTCCGCACCTAATGCCTGCGGCCGATACGGCTCCCGCCGCTGATCACAAGGCGTTGCCGGGTTTTGGCAAAGCCAAAAACGTGATCTGGCTTCAAATGATCGGTGGCATGTCCCACATCGACACACTCGATCCCAAGACCGGTGAGAGCAAAGGCGCACGAGACCCGATTCAGACCAAAGCCGACTACCAGCTCGGCGGCTATCTGCCCACGCTGGCTAAAGATCATGCTGACAAGCTCGCCATCATTCGCAGCATGACTTCAAAGACCGGCGTCCATGCCTCTGGTCAGTACCTCATGCGCACCGGCTACGAGCAGCGTGGCACCATCAAGCATCCTGTGCTCGGTGCCTGGGCTCAGGAACTGCTGGGTAAAAGCAGCAGGACATTACCTTCCTCTGTCTGCATCAACCGTGGTCCCGAGCATGGCAACGGTTTCTTCTCCGCCGCGTTCAGCCCGCTACCCATCCATGATCCTGAGGCAGGCCTCCAATACTCGACTTTCACTGCCAGTGCGGATGTCATGAGCAAGCGTCTCGCTCTACTGAACAAGATCGACGCCCCCTTCCGCTCCAAGTTTCAAGACAGCAACCTCAAAGCCTATTCCGACTTTTATGACGACACCCTGAAGCTGCTCAGCAGCGAGGATTTGAATGCCTTCAAACTCACTGACGAAAAGGAGGAGGAGCGTGAGAAATATGGCAAAAACAAGTTCGGCCAGGGCTGTATGCTCGCCCGCCGTCTCATCGAGCGCGGCGTCCGCTTCGTCGAAGTTACCCAGGGTGGTTGGGACATGCACAATGACATTGATGACTCCATGGAGGAAAATGGCACCATCATCGACACAGCCATCTCCGCCCTGCTCAGCGATCTACAGTCCAGGGGCATGCTTGCCAACACGCTGATCGTTCTTTGTTCTGAGTTCGGCCGCGGCCCTACCATCAACAGCCGCAGCGGGCGTGACCATCATCCCAAGGTCTTCTCCACTCTGCTCGCCGGAGGTCCGATCAAAGGCGGCACCATTTATGGCAGCAGCGACAAGGAAGGCAGTTCCGTGGCTGACAAAATGACCACCATCCAGGATTTCCACAGCACCATCGGCCACGCCATGGGCATGGACGTGAACGAAGTCGTCATGTCACCCAGCAACCGCCCCTTCACCGTTGGGGATAAAGGCGAAGTTATCGCTGAAGTTTTCGCCTGAGAATTGCCCATCTGGAGCAGTCTGAAAATTGCCTTGAGCAGACTTCAGCAGTTTTAAGGCTTTCTATATTGAGCAGGGAGAGCGCTCGTCTGACCGCTTCATCGAGCAGGATGAGGCTGCCGCCTGCCTGTGGCTAATTAAGCCCGCCCAGGTTTACAAGGACATGACCTGCACAGACCCCATGTGGCGAATGGTGGCCGAAGTTTTGCCGACCTTTTCAGCTCGCGCTCACCGGGGTGCGGCGGCCGGCGTCGTCGCGGAAGAAGGACTCCATGCGCTCGCGCATGTCGGCGTAGAACTGGGCGGCCATTTCTTCGAGCATCTCAGCTTTGGCTCCCATGCCCTGGGAGGCCAGGCGCTCGCGATCGACGCGCATCTTTTCCTGGAAGGTCTGCTCCAGTTCCATGAGGTGCTCCAGGAAGGCTTTGGCGGCACGGCTGCGGTCCACGCCTTCGATGAGGGCGCGCTCCAGCGGGCGGTTCTGCGTGATGTGCAGGAAGGGGCTGTCCACGAGCTGCTTCATGTAGCGGTCAAAGCCTTTGAGGAAGGCGAGACGCTCGCGGGAGAACTTCACTTCTTCGCAGTCCAGCAGGCAGTCATAGGGGCCGGGTTTGGAGAAGAACTTCACGACGAGCGGGATGGTGTCCACGAGCATGAAGAGCAGGGAAAGCACGGCGTAGGCGATGAGGGCGAACTGGCCGCCCTCCGCGTCATTTTGAAAGAGGCTGTGCAGAGCTTTGGTCTGCGCCATGATGTCCCGGCGTGGCTCGGCGCGGATCGCGGCGATGCGAGTTTCTTCATCACTCGTGAGTCGGGTGACTTCTTCATGGAATCCTTTGAGCTGGAGCAGCAGGGCGTCGATCTGCGCTTTGAGCGTCTCGCGAATGGCGTTCTGCTGACCGACGAAAGCATCTGCCTGCTGCTGCTGGACCTGACGGCGGAGACCGTCGATGCGGTCCTTCTCGGCTTTGATCTTGAGGGCTTCCTCGGCGGCTTTGGCATCGAGCGCGGCGTTCACGCCATCTTCAGCGGCCTTGATCTCGGCCACGAGCACGACGCGGTTCTGGGTCATGGTGTCCAGCAGTCCGCTGAGGCGGGAAGACTCGGCGCGGCGCCAGGTGAGCTGGTCCTCCATGATGCTCTTCGCACGCGGTCCGAGGCCGATGATGCCGCTGCGCTGACCGTTCACCTCACGCTCGAACTCGGTCTGCCATTGGTTCAGCTCTCCGGCGATCTTTTGATAATCGGTGCTGATCTTCGCCATCTCCTTGTCCAGCGTTTCGAGGCGGAGTTTCCCTGGCGCGACGGCTTCGGCGATCTTGGCTTCACGCTCGGCCTTGGCTTTCTTCTCGTCGTCGGTGAGCGGTTTCTCGATGGGCTTGCCGTTCTCGTCGAGGAACTTGGCATTGAAGCTGGCGTTCCACGACTCGCGCTGCTTGGCGATCTCTGTCTCCAAAGTCTTCACGCGGACTTCCACGAGAGCCTTCTGCGCCACGGCTTCCTTGCGCACAGTGTCGATCTCGACCTCGCGCTCCTTTTCGATCACGGAAGTGATGGTGTCTTTAAACAGAAGCAGCGTGAGCGGATGCGAGATGGTGATGCCCATGAGGGCGGCCACGACCATGCGCAGCCCGAACTGGGAAATCTTGCGGAAAATGTTCTGATAAGCGCGGTAGGTGGCCAGCAGGGCGCGGTCCACCGTGAGGATGATGAAGGACCAGACGAGCGACACGGCACCGATGACAAACCAGTTGTCCGTCAGCGTGGAGATGGCATAGGCGCAGGCGATGATGGCGAAGGTGCTGGGCACGAGTACGGTGGCGCCGAAGGCGACGTATTTGCGGCGCTCCCAGGCAGGGCAGGCGTCGAGGTTATCGGAGCTGGCTCCGGCGAGCCAGAAGAAGACGCGTTCCAGACGGTCGAGGGTGCTCATGGTAATGAAGGCGGGGGGGATAGCCTGCCCGTGAGAGTGTGGTTTTCCCGGCGTCTGTCAATCGCCGTAACAGTGAAGTCCTCCACCTCAATCTCCTGTTTACTCAATGGCAGTGCCCGTCGCCGTAGCCTGCTAACTCCGCGATCCCATGACCGATCTCTTTGGCGGGAAATGCGGGGGCTTTGGGAAAAGCGCTGAGATGCGGGGATGGGATGGCGTATGTGTGCCCATGCGTTTGATGGCTTTTCTCTTTTTTTTCAGTTCGGCGGCTCTGGCTCTCACGGTGGAGGAGGCGGGGAAGATCGCGCCGCTGCCGGAGATCGTGAAGGGGGGAGGGGTGGTCTTCGCGGACTTGAATGAGGACGGGCACGAGGACCTGGTGGTGTCGAATCCGCAGGGCTATGGCGTCTTCCTTTTCAATCCGGTGGAGAAGAAGAATGTGCAGTGGGATCGCGGGTGGTCGAATGTGCTGCGGGAGGGGAAGGCGGGGGATGCCAACGAGCTGCCGCTGTTGGAAGGGGCGGTCTTCCGAGAGGGCGCGCTGAGCACGGCGGACGGGAAGAAGGTGACGCGTGAGGAACTGCTACGCGTGCCCGGACCTGCGCCGAAGCCGCCCGAGGAGTCCTTGAAGTCGATGCAGGTAAAGCCGGGCTATGAGATCAAGCTGGTGGCGCAGGAGCCGCTGGTGCAGGACCCGGTGTTCATCGACTGGGATGAGCAGGGCCGCGCCTGGGTGGTGGAGATGGGCGACTATCCTTTCGCCCCCGGTGAGAAGACGAACGATGGCAAAGTAGGGCAGGGGAAGGTCTCGGATCTTCAGACCGGCCGCATCAAGATCCTGGAAGATCAGAACGGCGACGGGGTCTATGAGAAGGCCACGCTGTTTCTCGATGGGCTGCTGCATCCGACGGGGCTGGCCTTCTGGAAGGGCGGCGTTTTCATCTCGGCGATCCCTGACCTGATCTATGCCCGCGACTCAGATGGCGATGGGAAGTGCGATGTGCGGGAGGTCTGGTATTCAGGCTTCACGGCGGGGAATCCCCAGCATCTGGTGAATGGCTTCTGCTGGGGCCTGGATGGCTGGCTGCATGGGGCCAATGGCGACAGCGGCGGGAATGTGACCGTGGTGAAGACGGGCGAGAAGATCAAGTTGGGCACGAATGACTTCCGCTTTCATCCGGTGACGGGCCAGTTTGAGCGGGAGTTTGGCCGCTCGCAGTATGGCAAGTGGCGGGATGATTTCGGCAATTGGTTCGGCAACAACAACAGCACGATGGGCTGGCACTACTACCTGCCGATGCGCTGGATGGAGTCGCACCCGGATAAGCTCGCGACCTCGGTGCGGGCGGTGATCAATGAGGAAAAGACGGTTTTGCCGATCAGCCCGGCGGTGCGGCGATTTAACTGGGCGAGCGCGATCCAGACGCTGACCTCGGGCTGTGCGCCGATGCCTTGGTTTGATGGCAAAGATCAGTCTCTGCTGGTCTGCGAACCGGCGAACAATCTGGTGCATCGGGAACTGCTGGATCATTCCAAACTGCCAATCACGAGCCAGCGGCACCCGGAGGATGCCAAGAGCGAGTTTCTGGCGAGCGGGGACAATTGGTCGCGCCCCAGCATGGCGCGTCCGGGACCGGATGGAGCGATCTACGTGGTCGATATGTATCGCCTCGTGTTGGAGCACCCCGAGTGGATTCCGGCGGACATTTCCAAAGGGCTGAACCTGCGTGCCGGGGAGGACATGGGCAGGATTTATCGGATCAGTGGGCCAAGCACGACGAAGAGTGAGGTGGCGCTGCTGAAGGAGCCGGTGAAGGCGCTGAAGTCACGGCATCGCTGGACGCGCGACACCGCACAGCGGCTGCTTTTGGAACAGCAGGACAAGTCCGTGGTGCCAGCGCTAGTGGAGTTGGTGAAGTCTGAGGATTCACTCGCAGTTAGGCTGCAAGCAGCCTGGACGGCGGCGCTGCTGAATGGGGCGCAGCGGCCTGCTTTGATCACGCTGATGAAGGCCAGCTTCCCGAAGGTGCGTGGTGTGGCGCTGGTGGCGGCAGGGAGTGAGGACATCCATCCTGATGAACTGGCGACCTGGTTCCCGAAGACGGCACCGGCGAAGCCTGTGGCCGAAGTGCCGTTGATTACGAACGTGAATGCGGACCGGCAGAAGGTGGTGAAGCGTTACGTCGAGGAAGTGGGAAGTCTGCGCGGCGATGCAGAGCGGGGCGAGGCGGTCTTTGCCAAAGCCTGCATGGCCTGCCACAAGCTCGGTGGACTGGGCGTGGAGGTTGGCCCCGATCTGGCGACGGTGGCTGCGAAGCCGATCGATCAACTGCTGGAGGCTATCTTTGATCCGAACCGTGCGGTGGAACTGCGGAATGCCTCCACGCAGATCACGAGGCAGGATGGGACACAGATCGCTGGATTGATCGCCGCCGAGGCACCGGGCAGCGTGACTTTGAAGCTGCCCGGCGGGGTGGAGTTTCCCGTGCTGCGCCGTGACATCAAGGCCATGAAAACACTGCCGACCTCCCTCATGCCCGAGGGCCTGGAAAGCGTGATCACCGCCCAGGAAGCGGCGGATCTGCTGGCCCGTATGACGGGGCGATGAGGCGCGCAGATCATGGAGGGCGTCAGACTCGACAGCCATTTCAGAGGTAGAAAGATTTCAAGTCACTCATCCCATCTTCCTACCTTCCACCAAAGACAGAACTCTGGCAGCTTTCCACCTTCAAAGAACTCGCCTTGGCGGGCCTGCTGGAAGGAGGCAGGTTCGCCCAAGCCAGAGCTTGGCTGCGGCAATAGAGAGACAGATCAGGATGACACCATGCCCGAAGGCGGCCAACCGCCGCTAAACAGGGCAAATCAGCTGCTGGTTTGGAGCAATTAACTGCATGAATGGACCAAAGTGTTGCTGGTTTGGAACATTTCACTGCTCGTTTGAACCCGGGTGTTGCGGGTTGGGAGCGGTTAGCCGCTGGAATTCGGCTTCCGACCGCTCGGATGACGGCACTGATGAACGTCCGGCACGACAGCTCAGGGTTGGCAGCAGCAAGGTCCGCCTAGCAGATAATGGATCCCTCTTCCTTGGCCGGCGGTCTGTTTTCAGCGTAAATGACGGTTACCTCCCACATGGAAATCTCGACCACCCACATGGATGGTACCCCTCCCCACGTGGAGAACGCGATCTACCACGTCAAGGATACCCACCCTTTACGACCAGGATGTATGAGTGCGAAATAATCACGACTGCTCTAGGGATTGATGAGGTCACTCATGGCAGCGGGAGTTTGAATGGGATCGTGATTTGATGTCGAGATCAAAAACCTGTCGAAGTCGTTTCACTTCAGCCGCGCTTCGATCCATTCGGCCAAAGTGGAGGCTTCGCGTCGAGCCAGTGTTTTCTTCTGGCATTGCTGTGCGGAGGTCGTGAAGGATGTCTCATCCAGCAGTCGATGCAGGGCATGGCAGACTCGATCCGGTGTGAAGGTGCGAGGCGTGAGCCCGAGTCCGGCACCGAGGCGGGTGATGCGCCAGGCGTTGTCCGGCTGATCGTGGGCCATGGCCATGATGAGCTGGGGGATGCCTGCGGCGAAGCCCTGGGACATTGTGCCAATGCCACCGTGATGCACGAAGGCGGAGGCGTGTGGCAGCAGGGTGGAGAAGGGAGCATACTCCACGGGCAGGATCGAATCAGGCAGCGAGGCGGGGAGTTGATCGAGCTTTCGTGTCACGAAGACGGCACGCTTTTGCAGTCGAGTGACAGCAGCAAGGGCGACCTCGAAGAAGCGGCGCGCGTGGATGTTGGCACTGCCGGGCGTGAAGACGATGGGTCGGTCACCACTAGCGAGGAAGTTTTGCAAAGTGGGGCTGAGAGCCTGCTCGGTGGCGAGGTCTTCGAGCGGGAAGTCCCACTGCTGCACGCCTGCGGGCCAGTCAGGCTGTGAGGCGGCGAACCATTCGGGGAAGAGGCAGAGCGTGCCATCAGGCGAGTGCGCCCAGTCCCACCAGAGGCTCTGTGGTGGCTGCACTCCACGCGTGGCGCAGGCTAGTGCCACGGCAGGTCCGGCGAAGCGGTCCGCCGGGTTCGGCAGACGAATGAGCCAGCGCCGGAACCAGAGCGGCAGTTTTTGCAGATGCTCCATGCCAGGAAAAAGAATGGGCGTCTCATGCGCGCTGATCATGACGGCGGGCTGGAGATGGACATTGATCAAAGGAATGCCCCATGACTCGCGGGCCAGTCTGCCGGCAAAGGCCGTGCAGGGAGCCAGCAGGAGATCAAAGGCATCCGCTGTGCCCTGGCGCTGCTCGATGGGCTGGAGGAAGGTCTCGACGCTTTCCCCGGCGAACTCGAAGACCATCTTTGTGCCTTGATACAGCTTCCAGATGCGGGGATCGGCAATCAGGCGCTCGAAGACTTCGGGTTTGCCGAGCGGGATGACCTCCAGTCCAGCGGCGCGGACCGAGTCTTCAAACAAACAGGCCACGATCATCGTCACCCGATGCCCGCGTGCTTTGAGAAGTCGTCCGAGCCAGAGAAACGGGAAGACATCTCCAGCACTGCCGAAGGGGAGTAAAGCGATGTGGATCATTGTGACAGGATAAACACAGAGAAGGTGGACGTCAGATAAATGCTAAAATGAAAGTTAGGACATCGAAACCTGAGAACTTGGCCCAGCAAGAAAGAACCCCTCTTTATAGAGCCTGGAAACAGGTGGCCGAAATCGTGTTGGTCGTCGTTATTCTTGGGGGGGCACGCAGCGATGAAAGCGAGCACCAAGGCCGTGCCATTAAAATTCAAAAATTTCACCGTATTTGCTGACTTCGCGTCTTACCCAGCAGCGACGAACAGACGCATCGAGATAAAATATCAGTGATGTCTGCGCCGCAGATGCCCGAAAGCACGAGAAATTTTGTCGGCCAGGTTCACGCTGCTCTGGTATCTCCAAAACGGGTCGAGCACGAAAACAGTCATTGACCTTTTTCCGTCGATTCGAGACACTCGCCACAATAACCAAGCAGGAGGTCCGCCATGAAACACGCAGCGTCTCTGTCATCCCGCCGTCAATTTCTTACTGAGGTTGGGCGAGGCACACTCCTCACGGTGCTTGGGCCTTCTATGGCGGCGGAGTTTGGTATCTCGAGTGCGATGGCGGCTGAAAATGAAACGCAGCTCGGTTTTGGCCCGCTGGAACCGCTGGTGAGGCTGATGCAGGAGACTCCGGTGGTGAAGTTACAGAGCGCGCTTGCAGTGAAAATGCAAAGCGGCACGAAATTGAAGCAACTTATGGCTGCTGGCGTGCTGGCGAATGCGCGCAGCTTTGGTGGCGAGGATTATGTGGGCTTTCATGCGCTTATGGCGATGCAGCCTGCTTTAAAGATGTCCGCGCTGATGCCGAAGGGGCAGGAGGCGCTGCCTGTTATGAAGGTGCTGTATCGAAACACGAGCCGTATTCAGGAGCACGGCGGCAGCGCAAAGGAGGTGCTGCATCCGGTGAATTATCTTGGTGATACGAAACCGAGCACGGAGTCACTTCATGCGACAGTGCGTGGTAAAGACGTGGCCGGTGCGGAAAAAATCTTTGCCGCGCTGATGGCGAACGATTCACAAGCTGGACTAAATGCTCTGTTGGACTGCGTGCAGGACGACACGGAGGTGCACCGCACCGTTTTGCCATACCGTGCTTGGGATTTGCTCGATCTGGTGGGGAGTGAACACGCGACGACGATGCTACGCATGTCGCTGCGCTATTGTTTGAATGCAGAAAAGTGGCGCAAGCCGGAGTGGGACAAACACCGCGTCGTTTTGGCGAAGCTACTCGATGAATATCACCTGAGCTATGTGAAGACCGGTTCGCGTGTGATGGATGATGCAGAAATGGAAAAGCTAAGCGTCTCGATTTTTTCCGCGACACCTGAAAACGCAGCTGGAGCGGTCGCAGAAGCGCTGGCGGATGGTATTGATGCCCGGCACATCGGCGAAGCGCTGTCGCTTGCTGCAAATCAACTCGTGCTTCGGGACCACGGTCGTCTTCCTGAGTGGGAAAGCCCCGGAAAGCCCACGGGCAGCGTGCATGGCGACTCCGTCGGGGTGCATGCATGCGATAGCATCCATGCGTGGCGGAATCTCTCCAGTGTGAGCAGCGGACGCAACGTGTGCGCGTGTCTGATCCTAGCAGCGTGGCAGATCGCGCGGGATCGTAGCGCGCGTGAGTTTTTGGAGTGGCAGCCGGTGCCGTCGAAGCATCACATCGCGCAGGTCACGAGCAAGGAAGGCACGGCCTTGCTCGCGGAGTTGGATGCAGCGATCCGTGACAATTACCAATCCCGCGCCAGCGCGATCACGCAGGCGTATGGCGTGCTGAATTTGCCGACGCAGCCGCTGTTGGACTTGCTGCTACGCTTTGCGGTGAGCGAGGATGGTGCGTTGCATGCGGAGAAGTATTTCCAAACCTGCATCGATGAATTTAAGCGCACACGCCCGGCTTTTCGCTGGCGTCATCTTATCGCGCTGGCCCGAGTAACCGCAAGCGAGTACGGTCGCCCTGCACCGGGGCAGGACGAGGCTCGGAGATTGTTTGGCGCGTGAAGAAATGTCATACCCATCACAATTCGACGACCAGATCGGCAACAAAACCAGGGTTGCACTTGTAAGGGGGGGATTCGTCCGCTCTCGCAGGAATGGACCAGGAGTCGATTTTGAGGCCCTTTTCTTGCGCTGACCTTCGTTACATCGACAGCGATCCCGCCAAATGGCCCCGCGGCTCAGAGGGTAAACTCGCGATGATGGCTGAAACTTAAAAGCTGGAGGCGTTGCTGGAGCAGGTGACATCCAGTTGATGAATCTATGTATTTGCGGGTGGGTGTTGATTTCAGCTGCGTCTGTAGCTGGTGCTTGAGTTCAGTTTGCCTGAGCTTTGCTGGCTGCTGCAGCTGCTAATGCGGCTTTAAGATCAAATCGTGGGCCTTTCCACTCCCGGATTAGCGCAGGCTTTGTGTCAGAGTCTTCAGATTGGGTGGACTCCGTCGCCGCATTCGATTTGGAGGCGAGGAGTGGGGGGGCTGCGGTTGTGGAATCGATTGGGCGGAGCACTGCCTTCACGCCATTTCGGCTAACAACCACACTACATCGTGCAGGATCATCCGAGTTATGCAGGGCTTCCAGTTTCAAGCCATTGTAGGGAGGCTCACCCAGAGTTAATGTTGTGACGGTACCCGTAGTGGGGTTGAAGAGATACACGCAGTATTCCCCGTCTGTGGATGTGATGCCAGAGAGCTGTAGCGACTGACTCCATAACGGACTGGCTGAAATGGGGGACTGGGCTGGTGGTAGGTCCGCTGCCTGGAGGGAGGGACCGAACGCGCAGCAGGCGATGAAGAGCCATCTTGGGAGGAAGAACCGTCTCATGATATTTCAAATACACCGGCACACAGACGCTGAAGCAAGCTTGGCGGTGGATTCTGACAATCATTTTGCAAATTGGAGTCTTAATTATGACAATAGTCTAATTTACAATAATTGCATCCAGCTCAATTTTAATAAGACATTCTCATTAAAATACCTGGTATGAAATACACACGCCGCAATCTGATCCCTACTGTCGCTTTTCTCGCCTGCCTATCGGTGGGCTTGTCCCATGCACAGGATAAACAGGCGCAACAAAACAAGGTTCCAAAACTCGAACCTCTCAGCAAGGTCAAGATCCCCGAACCTTCGAAGCTGAAAGAGTTCGTTGAGGACAAGGCGACCGCCATCGTGCTCGGCAAGGCTCTCTTCTGGGACATGCAGGTGGGCAGTGACAACCGCACCTCCTGCGCCACCTGCCATTTCCATGCCGGGGCCGACAACCGGATCAAAAACCAGATCAGCCCCGGTCTCCTCCGTGTGGATGGCTCCGGCAACCCCGATCCTGACAATACCTTCCAAG
>CAYMHJ010000179.1:0-12959 GCA_964390165.1 uncultured Prosthecobacter sp. | reverse complement strand
CCGAGTCGGTTTCGGCCCGGCGCTTCGCCTCCCGCTCTTCAAATTCGCGTTCATTCTCTTCTCGTCGTGCCGCCGACTCCGCGAGGCGGCGGTCCAGGGCGGCGATCTCTTCCTCCGTAAATCGAAGCGCCTCGGGAATCTCCGCCCCGCAAAAACCGCAGCGCGCCAGCCTGCGGCTGTACAAGACTTTGTCACAACTCGGGCAGTGGACTTTCATGCGACGGTTTTACACGCTCCCGTCGTGACAGATCAATCCTTTAGTTTTTCAAACCCTCTTGCCAACACGCCTCAGCGCCCTAGCCTCCGCGCCCTTTCTTATGCTCGATATTCGCCTCATCCGTGAGAACCCCGAACTGGTCAAACAACGCCTCGCCAACCGTGGCGGTGATCATGCGTCCACCGTGGATGAAATCCTCTCCATCGACACGGCGCGCCGCAGTGCGGAGACTGAACGCCAGAAGCTGCAGGGAGACCGCAATCGTCTGAGCAAGGACATCGGCATCGGCAAGAAGAATGGCCAGGACACCAGCGCCATCGAGGCCGAGGTGCGCGCCATCAACATGCGCATCGAGGAGATCGGACGCGAAGCTGATGCTGCTGATGTGCGCCAGCGTGATCTGATGCTGGGCATCCCGAATCTGCCGCATGAGGCATGTCCCGTGGGCCACAGCGCTGAGGAAAATCCCGTGGTCCGCGTCTGGGGCGAGACGCCGAAGTATGACTTCGAGCCCAAGGACCACACCGTGCTGGGCACCAGCCTGGGCATCCTCGACTTCGAGGCCGGCACGCGCATCACTGGCAGTGCATTCACCGTTTATCGCGGCGCGGGTGCACGTCTGGAGCGTGCCTTGATCAATTTTCTGCTCGATCTCCACAGCACTCAGCACGGCTACACGGAGGTCAACGTGCCGCATCTGGTCAAAGCGGAGTGCCTCGTCGGCACCGGCCAGCTTCCAAAGTTCGGCGATCAAGTCTATCACAGCCCCACGGACGATCTCTACCTCATCCCGACCGCTGAAGTGCCGGTGACGAACCTGCACCGTGAGGAGATCGTGAAGCTGGAGCAGCTCCCCATCAATTATGTGGGCTACACTCCCTGCTTCCGCCGCGAGGCTGGCAGTGCGGGACTGGGCACGCGAGGTCTCATCCGCATGCATCAGTTTGATAAAGTGGAGCTGGTGAAAATCACCACGCCGGAGACCAGCATGGCCGAGCTGGAAAACCTGACCGGCAATGCCGAGAAAGTGCTCCAACTCCTGGGCCTGCATTACCGTGTCATCGAACTCTGCACTGGCGATATAGGCTTTGGTTCGGCGAAGACCTACGACATCGAAGTCTGGGCACCGGGGCAGGGGAGCTATCTGGAAGTGTCCAGTTGCTCGAACTTCGGCGACTACCAGGCCCGCCGCATGAATCTTCGCTTCAAGGGCGAGGATGGTAAAAATCGCTTTTGCCACACGCTCAATGGCTCGGGGACTGCTCTGGCACGTCTTTTCGTGGCGCTTGTGGAAACCTACCAGCAAGCGGATGGCAGCATCACCATCCCCGAGGCTCTTCGCGGCCATTTTGGTTCAGCGAAGATCGGGTAAGGCCTAGTGCCTGGCTTACACGGCGGTGCTGGTGGCGGCTTCAGCGGCTTTCTTCTCATGGTTCTCACGCGCCACCTTGCGCGCGTGGGAGACGATATGATTGCACGCCTCCATACAGAGCAGGGGAATGGACTGACTTTGCCCCGCCACCTGACCTGCTTCTGCGCCGAGCTTTGAAACTGCGGGACCGCCAAGCGGCTGAATGTCGTCTAGCGGGAAAACGATACGGCGGAGGCACTTCGTCCCGGTGTCGCAGCACTTCCCGAGGATCTCGCTGGCCTGATCATCCGTGATGCCGTTGACGAAGCGGTACATCCCCGTCTGCCTTCCCAACAAATCCCGCAGTGGCACAGGGATGAGCTTGTTTGACTCCAGTGCAGCAGCCATGCCAACAGCCGCCGGATAAAAGAACTCCAGCGCGAGCTGAAGTTCGTCAATGTCGGCCAGCTCAAGGTGCCATCCTCGCTTCAAGGTGGGCGCTGTTTTGATGGGACGGAACTCGCCAGCGGCATCATTGCGGGCGATCTCACGAGCATCCTCAGGTTTGCTGAACTGTTCCAATTTATCCGCATTCCCATCCTCCAGATGTCGCAGCACGAAGCCTTGCCCAGTCCTGCTGATCTTGACCTGCCCGATGACATCTCGCCCATCTTCCAACCACTTTCGCAAGGCTGTCTTCAATTCGTCCTTGGTGATTCGAGCTTCCTCATTCCGCTCAGCGGTGCCGCGCCTGGCATCGAAATCATGCACCTGATCCAGGATTACCTCCGCCATGAGGGGCGCGGTGCCGATGGCGGAGCTGTAGTAGAGCTGGCGGCCACGCAGCGGGATGGGATTGTGGCGGAAGACATCCATCTGGCTCAGCGCTTTACCGGTTTCCTGCTCGATGCCGAGCAGAACCGGGATGTCTTGGAAACTGTGCAGCCCGTCGGCGATGAAAAATGGCACGACGACGACATTGGGTGCAGTGGTGAGCTTGTCCCACTCAGCCACAAAGGGTGCCTCCTCCATGTAGGCGTCCACCACCTCGGCAAAGCCATGCCCGCCTTCGCGGATCAGTTTCACCTGATCCTGGATGGCCTTTGTGCTGTTCTCATTCAGGCTGGTGCCATGTCCCACGATGACGAGGCTGGTCTCTCCGCGTGGCACTCCGGGTGCGACTTCATCGGCACGCTGGAGCAGCAGCTTCGTCATGTTCGGGTGGATGCCCACCGGGTCGCAATAGTGGATGATGCGCTCATTGCGCAGTGTCGTCGGCCCATTCAACCGAAGCTCACGCGGCAGCACCTGCTGGCAGAAGTAGCCCTCGCTGATGAAGTTCGGCACGATGTAAATCTCACGGCTGTCCACGGACTCAAATACCTCACGCATGTTCGGCTCCTCCTTCCAGAAACAGCAAACTACCTCGCGGAACACACCGCGTGCGCGGATGCAGTCGGCATGCTGATGTGTCGGTGTGCTGGAATCAGGATTCACCGTGGAACCATGACCGACGATGATGAGAGCGGCGTGTGAATAGGAGGAGGAAGCGGAGTTCAAAGCGGCAGTGGATACGCCTCAGACTTGCGGTGGATACCGCGCAAATGCCAACGTTTTTACCCGATCAACGCCTCAAGCCGCTTCAGGCTCACGGGCTGCGCGGTGCCGAGTTCCTGGGCGAAGATGGAGACGCGGTATTCCTCGTAGAGCCAGCGGAAGGATTCGCGGTTGGCCTCGGTGACTTCGCGCTTCCAGTCGGCGAAATCGTTCACCGCAGCGGCTTTATCCTTGTCCTTGGCGGGGTTCAAAGCTGCACGCTCGGCGCGGACCATGATGCACTTTAAATAGCGCGGCAGGTGCTGAAGCTGCGCGTGAGGTGTGACGAGCAGGACATCTGGCGGCAGGAGGCGGACGAGATCCTGATCCAGGCCTGTGTAGCGATGTTTCGAGGCGAGGATCTTTGCCTTCAGATCATCGCAGGTCTTCAGAAGATCACGCACACGCTGGGCGTGCAGGGGGAAGTCTCGCTTTGCCGTCTCACACATGGTTGTGAAGCGCTTCAAGGTCAGTGGCAGCACGGGATCAAGGCGCAATGCGTGGGCGAGGATGTGCTCCTGCGCCTGCTGGGAAAGCGGGGCGACGGTGGTGACGGGCTTGGCCTGGATCTGTGACAGAGCATCGAAGCCTTTGGCGACGGGGATGGCACGGCCATTGTCCATGCTGCGCAGCTCTTTATGCAGCCAGGCGATGTCTTTGCCCAAAGCCATCTCAGCCAGGGCACGGATGGCGGGCGGTGAGGCACGCAGAGCTTCCTCACAAGTGCGGAAGAGGCGGATGTCCACCTCGCGATCCTGCGCTCGCAGGCTTAAACCTGGATAGGCCAGCACGGGCACTCCGGCGATCTCCTCGATGAAGAGAGACTCGGGCAGATCGCCAAAGGTCCAGCCGGGCAGACCATATTTCTCGTGCCGCTTCACCGCATCAGCCCAGGCATTGCTGCGCGGGGTCTCCTTCTTCAGCTTCGCCTGCACTTCTCGGAGATCACGGCTGGAAACCACGGCCTGATTGTCTTTGGCGATGACTTCCAATCTCGGACGCAGATGCGGCGGGATGCAGTCGGCGGGCCAGTCGGCGACCTTGATGTCGGCGCGGAAGATGAGTTGCAGATGCTCGGCCAGAGCTTCGAGGAAGTCGCCGCGCTTGGGATTGAACTCGCGGGTGATCTTCTTCGCCGTGGCTTCCAGCGGCATGAAGAGGCTGCGCTTCTGCTTCGGCAAAGCACGCAGCAGGGTGAGGATCAGCTCCTCGCGCAATCCGGGCACGATCCACTGCACCTCGGCGGTGGTGAGTTGATTCGCGATGGGCAGCGGCACGCGCACGGTAACGCCATCGTCCTCCTGCCCGGGCTTATATGCGTAAGCGATGGGCAGCACGCCGTTGTGCAGCGTGGTTTGATCCGGGAACTGCTGGAGGTCGGCGCTGAGGTCATCACCACCAGTGAGGTCTTCTTCGCGGGCGACGAGGAAGTTTGGCTCCGTTTTCACTCGCTCGTGAATGAGCTTGTTCAGGTCATGAATGGAGGAGACAGAGATGCCGTACAGCCGCACGCGGTAGAATTCGAAGAGCTTCTCCTCGATGGCATAAACGCGGCTGCTGCGGACTCGGGTGAGGGCTGCTTCGAGGCGCGTGCGGAGCTTTTGATTCAGCTCAAAGAAGCGATGTGCGACAAAG
This sequence comes from uncultured Prosthecobacter sp., assembly GCA_964390165.1. GTDB lineage: Bacteria > Verrucomicrobiota > Verrucomicrobiia > Verrucomicrobiales > Verrucomicrobiaceae > Prosthecobacter. The sequence goes on along the minus strand of CAYMHJ010000179.1, from coordinate 8,160 downwards.
GCTCCCTCCTCCAACAAAGCACCCCGGATGAAGATCTGCGTGGCCCCGAGGGGATCGATCTTACCGAAGTCGATCTTCCTCCGCATGACCTCCAGTCCATGCAGGATGAGGCGCTCATTCACCAGCACGCGGCCCGCTTTGGCACTCCAATGCGGCTCGGCATAGCGGCGCTCCAGCAAGTGTTCACCCAACTCCGCCGCCCACTCGGGATTGATGCCAGCGACGGTGCGCGCAAAGAGCTGCGAGGTCTGCACGATCTCGGCTGCGACGATCCACAGCGGTTGCTTTGTCTTCTCCGGCTGGCCGGGTTTCGCGTTCTTGTCGCGTCGTTCGTAAAGGTAGGAGCCAGGGAAAAGCGTGACCTCGCGATTGCCCGCCGCTTTATAGAGATTCCGTTCCTGCCGAAGGGCGATGTGACCGAGATGGCCGGCGAGGATGCACTTGTGGATGGATGCTGAAAGGCTTGGTCCCTCTCCCCGCTGCGGGGAGAGGTTAGGTGAGGGGTTGGCTGGGACGAATGCAGCGTCGGGCATGCCCCTCACCCCAGCCCTCTCCCCGGAAGAGATCTTCGATGCTGCCCGCTGCACTGCCGGGGAGAGGGAGTCTCTGAGCTGCCCCCACACGTCCCGCCACTCCGTCATCCTCGTGAACGAAATAAAATTCTCCCGGCAGAACCGGCGCAGGGCATTCTTCCCGCTGCCCTGCGGTTCAGGCGCGGCGTTCCAGATCTTAAGCAGGCCGAGGAAGTCCGATTCGGGCGAGGCGAAGCGCTTGTGTGCGGCATTAGCGAGTTCCTTTTTGTCTTCTGGACGCTCGCGAGGATCAGGGATGCTCATGCCAGCGGCAATGATGAGCATGTCATCGAGGCAGCCTTCCTGCCGTGCATGCAGCAGCATACGTCCAAAAGTGGGATCGAGCGGCAGGGCGGCGAGTTCGTGGCCGCGCTCGGTCATCTCTTGGGTATCGCTCAGCGCTCCGAGTTCGTGAAGTAGGTCGTAACCAGCACGCACGCTGGCGCTGCTAGGCGGCTGGAGGAAGGGGAAGTCCTCAATGTTGCCCAGCTTGAAGGCCTTCATCCGCAGAATGACCTCGGCGAGGTTGCTGCGCTGGATCTCAGGCTGGGTGAACTTCGGCCGCTTCAGGTAGTCATCCTCGGTAAAAAGGCGGATGCAGAGGCCATCCCGAACACGGCCAGCGCGGCCAGCTCTTTGGTTAGCGCTACTTTGGGAGACATCCTCCACGGGCAGGCGCTTCGTGCGTGTGCGTGGGTTGTAGCGGCTGAGCCGGGCCAGCCCCGTGTCCACCACGGCGGCGATGCGCGGCACGGTGATGGAGGTTTCCGCGACGTTTGTGGCGATAATAACGCGCCGCTTTGGCCCTGGGGAAAAGACGCGCTGCTGCTCGTGCGAGGCCATGCGGCCAAAGAGCGCCAGCACCTCGAAGCTACTGCCGAGGTGGCCTTGCAAGGCATCGCGACATTCGCGGATGTCGCGCTCCGTTGGCATGAAGACCAACACATCTCCGTCCGGTGTCTCGATCAAGACATCCTCAGTCGCACGGATGGCGGCATCGAGATGCGTGGGGTCTTCATCATCCTCACCGACTGGGCGGTAGCGGATCTCCACGGGGTAGAGCCGACCCGAGACCTCGATGATCGGCGCACCACCGAAGTGCTGGCTGAAAAGCTCCGTGTCGATCGTGGCGGAGGTGACGATGATCTTCAGATCCGGGCGCTTCGGCAGCAGGGTCTTCAGGTAGCCGAGCAGGAAGTCGATGTTTAGAGAGCGCTCATGCGCTTCATCGAGGATGAGCATCGAGTAGGCGCGCAGCAGCGGATCACTCTGGATTTCAGCCAGCAGGATGCCGTCCGTCATGAACTTCACCTTCGTGTCGCGGCTCGTGTCATCCGAGAAACGCATCTTGCAGCCCACCAGCCCACCCCAGCGCACGTTCAGCTCTTCGGCGACACGTTTGGAGACGGACATCGCCGCCACACGACGAGGCTGCGTGCAGCCGATCTGGCCAGGAGCCTCTTCCATCACCTCCAGGCACATCTTCGGGAGCTGGGTCGTTTTTCCAGAGCCCGTCTCACCGGCTAAAACGACCACCTGATGCCCGCGAATGGCCGCGAGGATGTCCTCCCGACGGGCGGTGATGGGCAGGTCTTCGGGGTAGCGGATGGTAAACACGGTCAGGGCAAGGGAGAGCGTCCTGAATTGTCTGAGAGTGTGCAGTGTGGCAGCATCAGTGAGCCGAATGTATAAGGGTCTTCAGCGACTCACCACGGAAAGACTTCCGTGACCGGGCTTTTTTCCATCAAGACGTGAGAGGCGGAGGCGGGTCGATCACACCACGGCGAAGTCGGCTGGCTCATGACCGTAGATACCATAGCGGGTCATGAAGCGGAGCAGATTCCGGCTGTAGGGATGTGTGGTCAGCCCACCGCCGGCCATGCCGGAGATGTTTTTCTCAAAGTGACGCTGCATGATTTCGCTGAACTTTCCTGGGAAGCGGCGGGACATCTCGGTGCCCGTGCGCTGGAGGGCGAAGATTTGGCCACCATAAAAGATGTCCACCAACTCCTGCCAGGCCTTCAATTGCTCACGGAACCAGTCCAGATAGGCGTGAAAGGCACGATCCCACTGCGTGGCCCGGTTTTGCACGATGGCATCGGCGAGCTGCTCGGCCGAGGTCATGGCCATGCAGAGGCCGGGGGAGAGCATGGGATCGACGAAGCCGAAGGAATCACCCACGCAGACCCAGCCTTCGCCGTGACCCTGGTCGGAAATGAGCTGGTAGTTCGCATAAGTCGTCACCGGGGTGATGCGCTTCCGCTCGGAGCAGGCTTCCGCGAGCGGTTTGTTTTGATCGATCATCGCCTCGAGCTGCTCCTCGGCAGTGCTGCCGTAGCTCTTGGCGTGCTCTTTATCCACCACGACGCCGATGGAGAGCGCGTGCAGCAGCGGGATGCGCCAGCACCAGCCATGCTTCAGCCGGGTGATGATGGTTTGCCCGGCGGGCTTCGGCATCATGCAGTTCTCGTAATGGGCGAAGTGAGACACGTCCTTGCGCTTGCCGATCTTCGCCGTGAGGCCGAGCAGCTTCGCAAACAAGCGGCGGCGGCCGCTGGCATCCACGAGCAGGTCGGGCTGTCTGCCATTCCAGTCAGGGACGAGTGCCAGCGTCTCAGGAGCGAGCTGCGGCACGACTTCGCCACGCTCGGTGACGCCGGTTTGCAGCTTCACGGAGCAGGGGATGAAGCGAGCGCCTGCCTTGAGCGCGCTTTCATGGATGAGGTCATCAAATGGACGACGTGGGACGTTGTAGGCGTAGGTGGGCAGCACACCGCGCATGGCGGTGAAGGAGAGCTCCAGCGCGTCGTTTTCATCGAAGATCCAGGTCACACCAGGCTTGTAGGTGCCGAGCTTCGCCACCTCGTCCTCGATGCCCATGCGGCGGAAAACAGTGACGAGGCGGGGGATGAGCGACTCCCCGACGACCATGTCCGGGCGTTTGCCATCATCAAAGAACACCGCGTCCACGCCCTCCTTCGCCAGCAGGGCGGCAAGGGTGGCTCCAGCAGGACCGGCACCCACGATGCCGACGCGATAAGGTTTCTGGGCGATTTTCATGAAGTTTAGTCTGCCAGAATAGAAGCCCAAAGCCATCCCGCAAGGCAGCGCGTGCTTTGTCGAAGATTTTTCCTGGGTTGCGACCGTCAGTCGCGGAGATGATAGCGCCCGTCCACGTGGCTCACTTTCGGCACTTGATGGTTGGATTCGAAGTGCTGCCAGGAGGGGAGGAGTTCGTGGTGCCAGAATGGTTCCCAGGGATCGTCGGCGGAGGCTTGGAGGCGTTCTTCAGTGAAGCGGAAGGGGTAGAGGTGGACGGGGACGCTGGGCTGGCCTTTCTCCAAGGCTCCCTGCGCGAGGAGGTAGATCTCTTCGATGGCGGGATCAGTCATGGCGAGGCAGCCGATGCTGACCTCGCGGCCATGGATCATGATGAAGCTGCCGGTGCGCTGGTGATGCTGGTCGTAGTCGTTCGGGTAACCGATGTTGAAGGCGAGGTGATACCTGCTGGCTGGGTTCAATTGGCGCGCGGTGACGGTGTAGAAGCCTTCGGGGACCTGGTAGTCGCCCTCGCGCAGCTTTGGCCCCAGTCTGCCCGAGGCGGCGGCGATGGGGTAGCTGCGCCAGAGTTTCCAGCCTTCGTTGGATTGCAGCCAGAGTTCGAGCAGGCGCTCTTCCTTGAAGGCTCGGAGGTAAACGGGGGCTCCCGGCGTGATGGAGCGCTGGGTTAATTCCTCGTTAAGCCGGGGCTGCAAACGTTGAGTCACATCGGCGAGTCTCTGCGCAGCGGTCCAGGCGTCCCATACTCCTGGTGCGGGCGGGGCGGGGTAGGGGAGTTCGAGCTGGGTGACGGTATGCAGGAATGATGTCAAATCGGGCATGGGGAGACAACTGTCGCAGTTCGAGGGGATCTCCTGACAATACCACGCTGCCGCGCTCATCAGAAGGAAGAGCGTGATGACAAGAGTCAGGCGCTTGATCATGGTTTAAAGGGATCGCAGGAATCGCCCGAAGAACTCGGCACCTGCTTCGAGGTCGGCGCAGCGGATGAATTCATCCTTTGTATGCGCCTGGGCGATACTGCCGGGGCCGATGGCGATGGCCGGGGTGCCCTCTGCGGCGAGGAAGGCGGCATCGCAGAACCAGGGCGCGCCGGTGAGGGTGGCACCGCAGTCGATTAGCTTTTGCACCCAGGGATTCGCAGGGTCGGTGTCCAGCGGCAGGGTTTCCGGCAGTGGCTCGATGGTGGCAGTGGGGTCGATCTTTTGCACAAACTGCGTCAAGGCAGAGAGTGCGCCGACGCTGCGGTTCAGGCCCGGTGTGGTGCGCATATCGACACGCAGTGTGCAGTGGTCGGCGACGATGTTGCTGCGTGTGCCGCCTTTGATCATGCCGAGATTGATGGTGCTGGCTCCGAGCCATTCATCGGCACCGCTCATCTCGGCGAGCAGTTCGCGGAAATCGGTGTCCAGGGCCTGGACGATGGCGGCCATTTTGACGATGGCATTCACACCGCGCTCGGGTGTGGCTCCATGCACGGCGACGCCATGGGTGTGGATGTCTGCCCAGAGGCAGCCTTTGTGGCGGAAGACTGTTTTTAGTTCGGTGGGTTCGCCTACGATGGCGAGATTGTAGTGCCCGTGATGTTTGGCAAAGTGCTGGGAGCCGAGCTGAGCGCTTTCTTCAGACATGAAGCCAGCGAAATGGACCTCGACGGGAAGTGTGGGGATGATATCGCGCGCCTCGTGGAGTGCCCAGAGCATGGCGGCCATGGAGCCCTTGGTATCGCTGGCTCCGCGTCCCCAGATGCAGCCGTCACGTGCTTCGCCGCCGAAAGGATCAATCGTCATGCCGCCGACGCTGACGGTGTCCGTGTGGGGTCCGAAGACGATGCGAGGCTTGCTTTTCCCGTCTGGTAAAGGCTGGGTGGGAAAGCGGCCGATGACGTTGGGTCTGCCGGGCTCGATTTCATCGAAGCTGACCTCCGCGCCGGAAGCGCGAAGAAACTCGCCGACAAACTCCGCACATGCTTTTTCTCCCGTCTGCGTCGTGCCCGGATCACCATCAGGATTCACCGAGGGGATGCGAACGAGCGCCTGACAGAGTTCGATGACGTTCGCGGGGAGGGAGTGCATGGCGGCACCTTTGAATCAGGAAAGCGAACTAGGCCAGCGTCTTGTGGCTGCCATCGCAGAAGGGCGGGTTCTTGGATTGCTTGCAATTGCAGAGCCAGACCTTCTTCTTTTCCTCCAGAGTGAACTTCTTCGGGCCGAAGCCGCTGCCCTTGTGGCTGCCATCGCACATCGGCTGGTGACCGCTGAGTCCGCAGGCACACCACCAGTGGTCTCCGGCTTCGAGTTCGATGGCGCAGGGTTTGGTATCGTGAACTTTCGGTAATGTTTCCATGTGTTGTTTGGGGGATTGATCGGGAAGTTTACGTTATCCCGGGGATTTCAGGCCAGAGGAAAATAAAGGGTGTGGTGATTACTCAACCGCAGGATTTTCACCTCGCGAGATTGGAAACGCCGGGCTTGAGCTTTTCGCAGAGCACTATTTACAAGAATTCAGCTTCCCGTTAGAGTCCGCTTCCCCATGAATTTTAGCCCCCCCGTTATTCTGGCTCTCGCCGCGCTTGCCATCGCGATCTCGTCGCCTGCCCAAGTCGCAGGCACCGATGAAGCCGCCGACAAATTTTTCAGCGGCTATGTGCTGAAGAATGATGCTGAAAAAATGGAGCAGGAGGGCAACTTCCCTGGCGCACTCTCGCTCTACCAAAAGATGAAGCAGTCGTTTGATGAGGTGGCGCAGGCTCATCCAGACTGGCAGTCCGGCATGTTGAGCAACCGCCGTGCTCTCACGGATCAGGCGATCACGCGGGTGCAGGCAAAGCTCTCCCAGCCGGCAGCGGCTCCAGTTCAAGCGGCTGCACCATCTTCGATGGGGGCTCCGACAGTGTTCGGACTCGGCGCTGGCGCACCCGTTCCTGCTCCCGGCAGTGTGACGATGCCAGCCCCAACTGCCACGGGCAGCACGCCGGGCGGATTTCCCAGTCTGGCAGAAGTGCTGGCCCAATGGGAGGCCGCTTATCGTCAGCGCATGACGGCGCTGGAGCAGCAAAATGGGCAGATGCAAGGTGATCTGTCCAAGTGGCAGCAGTGGTATCAATGGGCCTCCAGCGAGATCACCACAACGCGCGACAAGCAGAAGGCACTCGAAGGGCAGATGTCCTCAAAAAATGAAGCCATCGCCGCGATGCAGATCGAGGTCGCCGCAGGTCGTGCCACCCAGCAGCAGCTCGATTCACTGACGAAGGAAAAGATCGGCATCGAGGTCGAATACAAGAAGGCTGTGCAGCGGCTCGCAGCGGCAGAGGGTGCCGCGAAGGAAGCCTCGGTGAAGCTGGTGGATGCTTCGGAACGAATCGCCACCATTGAAGCTGAACGGAACAAGATCCTGGCGGAGCGCGATGCTGCCATCAAGGAGCGTGATGCCAAGGCACTGACTCTCACAGAGACGGAAAAAAAGGCCGAGACGATCGCCAAGGAGCGTGATGCCCTCAGTGCCCAGGTGCTTGGTTTCAAGACGCAGATCGACGGTATGGCTAAAAAGCCTCTCGTGGCTGGTTCGGCGGAGATGAAGAAGCTGCTGGAGGAGAATGAACGGCTCAAAAAGGAGCTCGAAACCGCGCAGCAGCAGATCGTCACTCTGAAGTCTGACGCCACGCGGAAGGACCAGGAGATTGCCGGGCTGCGCACGCAACTCACCAGCCTGCAGGGCGAGATCACCACGCTGCGCCAGCAGAGTGCAGCTTATCAGTCTCAGGTGGCGGATCTCACACTTCAACTCAAGAGGATGCAGGAAGCCCAGCCCGGCATGACGCCTGAGCTGGCCAGGGAAAACACCCTTTTGCGTGAAATCATCATGCGACAGCTCCGCAGCCAGTACCGCCAGCAGCAGGCGAAGGATCTCGTCATCGCCGAACTGAAGAAGATGGAGGGAGTGTCCACGAAGCTGCTGGAGCAGGTGGAAGATCTGAAGCAGAGCAGACTCTCCCTCACGCCTGAAGAGGAGAAGCTTTTCACCGACCCTTCCGTGCGTGAACTTCTCGGCTCTGACGGCATCCAGGGCACGCTCATCGCCCGTGTCTCCAAGCCTGGAGATGCGAACGTGAAATCCAACGAGACCAACCCCGTGGATGCCATTTTGAGCAAGGCCAACGAAGCCTTTGGTGCCAAGCGTTTTCCGGAGGCTGCCGCACTCTTTGAAGACGCGCTTCGTGCCGATCCAAAGAATACGAATGCTCTCGTCGGTCTGGGATACTCCCGCGAACGCGAGCAGAAGTATGCCGAGGCAGAGACTGCGCTGAAAAAGTGCCTCCTTTTGGAGCCGAACAACGAGACCGCCGCCTTTCATCTCGGCATCACCTACTTCAAGCAGGAGCGCTGGAATGATTCGCTGGCCTCCTTTGAAAAGAGCCTCACTCTTAATCCAAAGAATGCGCGTGGCCGCCACTATCTCGGCATCATCTCCACGAAGCTGAACTTCATCGAACGCGCCGAGCGTGAGTTCAAAACTGCTCTCGCCATCG
>CAYMHJ010000178.1:0-13091 GCA_964390165.1 uncultured Prosthecobacter sp. | reverse complement strand
AGTCACGGTCGTTCATGCCTTGGTGGCGAAGGCGCCCGGTCATTCGGTCGCTTTCTCTGCCACACTCAATGGGCAGGTTTCCCCAAGCGGAGAGGGGGAGCCCATTGCCACCGTCTCGGTCGATTCTCTTGCTGCCGAATTTGGGAGTCCGGATGTGGTGGTCATCGACATTGAAGGGTTTGAAGGCGAGGCGCTCGCCGGGGCTTCTGGAGTGCTGCGTCAGGGGGCCGAGTTCTTCGTGGAAGTCCATGTCGGGGCTGGGCTGGAGGCGCACACGACCAAAGAGGCGGTTCTTCAGGTCTTTGTGGATCATGGCTACGCCTGCTTTGTCACGCCCGAGGCCAGGGGGGATTTTGCGCCATGGTCTTTCGGAATGCCCTTGCCAGCCGAACGCTTTTTTCTGATCGCGCGTCCGCCGGTGGCTGCATGATTGGCGTGCTCAATTGGAGTCTCTTGATTGGGAGCGAAAACACATGGTTAATGAAAAAGTACAGGTCTTGCAGATCCTGCCGAAGGTTCCTCCGGCGGTCTGCGGAGTTGGTGACTACGCCTGGGGGCTCGCCCGATGCCTGGTGGCAGAACACGGCATTCACAGCAGCTTTCTATGCGCTGACACCACTTGGCAGGAGCCCGCAGGTGGCACGGAGTTTCCCGTGCAACGACTACCGGTCTTGAGCGCGGGGCATCTGGTGGATTTCTTGAAGCCGCGAACGGATGAGTTTTCCACGGTGATGCTCCACATGTCATCTTACGGCTTCCAAAAGCGGGGAGTCCCGCTTTGGCTGGCAAACGCCTGGGAGAAAATCGCGCTTTTGCCGGACCGTCCGCGTTTGCTGACCATGTTTCACGAGTTGGCAGCCTCAGGTCCGGTCACTTCCTCGGCGTTCTGGCTGCGGCCCCTTCAACAGTGGGTGATGCGTCGCATCGCCCTGGCCTCGGACGGATTGCGCACCAACCGGGAGGGGTATGCGGCGTGGTTGCGTTCGATCCCGGGAATGAAGGGACGGGAAGTGGTGGCCTTGCCGGTGTATTCCAACTTTGGCGAGCCGGAGACACTGCCGCTTTGGAGCGACCGCGAACCCGCCATGTTCATGTTCGGCTGGGGCATCTTCAATGGCGAGAGCCTCGGCGCGACGGTGGCAAGAGCTGCGGCTCACTGCCGCCGCCTGGGTTTGACGCGGCTGCATGTGCTGGGGGGGCGGATGCCACCTGATCTTACGACACCGGGGGTCGAACTGTGTCCTCACGGTTTCATGGCGGCGGCGGACATCTCAAAACTGCTGCTTTCATGTCGTGTGGGCTACTCGGCCTACAATCCGGAATACTTCGGCAAGTCCACCTTGATGGCGGCTTTTGCCTCCCACGGCCTTGGGGTGATCTGCCAGGGGCAACGGTCCCTGCTCGAAGACGGTTTGCAGGACGGCGTTCACCTTCTGAATGAATCCACGCTGGAGCGGAGTGCTGACGGTTCGAAACTTCCCTGGGCAGCCATGGCCGACGCTTTGAGAGGCTGGTATGACCGGCATTCCCTGGCTCTCAATGCGGCCAGCTATGCCGACCAACTGCGAGCACTTCATTCGGCCTCTGGCGGAGCCGGGCGCGGGACTTCTTCCATGACATGAAGCGAGCGCTCATCACCGGCATCACCGGACAAGACGGTTTTTACCTCGCTGATTATCTTCTGGCGATGGGCTACGAGGTGCATGGCCTGGCACGCCAGACCGGACTGGAGCACATCCGCAGCAACCTGCTCCAGGATGTTCCGCCCGAGCTGTACGAACGCTGCCACCTGCACGCCGTGAGTTTGGACAACTTCCCCGGCCTGTACCGGCTGATCTCGAAGACACCCTTCGATGAATGCTACCATCTGGCGGCGTCGAGTTTTGTCGGGGAGCGGTTGGCGGACGGCTATCAGACCATCCAGAACAACATCGCCAGCACGCATTACCTGCTGGCGGCTCTCCAGGAGTTTCAGCCGCAGTGCCGTTTTTACTTCGCCGGGTCGAGCGAGATGTTTGGGCGGCCGAGTTGTGCGCCCCAAGACGAGCTGACCCCGCTGAATCCGCGCAGCGCCTACGGCATCAGCAAGGTCGCGGGCTATCATCTGACGCGCAATTACCGGGAACAGTACGGCATGTTTTGCGGCGTGGGCATTCTCTACAATCACGAGAGCCCGCGACGCAGGCCCGAGTTTGTCACGCGCAAGATCAGCATGGCGGCGGCGCGTATTGCGCTCGGCGGCTCGGACAAGTTGCAGTTGGGGAACCTGGAGGCCAGGCGTGACTGGGGCTATGCGCCCGATTATGTACGGGCCATGCATGCCATCCTCAACCATGACCGTCCCGAGGATTTTGTGGTCGCCAGCGGGATGCTGCACAGCGTCGAAGACCTGTGCCGGGTGGCCTTCTCTCGTGTCGGTCTGAACTGGCGGGAGCATGTGGAGGTGAACGACGCTTTTTTCCGTGCTGAAGAGAGCGTGCCGCTCGTGGGCTGTGCCGACAAAATCCGGCAGCAGACCGGGTGGCATTCAGAGACCAGTTTTGAGGAAATGGTGCACCATCTGGTGGATGCCGACTTGGCGCGCTTGAAAGCGAAGGCTTAGCCTGCCGAACAAGTGAAACAGGCACTCTTGCCTGTCGAGTCTCCTTCACCGCAGAGGCAGGCAGACATGAGTGTCCGCGTCACCTTTGCAGCCTTCATGGTCGCCCCCGGCCAGCAGGTGAAAAATTGAGAAGATCCATGAGCGAGCCTCAACCCTCATCCACGATCGACGTGTCCTACTGCGGGGTGCACACGGCCTTCGAATGTGCCTTGGCGGCGCAGGAAATGGGAGTGCTGCGGGAGTTTCATTGCTCGTTCTATGACGCGCCAGGCTGCTGGGGCGGCAGGGCGGGCAGGCTGCTGGGAACGGAGCGCCTGCGCAACCGGCGGATTGATGGTCTTGATGTGCGGCGCGTGCGCGAGCATCCCTGGCCCTGGCTGGCCAACGCCCTGCGTCATCGCTTCGGAGGCCCCGCAGAATCCATGGAAATGCTGGTGGCCTTTGACCGGCACTACGCCGGTCGGCTCAGGCGCTCACCGCCCACCGTGCTGGTGACGACGGAGCGTTGTGCCTTGGAGTCCCTGAAAGCGGCTCAGAAAGGGGGCGTTCGGACGCTGCATGACTGCCCGCAGTTGCACCCCGTTGCTCTCGACGGCCTGATGGCGGAGGCCGCCGACCGGGCCGGAGTTCCCTGGCATGGCTTTGCCGACGGACCCGCGATGGTGGAGCGCAAGCTCGAAGAGTTTGCTCTGGCGGAGCGACTCATGGTCTATTCAGAGTTTCAGCAGGACAGTTTTATCTCTCAAGGTGTGCCGCCGGAGCGTCTCTTTGTGAACCCGTTGTGGGTGGATGTGGACTTCTGGCGTCCGACCCAGTCAAAGCGGGTCAAACCTTCGCAGGATCCGCTGGAACTGCTGTTTGTCGGCGAACTGTCGTATCGCAAAGGGCTGCCTTTTCTCTTCGACGCGTTGAAGCAACTCGATGCCTCGGTGCATCTTACCCTTGCAGGGCGCCCCACCGGCCAGTTTCCGATCCCCGAGCAACTCGGTCGGGCCAGGGTGACAGCCATCGGGCCGGTGACCAAACATCGCCTCCGCGAGCTGTACTCGCAGAGTGATTTGATGGTGCTGCCCTCCGTGGCCGACGCCTTTGGCTGGGTGGCGGTGGAGGCCATGGCCTGTGGACTCCCGGTGCTGCTCACGGAGAATTGTGGGGCTCCGGTTCCTGATCCGGCCTGGCGTACTCCGGCGATGGACAGCGCGGCCTTGGCGGCTCGTCTACAGTTCTGTCTCGATCATCCGGACAGTCTCCAGGAGAGCGCCGCGCAGTGTCGCGCTTTTGCCGCTCAGTTCATTCCCGTCCACTTCCGTGAGCGCGTCCGCCAGCAGTGCGAAGGCTGGCTATCTCCCACAAGAGTCGCGAGTTAAGTCTCTACCGGAGGCCCCAAGGCAGCCAACATGCGCATTCTGCTTCATTCGCACACGTTTCACCCTGCCGTTGGAGGTGTGGAAACCATCACAGCCACTCTGGCGGACAATCTTGTCAAAGCGGGGCATGAAGTGGTCGTGGTCACAGAAACTCCCAGTCTGGAGCCGGATCGTTTCCCTTACCGTGTGGTGCGCAACGCCTCCTTCCGCAAACTCCTCGGCCTCGCACGCGACGCGGACATTATTCATGCGAATGGTGCCAGTTTGAAAATGGTTCCGCACGCCGTCATGGCTGGGAAACCCTTCCTTTGGACCCACAACGGCTATCAGGTCAGTTGCATCGACGGTCTCGGCTGGGATGCGACGGGCCCCACGCCTCTGACGCCCTTGGCGTCGGCCCGGCATCATGCGAGGAACCGCGGATTCTTGTTTGCCTTCCGCGCCCTGATCGTGCTGTGGGTGCGTCGCTGGGTGGCCCGCCACTTGGCTTTCAATGCTGCGGCGACTCACTGGATCGCCAAGCGTCAGCCCTTGCCACGGCAGGTGGTACTCTACACACCGTATCCGCTGGGCCGCTTTCTTCAGTGCGAACCGCGCATCGCGCAGGAACATGATTTTGTATTCGTGGGGCGTCTGGTGAATGAGAAGGGGGTTGAAACTCTCCTCAAGGCGCTGGCGGTTCTGCGTTCGCGTCCGGAAGGTGCCCGTGCCACGCTTCTGATCGTCGGGGATGGCCCGCTGCGCGAACCGCTCCAGGTGCTGGCGAAAGGGCTGTCGGTTGAAAATGCGGTGCGGTTTGCTGGCTCGCTCCGAGGTGAGGCGTTGCTTCAGGCCATGGCTTCCGCGCCGGTCGGGGTGGTGCCTTCAGCCTATGAGGAGCCCATGGGCGGGGTCGCGCTCGAACTGATCGCCTCGGGCCGAAGTGTCATCGTCTCGCGGAATGGCGGTATGGCGGAATGCGTTGGTGCTGCGGGAGTGAGCTTTGAAAATGGCAATGCTGATGACTTGGCTGAGAAGATGGCAGGGATGCTCGACCCGTCGGAAATGCACAAGGACTGTCTGCGAGCGGCTACCGACCGGATTGAAGCCTTTGCAGAAGAGTCACTCACTCAAAAATATGTGGAAAAATATCAAGCAATCATCAGCCGCGCACCAACCGAGATCTAGTCCTCTTTTGTGTAGCGTTTCTCATGCTTTTTATAGCAGCACAATTTTTGGAACATCTAACCATATTACGCTGTTATGAGTCACGAGTCCCACTATTCCGAAAGCTATTTCACGGGCCATTATGGCGCTCTTGTTGATGACGAACGGCGCTATCATTTGCTCGCCAAGTTTTGGCGTGCCACCATCGCCAATGCTCTCCCCGAGGGTGATTTCGGGTGCAACGGTGCATGGTTGGACTACGGAGCCGGTTCTGGTGTAGTGTCCGCCAGCTTTGAGAACGCTGCTTGCTACGATATTGCCGAGTGGTCTCAAACTCTTCTTCGATCCAGAGGTCGGGTTGTCCATAAGGAATCGGCTCTAATACCCCGGGAAAGCTTTGATGGCATCATTTGCTCCCACAGCCTGGAGCATCATCCATCGCCCTTAGAGTCGCTTGGTTTGATGCGGGAACTTGTGAAGCATTCGGGGAGGCTCGTCCTGATGCTTCCAGTTGAACGCACGTTCAACGTCTCACTTGAGCCCGACTGGGACCAGCATTTCTATTGTTGGAACTTCCAGACAATCGCCAACTTGTTGAGGCTCGCGGGCTGGCAGCCAGTGGTCGGAAAACTTGTCCATGGTCCATTCATGCTGACTTTTCTCGGGAGGTTTCTGCCTGAGAAGCACGCTCTTCGCCTCGCTTCAATCTTTGGGAGAGTTAAACGAGGGTTTCCCACCATCATGGTTGTGTCAACACCGTCCTAGAGTTCAGCCGGCTGTACAGCTTGATTTCAAAACGATGAAAATCTTCGTGGGTTTTCAATGTTAAAAAACTACTGTTTCAAGGGAATGGTAAGTTGTCGTTGGTGACACAGGCATTCATAGCAAACCTTCATGCGTATGTTGCACGAATTAAAAAATCTGAAAGACAGTGATCTGCTCGAACGCCGCATCAAGGCTTCCGAGGAGTCGAAAGGAACGAGTACTAGCGCTGTCATTGATCATGCCTTGAAGGCCGCGCTGGAGATGGGGACCACCCGAAGCATGCTGGAATATGGCGCAGGCATGGGGGACTTGATCCGCAGGCTGGTCGCCGCCGGATGGAGCGGAGCCATCACTGGGGCCGATTTGTTTGCGCGCCCAGAAGGCCTGCCGGAGCACGTGGCCTGGGTTCAGGAAGATTTGAACCGGTCATTACAGGTGCCCGACGCCAGTTTTGACGTTGTCGTTTCCACCGAGGTGATCGAGCATCTGGAGAACCCCAGGGCAGTCGCAAGGGAGTTTGCCCGGCTGTTGCGCCCCGGCGGGCGGGTGCTTTTGACCACTCCGAATCAGGAGAGTCTGCGCTCTTTGGTGAGCCTGGTCGTGGCAGGACACTTTGCCTTGTTTCAGGACAGTTGTTACCCGGCGCATATCACTGCTTTGCTGCGAAAAGACCTCCTCCGAGTCTTTCAAGAGGCGGGTTTTGTCAACATCCAGTTCAGCTACGTGGCGCATGGGGGAATTCCCAAACGGCCTCATATCAGCTGGCAGCAGGTCTCCTGAGGTCTGTTCCAAGGCCGATGGTTTAGCGATACGATCGTCATGACGGCCGAACTGCCCCCTGCTTCTGGAGTGTCGGGGGGGTAAGGTTCCTACAACAAGGGAACATGTGCTCTCTATCGGGTGTCTTTTGCCGGTTTCTCAGCAGGGGAATGATGGACTTTCATTCGCGGAGGCGCTTATTCGGATGGGTGTTTGGTTGTGTAGAGGCCTACAGCGATGAATCATCTCTTGTGTGCTGTTTGTAAAAAATGGTTTCTGCGGTGGCATCTCTGACCTCAAAATAAAATGAAACTGACGATCCAACAGATGATCTACCTGGGGGCTTTTGCTTCCACGATCATCGTTTTTCTGTCGATGCTGAACTGGCGGCGGGCGGTCCACGCCGCGATGGTGGTGGCCTTGCTGGAGGGGGCCATCCGCAAGTGGGTCTTTCCGCAGGGCTCCGAGCTGGTGTACTTCTTCAAGGACATCATTCTGCTGGGAGCCTACCTCAAGTTCTTCATGTTTCCCGATCCAGAGATCCGGGCATGGCGATTGCGAGTGCCCGGCACCTTCATCGCCTGTGTCTGTCTGACCCTGACGTTCTTCGGGGCGGTGAACCCGAACGTCGGTTCAGCGCTGCTCGCTGCCTATGGGCTAAAAATTTACCTTTGGTACCTTCCGCTGGCCTTCATGGTGCCGCTCTTGTTCCGGGATGAGAAGCAGATGACGGAGCTATTGTTTCGTTACTCCCTCTTCGCCATCCCCATCTGTCTCCTCGGAGTCGCGCAGTTTTTTGCCGGTCCCGATTCTCCCATCAACACCTATGCCACGAGCGATCTGGCCGGGGTGCAAGACGTGGCCACCTTTGGTGCTGGGCAAGCGGTTCGCGCTCGTATCACCGGCACCTTTTCCTACATCGGCGGGCACAACGTGTTTGTGATCGTGTTTTTCATCATCTCCCTGTGCCTGTTCCTGGCGATGGAGGGCCGCCGCAGAATGGTGCTGCTGTTTGGCAATCTTCCGTTGTTGCTGATCAACTCCTTCATGACCGGATCACGCTATACGGTTTTCGCTCTGCTGGGGATCACCGCGATTGTCGGCATGACATCCATTGTCGGGCGGGTCGGCAAGGCGAGAAACACCTTCATTTACACGATTTTAGGTATCGCGGTGGCCGTGGGTGGTGTTGGCATTTTCGCGAAAAGAGCTTTCGAAGCTTTCGAGACGCGTCGTCAGACGGCGGGAGACACCTTTCAAGGCCGGGCGATTTGGCATCCTCTGGCCGCTCTGGGGGCGGCTGGCAGTGAGGTGGATGTCATGGGCTATGGCATCGGGATCATCCATCCCGCGACCTTGGGCATCCGCCGGGCGCTCAAGATAGCCAATCCGAAGAAGCCACCTCCGTTTTACGACTCAGAGCCTGGTCAGGTTCTGGCGGAACTGGGCTGGCCCGCATTTCTGATGTGGTATGCCCTTCGGATCATGATGCTGATGCACTGTTGGCAGGCTTTCCGTGAGTCAGCCCCGTCCATCTTCAAGTCCCTCTGTCTGGGGTTCTTTTGTTATCACCTGCTAAACTTGCCAGGCCAGATGGTTTACAATCACACGGCCAACGTCTTTCTCTGCGCTACTTGGGGCTTTTGTCTGATTCCGCGTCTCGAACATCTGGTGGGTCGGCGAAAGTCCGCCCTAGGTCCGGCTCAGAGCCCAATGAACACCGAATCATCCTTGCCTGTCAGGCGCGGCAGGCGCATGCCTCATTCCCAGCCTGGCCGGGGGATCCATTCGGTCAGATGAGGCGGGGTGTTGACCCCAGTGGTAACGTGTCAATGGCCGCCGCAGTGTGAACCTATCGTGTCAGCGAAGACGATTCCCATCAGCGCAGCGGTGCCTGCCTGTCGGCGGCACGAGCAGTTGCGAGTCACGCTGACTCGGCTGCAGGCTTGTGATCCGCCACCGGCGGAGATCCTGGTGCATCTGGACGGCAATGACACGGCTTTGCGTGCTCTGCTGGTGGGAGAATTCCCAGGAGTGCGGTTGCTGCACTCCGCCACGCTCGTCGGTCCCGGCGGGGCGCGGAACCGGTTGATGCGTGAGGCCCGCTGCGACTGGGTGGCGCACTTTGACGACGATTCCTTTCCGCAGGACGACGACTACTTTGCCCGGGCATGGGAACTCATCACGAGCATGCCAGACACGGCGGTGTTTTGCGCCACCATGCTTCCTTTTGAGTCGCCAGACCCCAGGGGAATGTGGCTGCAGGCTTTTTATACGGGGTGTGCTCATCTGATGAGCCGGGACTGGTTCCTGCTAACGCGCGGATATCTGTCGCTGCCCATCGCCTACAATCTGGAGGAGGTGGATGTGAGTCTGCAACTGCATGACCTGGGAGGCCGCTGCCTGCAGTCCGGCGCGTTGCGGGTGTTTCATGACCACCCCCTGCCGGAGCGTGAGGATGAAAACACCCAGGTAGCGACGATGATCAATACGGTGCTTTTTCCGCTGCTTCGCTATCCGGTGGCGTTGTGGCCGCAGGCCGCGGCCAGCATCCTGAGGCGTCTGATTTGGCTCCTTTCGCGCGGGGAGGGGCGCGTGATCCGGCGTTCGCTGCAGGCGCTGCCTGCCGCCATCCACCACCATTTTCCAATGCGAGCGCCCGTTTCAGCAGCTGGTGCCCTGTCCTGGTTGTTGCTGCGGCGTTCTCCGCCGAGAGTGTCCCCGTCTGCCGCTCCGTCTTCGCGCCCATGACCGCCCCCAACTTCGATCAGCGCGACGAATCGCCCTCGCCAAGGATCACGGTTTGTGTCGTGACCTACCTGACCTCTCCCTACCAGGTAGAGTTCTTCAACGAGATCGCGGCCGGGGGGGATGTGCGACTGCGCGTGGTCTATCTGCGCAGGCAGCATGGCGATCATCCCTGGGGCCGGGTGGAACTCCGGCACGAGCATCTGGCTTTGGAAGGGCAGATCGAGGTGTCTCCCCAGGCCTTGCGCTGGGTCCTGGATGCTGATCTGACCGTGTGCAATTACTACACCCACTGGTTTGCGCTGGCGGCCCTGCACCTCCGCCACTTGAGCGGGCGTCCCTGGGCATTTTGGGGGGAGCGCCCTGGCTTTCTGCGCATGGGCTTGCCGGGGCGTCTGGCTCGCAAGCTTCTCCTCTACCCGATTTCGAAAAGTGAGGCACCCATCTGGGCAATCGGCAAGTCAGGTGTCGAGGGGTATCTGAGCGACTGGGGGGCAGGGAAGAGCTATGTGAATCTGCCTTATTTCTCGGATCTCGGCCGCTTTCGTGAGCAATCGCGCAGGGCAAGCGGCGAGGAACGCATCGTGCTGTATTCCGGAATTCTGAACGTGCGGAAAGGAGTGCTGGAACTGGCGGCGGGTTTCCGGGCGGCGGCACGCGTTCATCCCAATCTGCGCCTCGTCATTCTGGGGAGCGGCCCACTGGAAGGGGCAATGCGCAAGATTCTCCAACCCGTGTCCGGTCAGGTCGCGTGGGAGGGGTTTCGCGAGTGGAGCGAGCTTCCTGCCTTTTATGCACGGGCGGACGTCCTCTGCCTGCCGACGCGGCACGACGGCTGGGCCATGGTGATCCCAGAGGCTTTGGCCGCCGGTCTGCCCGTGATCACAACGATGGACGCAGGAGCGGCTTTGGAACTCGTGACCGATGGGGAGAACGGCTGGGTGCTGCCGAGTTCCGAAGCGAAAGCCATCGAAGGAGCGCTCGTGCGATTGGCGCAGTTGCCGGCTGCCGAACTGGTCCGGGCAAGCTCGGCTGCCCGGGCGAGTGTCGGCAATCACACGCTGGACGAGGGCCGAAGACGTTTCGTGGCCGCCGCCACCGCCGCCATGGGTGCGTTTCACTGCCGCTTCTCGGCTCCAAAGGAGGCGCGCCGTTGTTTGCTGATCACCGGTGCCTATGCGCCTGACCGGCTGCGAAGCATGAGGCGCTACTCCGATCTGGTTGAAGGAGTCGCTTCGGGCGTTGCAGACTCAGTGGAGCTCGTGGATCCCCCCGTAGTAGTGGGCGGCAGTTCCTGGATACCGCCACGTTTGAGGAAGATGCTGGGCTTCGTGGACAAGTACTTGTTCTTCCCGCTGCTCCTGCGGTTTTATGCGGGCCTTCGGTCCAGGCGAGGATATGAGTGCTTCATTCATGTCACCGACCAGGGCTTGGGGCCGCTCGTCACCTGGCTGGGCGGCTTTCGCGTGATCGTCACCGTGCATGATTTGATCGCTGTGAGGGGCGCGATCGGCGAGATTTCGGGCAGAAGCCCGGCGGGATGGAGCAAGGGGTGGTTTCAAAAGTACATTCTTTGGTCGCTGCGCTTCCCTTCTTCGGTGATTTGCGTTTCGGAGAAGACGCGGCGGGACTGCGAGCGTCTCCTGGGCCCGGAGCATCATTATCACTGCGTCTTGAATCCGCTCGATCCCTCCTTTGGCAGGCAAGCCGATGCTGCCGCCACCCAGGAGTTGCCACCATCGTTCTTTCTCCATGTGGGCAACGGCCTTTGGTATAAAAACAGGCCCGGCGTGCTGCTGATTTATGCCGCGCTGAAACGAGAAATGCGGGAGGACGCCCTGCCTTCGCTGGTAATGATGGGGGATCCTGCCAGTGGGATCGAGCAACAACTAGCGGCTGAGCTGGGGATCTCTGGCAGTCTCATCTGGGTGGCGAGGCCCTCCACAGCCTTCATCGTGGCGGCTTATGACCGGGCCCGGGCGCTGATTTTCCCTTCGTTGGAGGAGGGATTCGGATGGCCTGTGCTGGAAGCCATGTCACGCGGCTGCCCCGTCTTTGCCTCGAACCGGCCTCCTCTGACCGAGGTCGGGGGCGACGCTGTCGAGTACATTGATCCAGAGGATGCCGAGAAAGCAGCCAGTGTGATCGCCTCCTGCCTGATCAAGGGGAAGTCATGGCACGAGCGGCAATCCACGAAGGGGCGCAGCCGTGCCGAAGAGTTTTCCTTCGAGCACTTTGCCTCTCAAATGCAGGAAGTTTACGGGGTGTTTTGTGGAAGTGGCGACCGTCTGAATTCACCCGTATCAAAATGATGCTTTCGGTCGTTCACGCCATCCATTCGATAGATCCCCGTAGTGGAGGTACAGCGGAGGCCGTCAGGCTCCTGGCTCCGACTGAGAGTCCGGTGAGATCGGCGGTGTTGAGTTCTGACGAACCCGCGTCCGGCTTGGGGAAGGACTGGTCTGTGCCTGTTCGTCTTTTGGGGCCTGCCAGAACCAAGTTCGGCTGGACACCCAACTGGGAGTCAGGAATGCGCGATCTGCTGAAACCGGGCACGGCTGTGGTGATACATGGGCTCTGGCAATACCATGCTCTGGCCGCATCCAGGCTGGCCAGCCGGGCGAAGGTGCCGGTGCTGGTTTATCCACATGGCATGCTGGATCCATGGGCGCTCCGCCAGTCACGCTGGTTAAAGCATGCGGCCTGGTGGGCTTTCAACCGCGGGGTGTTCGCGCAGGCTGCCGGAGTATGCTTCACCACCGAAGAGGAACGTCGCCTGGCCGCGCCGAAATTGGGAGGGATAAGCGGAGAACAGGTGATTGTGCCGCTGGGGGTGGAAGAGCCGCCGGACTCGTTGGAGAGGCTCAAAGCCGAATTTGAGAAGACCCGGCCAACACTGGCCGGTCGTCGCATCTTCTTGTTTTTGGGGCGTCTTCATCCCAAGAAGGGATGCGACCTCCTTTTGACGGCGTTTGCGCGTTGGCAGGCGAAGTACGATCCTGAGAGAACTGGACACCTCCGCTTTGTCGGCCCGGCGCACACGGTGGGCTTTCAAAAGAGTCTGGAGGATCAGTGCAGTTGTCTGGGGCTGAATATCGACCGGGATGTCTCCTTCGCAGGTATCGCGGAAGGAAGGGAAAAATGGCGCGAGCTGGCGGCAGCCGAAGTTTTGGTTTTGCCCTCGCACCAGGAAAACTTCGGGATCGTTGTGGCTGAAGCGCTTGCTTGCGGGGTTCCGGTGCTGTTGTCCGACAAGGTGAACACCGCGCCAGCCGTGGCCGAGTGCGGTGCCGGACTCGTGGCGGGTGATACGGTGGAAGGCGCTCTGGATTTGCTGGATTCTTGGTCGCGCATGTCCTGCGATGAGAAGGCGGCGACCCGCAGCCGTGCACGTCTGCTGTTTGAGACTCAATTCGCCGTCAAAATTGCAAGAAAGCGCTTTCTTGAAGTTGTGGATAGCACGGTGAGAAATGTGGGTGAGGGTAAGAGCCTCTGATCATGTGAAGACTCTCGTCTTGGCGTGTCAGAGAAGCGGGGGCGATGGATCGTTTCAGAATGCCGCCGGGCTGGTAGGTATGCCTTTCGGGAGCGCCTGCTATTGGATTGCCCGCGTGTGAATCGTGAACGCTCTCCTCGCGCGTTGTTAGAATCATGAAAATCCTCCTCCTCAATCAGTGCTTTCATCCGGATCATGTGGCGACGGC
>CAYMHJ010000177.1:0-13110 GCA_964390165.1 uncultured Prosthecobacter sp. | reverse complement strand
TGAGGATGGCGTAAAGAATGCCGCCCAGCGCATAGATGTCCGAAAGCTCATCCACCTCCGCCATGCTGCCGCGGGCTTGTTCGGGGGACATGTATTGCGGTGTTCCGAGGACGGAGCCGTGGAGTGTTTGCGAACCTGTTCTCAGTTCGCTGTTCTCGGTTCCCTGTTCGTCGGGCGTCGCCAGCTCATCACAACTGAGAACTGCGAACTGAGAACCGCGAACCACCTTCGCCAGTCCCCAATCCATCACGAGCACCTCGCCGAACTCGCCGACCATGATGTTCTCCGGCTTCAGGTCGCGGTGGAGCACGCCTTGACTGTGGGCGAAGGCGATGGCGTCGCAGACTTTGCGGAAAATCGTCAGCAGGCGGTCGAGCGAGTAGTCGTGGAGGGTTTCGGGCACCTGCTTGCGCAGATCGGTGAGGATGGCGTGGAGCGTGCGGCCTTTGATCCGCTTCATCGAGTAGAAAAGCGGCATGCCGTCCTCCCAGACGATGTCGTAGATGGGCACGATGTTCGGATGCGCCAGCTTCGCGAGCACCTGGGCCTCGCGCAGGAAGCGCTGTCTCATGCGGGCGTCCGCGTTCGCTTCCAGCAGCATGACTTTGATGGCCACGGTGCGGTCCAGCTTGGCATCATGCGCCTCCAGCACACTGCCCATGCCGCCGGTGGAGATCTCCGCGCCGAGTTGGTAGTTCTCCACGCTGAGCGGTGATGGGGATGGGGAGTCGGTGGGCATGCGTAGCTGGGTTACAGGCCCGGTTTTTTGGACGGTGTTTCACTCATTCTTGCCTCGTTGTTTGAGAGCTGCGTTCAGAATGGTGTGAGACACAAAGCCCAGTCCCATCACGAAAACGGGTATCAAAATATCGAAAATCTTGGCCGGGTGGCCCGAGCTCGTGGGGATCCAGTGCACGATGGGATAGGTGAGTGCGGCGATGAGCCACACGATCCAGTTGCGGGAGATGAGTGATTTTGATTCGGGTGAGGTCATGGTGTTTGTGGGTGTTGATAAATCTAGCCTATGATTCACTCACTTATCTTGCCAGCACGCTTTGCAGCCAGGCCAGCTCGCCGGGGATCTCCTCTGGCGAGAGCACGGTGCGGGCGACTTCTTCTTTGAGCAGGGTGCGGAACTTCACGCGGAGGCGGTGGATGAGGATGCGGGTGGCGATCTCGCTGGAGCCGATTTGTCCCGCGATCTCGCGGCAGGAGGGCGGCTCATGGTCCCACAGCAGGAAGGGCAGCAGCAGGTCGAAGACTTCTTTGCGGCCCGCGGCTTCGTAGGCTTCGCGGAGGCGGTTGCGCACGCTGGCGAGCAAGTCCTGAGCCCACACATGGGTGAAGAGCTCATCGGGATCGCTCTCGGCATGGGGTTCGCTGGCGTAGCGTTCCTCGGCGGCCATCTCATCAAAGGACACATGCGGGATGCCGCCGCCGCGTTTCTGGGCGGCGCGATGGCGCGCGGTGTCGCTGAGTAGATGCTTCAGCACGCCAACCAGCCAGGAGCGGAGCTTCCCAGCCTCCTGCTGCGCGCACATGAGGGCGTCTTCCGTCATGAGCCTTTGAAAGAAGGCCTGCGTCAGATCCTCCGCGTCATGTGCCGCATGGCCGCTGCGCCGCAGGAAGGCATAAATGGGATACCAGTAGCCTTTGCACAGTTCCTCCATCGCTCGCGCTGCGTCCTCGGCATTCCCGCCCTGCACGGCCCGGACGAGCGTCCAGTGCGTGTCGGGAAAGTCGGCGTAGCGAGAGGCTTCAGGCATGGCTTATGAGGCCGTTCTGCCATGTTTCGCTCGGGAGAGGAAGCTTCAAAACCGGCCGGGGAGGCTTTTTTGAAAAAAAGTTGGGTAGCAGGTGAAACAGCGGGAAAAAAACCGGGCCTGGAAGCGCGCACCCATTTTTCGTCATGCGCTCCACACTGCTTTTCACTGCCCTGCTTTGCCTGATTTCAGGCGGATCGCAGGCATTTCCCCCCGCGCCGTATTACACGCTTTATGGCATGGTGCGCGATCAGGTGGGGCAGACGCTCACGGCGGAGGGAGCCGTGCTGGTTTTGCTGAAAGGCGGTGTCGAAGTGGGCCGCACGCCGATCACGGGCTTGCAGCTCGATCAAAACTATGAGCTGAAAGTCCGCATCGACGCGAACCGCAGCGGCACCACGATCTACACGGAGAAGGCGCTGGCCGCGCAGGGGCAGTTCAGCCTGGTGGTGGAGATGAATGGGGCGCTTTTTTATCCCATCGAGGTCGCGGGCAATCTCACGGCGGGCAAAGGCGGCGAGCGGGTGCGGCTGGATCTGAATCTCGGTGAAGACCTCGATGGCGACGGTCTGCCGGACATCTGGGAGCAGTGGCAGCTTTATCAGGCGGGGCATTACCCGGATGAAAACGGCAACTGGCAGCTCCAGCTCATCCACAAGAACGGCGACTTCGATCACGATGGCCGCAGCGACTGGGATGAGTATGTGGCGGGCACTTTTGCCGGCGACGCCACCGAGCGCTTCGATCTCCAGATCAAGGAGCGGGCGGAGACGAGCGTGCGCTTCGAGTTCTACGCCATCACGGGGAAGACCTACACCATCGAGCGCAGCACCGACATGAAGACCTGGGCGCGCGTGCCCTTCGCCATCGGCAGCCCGGCGGCTGGCAGCCTGACCCACACGGCGGCGGATGTGAGCATCCTCTCCGCCTTCACCACGCCTGCGCCGGGCAGCGCGAAGGAGTTTTACCGGCTCACGGTGAGGTAGCCGAGGGCGAAGAGCGAAGGGCCAAGAGTTCCAAACCAAGACATCTTTGAAATGAATACATTCCACCCGCCGAAAGCCGCCGCAGCCTCCTTGCACTTGGCTTTTCTCTCCGCTCTCTGCTCTCTGCTCTTCGCTACGTCCGCGCAGGCGCAGTGGAAAAGTGAATCCTACCCGCTGCTCGCTGGCTGGAACTCCATCTATTTGCATGGAGATGCCACGCACACGAAACCGGATCTTTTGTTTGGTGCGAACACGAACATTGAGGAGGTCTGGCGCTGGAATCCGAATCCCACGGCGGTGGGCTTCACCACCACGCCGCTGATTCCGGCTCCGGGCACGGAGGAGTGGAGTGTGTGGGTAAAAAATGGCTCGGCGAACACGCTCTCGGACGTCACCGGGCAGACCGCCTACCTCGTGAGATGCAGCGCGGTCACGACCCTGGCCATCCTCCAACGTCCGCTGCCGCCCAGCAGCACCTGGGTGCGCAGTGGGGCGAACCTGCTCGGCTTCCCGACTCGGCAGAATGGCAATTTCCCCCTCTTCTCCGCCTACTTCGCCACCTTCCCGGCGGCCATCGCGGCGAACTCGAAGATCTTCAAATATGTGGGCGGCGCGTTCAGCTCCTCGAACCCGATGCTGATCTTCTCCCCCAGCCTGGAGCGGGTGGACCGCAACAAGGCGTACTGGTTTTCCTCCGAAGTGGTGGGGAACTTCTATGCGCCGCTGGAGATCGATCTGACGAATCGCGACGGACTCGCTTTTGGCCTCACGGGCACAGTCATCACCGCGCGCATCCGCAACCGCACCGGCGCTCAGGTGACTCTGACGCTCGCGTCCGTGGCCAGTGCCAATTCACCCGCCGGGGCGACTCTCACCGAGGTGCCGCTGACACGGCGAACCTACAATGTCGGCACCGGTGTGTGGGAGGACATTCCCGCTGCGGGTGATGTGGACATCGGCGCGCAGAGCACGGTGGAGGTGCATTTCGGGCTGAATCGCGCGGGCATGAGTGGACCTGCGGGCACGCTGTATGCCTCCCTGCTGCGGCTCACGGACGGGGGAAATTTGATGGACGTCTATCTGCCGGTGAGCGCGGAGGTGGCCTCGCTTTCAGGACTGTGGGCGGGGGACATCGAGGTGACGAATGTGGACAGCCGGGTGCCGACCAGCGGGCGCGCTCTGGCCACCGCCACGGTGAATGGCAGCGGCGTGGTCACAGGGATCGCTGTGGACGATGGCGGCCTGGGCTATGATCTCACGCCCGTGGTCACGGTGGCGGACACGCAGGATCTCAGCGTCGGCATGGTCGTCATCGGCCCAGGAATCACAGGCAGCGCCAGTATTTCCAGCATCCTCGGCAGCACGCGGCTGCGGCTTTCCCAAAGCCCGCCGGATGGCACGGTGGTGCTGTCTTTTGGGCAGGCACTGCTGAGCACCACCAGCACGGGTGGGGCCTCGGTCACGGTCAACAGCACGGCGGGACTTTCAGCGGGCATGGCGGTCGTCGGCACAGGCATCACCGGCACGGCCAGCATCGTCAGCATCACGGATGCCACCACGCTCGTGCTCTCCCAGTCTCCGCCTGCGGCCACGAGCGAATTTCTTTATGGCGCGGTGGCGCTGACCGCGCAGGTGCGCACGCCGCAGCCGCCCACGGTGGTCATCGCCGCGCCCTCGGGCACTGGCGGCGTGCAGGCCACGGCTACGGCCACGGTTTCGAATGGTATCGTCACCGGCTTCGCGATCACTCAGGGCGGCAGTGGCTATGCGGTGCCGCCTGCGAAGTCACCGCAGATCACCGTCACCGCCCCTGTTCCGGGCACCGTGCCGCGTCCTTACACCCTGCGCACCCTGCTGCATGTGCCGGATGCGGGAGGGGCGGAGGCGCGACTGCTTTCCCAGGTGTTTCTTGGCAGGCTGAACCAGGTGGGAAACGTCTCTGGCATCTGCACCAAGGAGGCCGGGCTGAATCCGAATGAAAAGGCCAATGCCCTGCGCTTCAGCGTGGCGCATCTGCCGCTGGATCTCGTGCTGGGCAGCAGTGCTCCCGGCAGCAGCGGCGAGGTCGCCCCCGGCGAAACACTGGTCCGCACCGTGGTGGTGCCCTTCAATGACCGCACGAATCCCTTCGTGCATCAATACCACCCGGATCACGACAACCGCGACGCCCGCCCGGACGGCACCAACACGCCGAAGGGCAATGGCGAAGAGAGCTACACCGTCACCCGCACCTGCTCCTTCACCTTCACCGCTACGCCACCTGAGGGCGTCAGCACCGCCGGCTGGGGCAGCAGCGTCATCGGCGGTACTTACACAGAGATCTTCCGCGGCCTGCACCGGGACGCGCTTGTTGTCTCCGGCACCTTTGTCCTCCGCCGCGTCTCCGAGACCGGTGCCATCACCCTCAACAACTGAACCCGAAACCCGCCTCCGAACCCTCCCATCCGCAGCTCCTCATGAAACCCATCCACTCCCTCCTCCTCGTGCCCTTGCTGTCCCTCGTGATGGCGGGCTTCGCGCACTCGCAGACTGCGGTGCCCAGTCTGATGAACTACCAGGCGCGTGTCACCACGGGCGCTGGCGCAGTCATCGGCGCTGCGCCGACACCAGTGAACCGCCTGGTGCATTTCAAGTTCTGGAAAAGCCCCACCTCCACCGCTCCAGCCGACCTGCTCTACAGCGAGTCCCAGACCGTGACGATCAACAACAGCGACTTCAGCGTGCTCATCGGCAATGGCGGCACCATCGGCAGTGAGCCGCATATCTTTGCCAATGCCTTCAACAATGCTGACGTACACCTCGGCATCACGGTGGACTTGAACGACGACGGCATAGGCAACGACACCGAGATCACCCCGCGCCAGCAGATCGTCTCCACCGCCTTTGCCATGCGGGCGAAGGTGGCCGAGGGCGTGGACGCGGGAGCCATCACCGAGACCATGCTTGGAGCCGGGGCCGTGACCGCCAACAAACTCGGGGCTGGAGCCGTGGGTGCTGCCGGTTTGGCAAGCAACTCCGTCAGCGCCACCAACATCGTTGACCTCAGCATCTCCAATCTCGATCTGGCGGACAATGCGGTGACACTGGCAAAATTGGCGGACAATTCCGTGGGCACGGCTGAGATCGTGGATGCCAATGTGACGAACGCCAAACTCGCCACGGATGCCGTGACTCAGGTGAAAATGGCGGACAACTCCGTGGGCACCAACGAGATCTTGAACGGCAACGTGACCACTGCCAAACTACAGGATGGTGCGGTCAACAGCGCTAAAATCCTAGACGGCCAGGTGGCGCTGGTGGATCTGGTGGCGGCGGTGCAGCAGGCATTGTGCCCCCCCGGCACCATCGTCGCCTATGGCGGCACGACCGCCCCTCCCGGGTGGGCGATGTGTGATGGTTCTCCTGTTTCACGGACAGGCAACTATGCCGCTCTCTACGCAGCAATTGGCACGAATTTCGGCAACCCGAGCGGGGGGACGACACAGTTCAATCTCCCGGACTTTCGGGGCCGGTTCCTGCGCGGTGTGGATGGCACCGCAGGCCGCGATCCTGACAAATCTGCCCGAGCCGCGATGAACCCTGGAGGCAGCGCCGGGAATTTGGTGGGCAGCGTGCAGGCGGATCAGTTCAAGGCACACGATCACGGCCTCAAATTTTCATTTGCTCAACAAGGAGACGATGGAACGGGACGCTATGTCCCGTGGCCATCTCCAAACCCTGTGCCAGGCGAGACAACAGGCTCTGCGGGCGGCAACGAGACGCGCCCGATCAACGCCTATGTGAATTACATCATCAAGCTCTGAGCCGTCTCTTGCAGGTGATCTCCTGTGCAAAGCGGAACCATGCCTTCCTTCCCCATGATCTCAAAATCAGCCACGCAGTCTGAAGGCGCATTTGCCAGAATGCGTCCGTTGGTTGCGCCACACCCCAATCCCCTCGTTCTGGCGAACGAGCCTACGCTGTCATGAACCCGCTACGCCTCATCACTTTCATATTCAGCACTTTGCTCATCTGCGCCACCACTGCCCAGGCGCAGCTCCAGCTCAGCACGCCGACGCATTTCAATCATCTGAAACTCCCGGGGAGTACCGCGCTGGGTTCGATCCATCCCGTGCCCGCTTCGCAGTTCTCAGGCGTCGGTGTCAGCTCTGGTAGTGCGGGGCCGAGGAATCAGGCGGTGCCCACGGCGGAGCCGCGCTTTGCCGAAGGCACGACGAATGGCAGCACCAGCATCAAACTGACCTCCGCGAGTGTGGGCAATGCCTTCGCCACAGGCGTGCCGCGATATTACTTGGGCGACTTCATCACGCCGCCGCTGGTGCAGGCGGACAAAATCACTCCGGCCCCGGCGGGTTACTGGCGTGCGAAGCCGGTGCGTGACAACGAAACCTTCTCCGGCGTGCTGCGGAATGTGCCCACGAATGCCACGCTGACGAATCCGGTGTGGAACAAGACCCCCGCGCAGGAGGCGTTTTATTACAGCCCGCACGCGGACGCCGTCTTTGCCAGCCAGCCGGGCGCGGTGGAGATCGTCTGGGTCACGACCGCGCCGCAGGGGGGGGAGTGGAAGTTCTGGAGGGAAACTTTTAACGTCTCCAGCGCCACCCAGAGAGACGTGCGCACGATTTACTGGACGGAGAAATCCTTCAACGGCCCGCGCGTGAACATCCCCGGCGGCCGCATCGAGCGGGTGAATCCGGTCTTCAGCACGGCCTTCCCGCCGCTGGTGGTGGAGGAGTATGTGCCGGTGGGCCAGGTCATCAATCCCGACCCGAACGGGCAGCCGGCGGAGGAAAAACGCACCCTGTGGTTCGACAAGATCGGCGGCAACGCCCAGATCGCCGCCTACAATCTGGAGGGTCGCGTGCTGGTGGAGTATCTGGGGCAGGAGATTGCCCCGAACCGGCATCAATTCCTCGGCGCGGATGTGGTGCAGGTGGCACGCCGCGCCCCGCCCACGGAGGTGACGACCCATCTGGGCCGCCGCGTGCTGCCGCATGAGGCCATGCCGCCGAATCAGCAGCAGCCGCCCCTGCGCACGGACACCACGCTCATCGCCTCCCCAGTTCTGGACCTCTCCGCAGGCGGGGGCTTGGGCTTTTACGGCACGCAGGGTCTGGCGGATGGTCGCCTGGCCTACTGGGCGGAGCGGGAGAATCTGAGTCCTGACCGAGTCGTGTTTTACTGGCTGGAGAATCAGGCCGTCACCATCGGCCTTCCGGGCGCCGCCGCGCCGGACATCAGCGTGCTTTGGCCGAAGTATCAGGACCGCTATTTTTTCATCTGGCCGCCACTGCTCAGCGACTACGCCTTTGTCACTACCGACCCGGAAGGCAGCACTGCCGCTACCGGGCTTCAGTTTGAGGCTGGCAGCCAGCCGGAGATTGTCTTTCAGGATGATGGCAGCCAGACGCAGTCCCGCTTTGATCCTGACACGCGGCGTCTGATCACGGAGATCTCCAGCACTGGCGACAGCGACAACCGCACGCTGCTGAAGTTCACCAGCGGCACATCGCTCTGGTATCAGACCATCTACAGCCAAACGGAAGGCCGCAGTGTGCAGAAGTCCTCCACCACCACCGGGGGCGGCCATGAACTGACCATCGTCACTGTCAGCCATGCGGCCGGGCTGGAGGTGGGCATGTTTGTCACCGGCCCTGGCATCCATGTGCCGATAACCATCACGGAGATCCTCAGCAGCACGCAGTTCCGCGTTTCGTTCCCCATTTCCGAGGGCACGCAAGTCCTTACCTACACCGCCGAGTCAGATGGACTGCCAGCCATTTACGGGCGGGCCACCGTGGGGACTCGATTGGAGCCTCCTTCTTCGAAATACTCCCTTGCAGGCCACATCTCCAGCGGGCGTTGCTACCAGCCTTCGGCATACATTGATCCCTTCACCTCCGGCGTTTCCGCAGCGGGAGCCGGGGCGATCATTCCGGTCAATGCGCTGCCGACGGACCGCGAACTGACCGTGCGCTGGTTTGAACCTGTGAACCCGCCTGCGGGCAGCACGGGCTTCACAGCCTTCCATGTGCCCTCCAAAGTGGGGCGCTACACCGTTGGCTATCCGGGTTCCGCAGGTGACTGGCGTTTGCTGGAGCCGCTGCGGCTGAACCGTGGCAACTACTCGACCACGCTGCTCAATGACGGGCGCGTGCTGGTGGCTGGTGGCAGGAATGAAACAGGAACCGTTCACAGGCGCGCGGAGATCTTCAATCCGACCACGAATACCTGGAGCGAGACGGGAGCGTTGAACGTCGCATCCCATGGACATAAAGCCGTGAAGCTGGCGAATGGGAAGGTGCTGGTGATCGGCGGGTATGACAATTCCGGCGGTTTTGGCGATGGGGTGGCGCGCTGCGAGCTTTTCGAACCCGAGACGGGAACATGGACCACGGTCGGATCACTCGGGGCGTTGCGTGATGGAGGCAACTTTGCCGCCACCGCGCTGGCGGATGGCAGAGTGCTCGTGGCGGGGGGCGGCGGCTTCGGCAGCTCTCCGATCCTTGAGAGCACGGAGATTTTCAATCCAACCACGGGAACGTGGGCACCCGCAGCCCCGATGAATTTGAGCCGTTCGCAGGGTCACCACCTGACCCTGCTGGCGAATGGCAAAGTGCTCGTGACGGGCGGTCTGACCGGCTTCTCCTACGATACTGCCACCACCGCCGAGCTTTATGATCCGGTGGCCAATACCTGGACCAACATCCCAGGCATACTGACAGCGAACTATGGAGGGGCTCCTGTGCTGCTTGCCGATGGTAGGGTTCTGTCCGCCGCAGCAGGTGCCGCCGAAATTTACAATCCCGCCACGAACACCTGGACGGCGGCAGCGGCTCCGCCCGAGTTCTTGGATTATGGATTCACCCTGCTTCGCCTCCAGGACGGACGCGTGCTGGCAGCCGGACAGGACGGTGGCTACAGTTTTTACAGTGGATACAACGCCCCGCCCGCAAAGAACACGGCGCTCTACAATCCCGTGACCAACACCTGGTCCTCCGGCCCTCCCTTTCAACAAGGCCGCGAACGCCCGGATCTGCTGCTCCTGCCCGGTGGTCATGCCTTTGCCATCGGTGGCTGGCGGGATGTGACTTCAGCGGAGATGCTCTTGAGCAACAGCGCCAACGAGATCGTCATGGCCTCCAATGAAGGCACGGAGAACCTCACCTCTGAGCAGGCCGCCGGATTCATCTACCAGCAGAACAACCACGCCGCCATCGGCTTCAATCCGAACGAGGAGCATGCGGTGAAGAAAAACGACCGCTTCTGGGCGCTGCGGGATGATCTGAACGTGACCACCGGCACCGGCTACACCTCCGAGCCCTTCGTGCTCGTGGCCTACACCGATCCGGCGGATGGCCGCCCGGCCATGCGGCCCTTCCGCGTGCTGCGGGAGAACGCGACGTACACCTTCAACTACGAGTGGACGGCGGGCCTGAAAATCCAGGGCCCCATGCCGCTGCCGCTGCTGCAACTGCCGGTGGATTCACAAGGCAACATCGCCAACACCGAAGTGCCCGGCACGCCTGACAACGCGCCGGATGTCACCGCCCCGGACAAGTATGACAGCTTCACCCTGGAAGATCGCCAGGGCTACAAGTGGGTGTATCGCGGCACGCACAACAGCGGCGGCCCCGGCACCTTCGGCATGCAGTGGTATTACCCGATGGATGCGGACTTTTATGTGCCCGGCGGTGCCCAGCCCGCCGCCGGCACCAAGCTGCCCTACCTGCGCCCGTTGAGCGCCGGGGTGCCCGTCGGCCATGCCGTCACTGGCACCGCGCTGACCGTCAGCTACACGCCGAAGTGGCCGGAAAACGTGCCCTCCATGCGCGTGGCGGAGACGCTGACCCTGCCGAAGTTTGACCTGCCGGAGGTGCGCAATCAAAAGAGCGCCGAGGTGTATTACCAGCAGTCCATCGCCAAAAACGGCGCGGCGAAAACCAGCGTCACTCTGCATGACCCCACTCGGGCCAAGAAGGTCACCATGGCCGCCGCTGGCCTGACCACCGGCATCCCGGGCAGCATCCGCACCAGCGTTTATCAGGGCAAAACCTACTTCCAGGGCCTGCCGCCGCATTTGCAGACGCGCTTCTACTTTGCCCCGCTGGAGAGCGCCAGTGGCAGTCTGGTCTTCGTCGGTGAGTTTTATGACGAGATCGCCGGGGAAGACTACCTGGACCTCAACGTGCTCTCCGCCGAGGACGAGGCCGCGCTGATCAAGCTGGCCGAGTTTGAAGCACCGGAGGTGCAGACGAAGTGGAGCACGGCCATCTCCACGCTGCTGAAAACCCGACTGGAGACCTACATCGAAGACCCGGCGCGCAAGGGCACCTTCATCGTCGGCTCCACGCAGGACATCCGAGGCCGTGAGCTCGCCATCATGCCGGACTCCGACACCGCCCGCGACAGCTACGCCCTCACCGCCACCGGCCAGGGCACGGGTTATGTGACGCTGGTCTTTGCCGATGGCAGCCACCCCGGCCTGACCCCGGCGGGTGATCCGCCAGCCGTGAAGATCATCCAGGTCCTCCCGGAACTCTACAAAGGCGACCTCAAGGTGCGCCTCTCCAGCAATCCGCTGGATGAAAAAGTCACCCTGCGCCACAGCGGCGACTTTGCCGCGAAGCCGGAGGACTATGAGTTCGAGTGGCGCCACTCGGGGCCGGTCGATGGCAAACCGCCACGCACCTACACTTACACAAATGCGATCTATCTCGGCGATTCCACCAACGCTCTGGAGCGCGAGTGGAAGTATGTACAAAACCCGACCGTGCCGCGCCCGGCTGCCGCTGCGTATTCAGCAGCGACTTGGGAACTGCCGCGCCTCCTCACGATCAAAGACGCCGCCCACGATCCTGCCAGCGGCCTGCCCGGCGTGATCCTCAAAGCCAACCAGGATGTGGATTTCACCTCCGGCGTGCCTTCGCTCATCACCTTCAGCGCCGACACGGATCATCTCACCGGTTTCGTCCTCTATGTGAATGGTGCCGTGGCGCTGGTGCATGGCAACGGCGTGGCCGCACTCGATGCGCTGATCAGCGAGAACGCCTACGATCTGCGCCTGGCCCGCGCCGCCTCACTCGACGATCTGCCCGTGGAGGGAGAAAGCCTCGTCGTCGTGGCGGAGATCGCCGCTAAGCTGCACTTCCGCATCTTCAATGCCGCAGGCGTTCAGGTCTTCGATGCGGGTGAAGCCCAGCTCTCCGGCAAAAGTGCCGAGATCGCCGCGCTCAAGACCCGCCTCAGCAGCCTGTGGGCCATCACGAATCTGGCCGCCAATGACAAAATCGCCGTGGTCAGCGCCGCCTCCGCCATCGCCGAGGTGGACCTGGATCAGGATGCCAGCACCGGCCTCAGCGCCGAGGGTCTGACCAAGCAATTCCGCGTGCATGAGAGCGTCTTCATCAAAGGCCCCAACCGCATCGAAGTGGCCCTCTACACGGACTCGGACGCCGACATCGAAAGCAACGTCAACCTGCGACTCGAAGGCTCCACCCGCACGGACCTGGTAGAGTCGGCAGGCAACTGGGAAGTCGCCGCCAGCCCGGCCACCACCGAGAGTCCGAAGATCCAGAACCGCGCCATCGTCGGCGGTTCCGACGGCCCGATGAACAGCCCGCTCGTCATCATGAGCGACCGGTTTTTCACCATGCGCTACCGGCCAAAAATCAACGTCGGCAACATCCTCGCCACGGGTGGAAATCAAAGCGTCGTGCCCTGGTCTGACTGGACCCGCCCCGCCCTCGTCGAAGGCTGGATCAAGCGCGTGCTGGCCGCCATCAACCCCTTCAACCAGCGCATGACCGACCTCTACAACAACGCGGTCGATACCGATGTCAGCCTGCTCACCCAGGCCGGCACGAAGTGGGAGGGGGACATTGCCCTCACTCTGGACAATATCAGTGACGCCAGCCTCATCGCCATCTACGAGACCGTGCTCAATCGCGGCAAGGACATCAGCATCAACTCCGGCTACGACGTTGAAGGCGTGAACACGGCGCTGCTGCTCGCGGCGGGTTATCTGAACGACCTCTACACCATCCTCGGTGACGAAGCCTATGCCGATGCCGCCAATCCCACCATCTCGCTCGACGATCAGAACACGATCACCGAGGTGAACACCAGCCGCTTCTCCTTCGAAGGCCAGGTGGCCAGCTCGCTGGATGAAGAACTCGCCCTGCTGCGCGGACGTGACGACTTCCTCAAACCAGATGTCACGCAGTCGCCCTTCTACAATCGCCTGTTCTGGAACTACACGCGCGGCATCAACAGCGGCGAGGCGCTCTACGCCGTAAACTACAACATCAAAGAAAAGGTCGGCAGCAGCACCGAGAACGGCATCCTCGATGCCGCCG
>CAYMHJ010000176.1:0-13127 GCA_964390165.1 uncultured Prosthecobacter sp. | reverse complement strand
AAACCGGCGAATCCTACCGCCGCATCCGCAACACCTTCCGCGTCCTCCTCGGCAACCTCCACGACGCCCCATCAACCTCGTCAATCCCGTCAACAGAGTCCCTCCCGCTGATCGACCGCTGGATCCTTGAGCGCCTCCACAGCGTCCTCACCGACTGCCTCGCCGGTTACGCCGCCTACGACTTCCGAAAAGTCACCAGCACCATCACCCAGTTCGTCTCCGGTGATCTCTCCGCCCTCTACATCGACATCACCAAAGACCGGATGTACTGCGATGCCGCCGACAGCCCCCGTCGCCGCGCCACCCAGGCCACCATCCGCGAGATCACCGAGACCTTAACCAAACTCCTCGCCCCCATCCTCGCCTACACCGCCGACGAAACCTGGGAGTTCCTCGGCCACCCCGACAGCGTCCACCTGGAGGCCTTCCCGCAGCCAAACTTAGCGTTCGCCAGCACCGAGGCCACCGCCGCCGTCGAAGAGCTGCTGAAGGCCCGCGCCGTCATCCAGCAAGCCATCGAAGCCGCCCGTCAGGCCAAAAAGATCGGCTCCAACCTCGAAGCCACCGTCAAGCTCACCCTCCCCGAGACCGGCTTCGCCAACCCCGTCTTCCAGGACCTGCCCACCCTCCAGGAATTCTTCATCCTCAGCGACCTCCACATCACCCGAGGCCCCGAGCTAAGCGCCACCGTCGAAGTCTGCACCAATCCGAAGTGCGAACGCTGCTGGAAGCTGCTCCCCGACGTCGGCACCATCGAAGCTCACCCAACGCTTTGTGGACGGTGTGCTGAGGCGGTGGGGTGCTAATCCCGAGCCCCAAGCCGATTGCTCAACTCACCACCAATTGCGTGTTTCGTTGACCGTCCGCACAGATCCAGGCATCCTGCCAAGAGTTGAGGATCTCCATATACCATGTTCAACGCATCTTCCGTCACCCTTCTTGGCCTCCTTATTGTTGCCTGTGGTACCAGCTACTATTGGGGCATACTGCCCCACCCATTAACCATAGGCGGCGCGCTCATGGGTGTGTTGATCTCAATAATCTTTCCTCAGTATCTGCGTGCCACATCATCCTGGGAAGGTATAAAGCTCTCAATTGCAGGCGCGCTCATCGGATTCTCGATTGGATGGGTCACGCTTGAGATAGGGAAAATGGTTTTTGGTCGCAAAGAACTGAGATTCGATCCATCTGTTCGATGGGGAGTCATTCAGCCGAATGAGCAACTTCCTCCTGTGATTGTTATCGGCGACAGCCAAGTGACCTGGGAGCAGGTTTTTGCGAGATACTCTGACCGGTTGGTCATGGATTGTAATACACTTCAAATCAGTGACGACAAATTCGATAATGCTCAGGCCATTATCAGTATGGAGACCGTTACAGCTAAGACGGCTCACCAAGAGCAAACTTATGATCTTGGGAATGTTACCAAACTAGTTGGGACCACGACACGCGTCCAGATTCCGCGCGAGGCGATGGGATTTGGTGTTGTGCTGCTTTTTGCAATGATCGGTGCCTTTGTTGGTGCCAAAGAGGCCCTCTGGGTCACAGGAGGGTCATTAATTTTAATGACTTCATTCACCGGTATTCAATTTTTGATTTCCCGCCAAGGAGGTACTGAAAGGTTAGAACTGGCCCCTTTCACTCTTGTTGCATATATGGGTTTCCTGCTGCTCAAGCGTTTCGCTGTGTTGTGAAAGCATGAAGTGTCTGTCCAAATGGCACTCGGTTAAGCCGCAGCATGGTAGCGCTCACGGTGTAGAAAAGCCAAGCGCCTCTACCCCCATTGAGGTTTCATAAAGTTCGGTGAATGAGCCGCGATAGGTTTCCGGGTGTCTCGCGCTGTGCAGCAGGGCTCCAAAGTAGAGCACCTCATCCTCGACCAAATAATAGATGATGTAAGGGAAGCGGGGAACGAGGCAGCGCCGCACACGCCCATCAAACACTCGCCAGCGCAGCGGGTCCGCCTGAATCTCCAAAGCTGCGGTCTCACCACGGAATTCTCAGGGCCACAGGCCCGCTCGATACCAGCCTGGGCCAATGGCCCAGGGAACCAGCACGACGACCGCCCGGTAAGTGGAGGGCTGAAAGCCCGACTTATGCTCCTAACGCCTCGTGCATGGTTCGGGCCTTCAGCCCTCGGTCATGGCAGATTTGAGGTGGCTCGGCGCCTGGGGCTGATCGCCCCAGGCTGGTATGAATCGCGCCGTTGGCGCTCAATCAACTGCCTATTTAGAAGTGCCAAGTGTCTGTCCCTCTATTAAGGCACGCGATTGAGGTTTCTTGCCACCCGTCTCCATCCTTGCCAAAGACCCACGAGAGCAGCATCCTAACCACATGAATCCGCAAATCGCCGCCACACTCACTCCCGAGCCGCCGAAGGGACTGCTAACGCAGACGTTGACCTTGGCTGCCAACGCCGAGGCAACGGATGAGAGCTGGTTGAGCACCTTTGGCTGGGCGAAGAACAATCCTGACTACGACGCCGCCATGAAACTCGGCGAGCAGTGGCGGCAGGACGTGAACCGCCAGTCGTTGGATGAGATGAATCGTCGCGATGGTCATTCTTGATACCAATCACTATTCCGAGCTAGATCGCGGTTCGTCGGCTGGAGCACTGCTTCGTGAACGTCTCCTCAGTCGCGGCGAGCAACCCTGGCTGACGGTGATGACTGCTGAGGAAGTCCTGCGGGGTCGGCTGGCCCAGGTCTCCGCCGACAAAGATCGTCTGCTCATCCATTACGATCTCTTTCTCACCGGCCTGCTCACCCTCGCCAAGTGGCGGTTCCTGCCCTGGACACAAGCCGCGCAGGAGACCTTCGACATGATGCAATTCCAACGCGTGCGCATCGGCACCATGGACCTGCGCATTGCCAGCCTCGCTCTGACTCACGACACGCTCCTGCTCTCCCGCAACTTGGTCGATTTCCAAAAAGTGCCAGGACTGCGGGTGGAGAACTGGCTGGATTGATGCCTTGGATGATCTGCCCCTTCATGAAGGAGCCGCATGCCTCCACTCTTGCCATTTCTGACATGGACGGGCATTTTAAACCCATGACGACCACTCACATCCGCGAGCTGATCGACGCCATGTCCGACGAGGGTCGTTTCTTCGCCGCCGCCTACCTTCAGCATCTGGGCAACGACTCCGATGCACAGCGCAAGGCAACCCTGGAAGCCCGGATGACGCGCATGGACTCCGGACGCAAGTTCAGTCTGGAGCAGCTTGTGGACATGCATCAGCAGCTAGAGAGCCAGGGACTGTGACCCATACCTGCGGACCCGAAGCTTGTTTTGGATGAAGATGTCATGCGCTACACGCTGGCAGCTTCCGCCAGCCAGCGACTCAAGCTCGTTGCCCAGCTCACTCACCTCCAAAGCCATGCTTTTGATCCGCCAGACTTCCGGGAGCAAGACCGCACAGGACGCTGGCTAAGTGTGAAAGCACTCCGCCCCTTCCTGATCACCTACTGGCTGGATGGCCCTGTCGATGAGCTGCGGATTGTGGATGTTCAAATATTCCGGTGAAGTGAAGCCAAGTGTCTGTAGCCCCATCGAGGTTTCCTACAGATCAGTGAATGAGCCGCGATAGGCTTCTGGGTGTCGTTCTGCGGAACGGCGGCGTCATTCCGTGGAACCGTGGCGTGAATCCCGGGAGTGGCGGCGTCGTTCCGTGGGTTGTTCTGGCCAATCCTGGGAGCGGCGGCGGGAAAAACACGAACCACCCGGCCAATCCCAGGAAAAAGGGCGTGGCTGGGCGGATCCGGGCGGTGCTGCGCCGGGTGAGCCAGAGGATGCTGCGGGTGGACGGCAGGCGGAGCGGGAATGGCCGGATGCGTCGCGAGAACGGCGGCAGGAATGGCGGGGACGGCGGACTTGGTCTTGGCATGGATGGCATGATTCGAGGCGCAGCGATTGATTCAGGGAATCACCCTGATTTGTGATTTCGCGCAGATTGGCTGCACCGGTGTTTGCGGCTCAAGGAGGCCCACAGATTTTGTCAGGCCAAGTGTCTGTCACTCTAGTGTCAGCAATTGAATTGCCGTTTCGGGCGCGGTCAGGCATCCTGCCGACATGAAACAAATACCTGACGCTGTTTCGTCACACAGCATCTTGCTCAGCCAGTTGTTGGGCCAGATACGCGCATATGCCGGCCTGTCACGGAAGGAACTGGCCGCCCGAGCTGGCATCTCCGAGAATCCCATCGCCACCTGCGGATTTCCTCCTCTTCATCCCAAACAGTCGTGGTAGCTGTGATGCCCTCGCTCATGGTCGAATGAATCATCGGTCGCTCCGACTGCCGAAACCAAGGAACGGTTCTGCCACTTACTCCGGCAGCTTCACGAACATCCCCACAGGCAAACTCCCCTGCCCTGCCTTGCCCGTCAGTGCCTCACGCTTCGTCATCGTCGCAGAGATGAAGCCGACGAAGATGTCGGCGTGCATCTCGATGGGCAGACGCCACGCATCATCGCTGACCCAGATGGTGGCGGTCTTCACTTTCTTGAAGCTGCCGAGCGCCAGCGTCTTGCGGTCGAGTTTGCGGATCTTCACATCGAGTTTGATCGTTGGATATGTCGTGCCTTCCACCTTGCGATTCTCACGACTTACGACGGTGAAGGTCGCGAGGTAAGGGCGATCAAAGGGCTGCACCACACGCGTGATGGAATCGCCCTGCTTCAGCGGCTGACTGCGCACAAAAAGGATGGCGGATTGCAGATCGTCCACGGGGCCGTAGGGACAGATGGCGGTGCTCTTTTTCGCAGCGCTACCTTTCGGAGTGAGCAGCGTTTCCGTCAGCACTTTCAGCGATGAAAAGCCGACCTTGTAGGCGATGGTCTCGCGATCATCCGTCTCGGAGTGGTTCAGATAAACGGCCCTCAGCGGCCCACGCTCCATCACGGAGGTCATCACGCAGTCGTAGCTCCACAGCGACCGCGCAAAACCCGAGGTGCCAGCCTCCGCACGCGCGACTTGATACCCGCCTGCCTCCTGCATCACCACCTTCGCCGAGCCAGCCGAGATGAGGTTGTTCCAGCTCAAATCATAAACCACACGGCAGGGCGTGAGCGGCGGGAAGGAGCCTGGGGCAGACTTCGTGAGTGAACTCGTCCATGACGGCGCTGCAGGCGTCTTTGCCTCAGCCAGGAGCAGGGCAGGCATGGAGAGCAGAAGCAGGAGGAGTTTCATGAGAGGGCGTAGCACAGACGCACGGCGCTGGCATGGGTTCAATCATACGCCCGGCGTGATCGAGAAGCCTGCTTGCATCTGAGCCGCTCCCTCCGCATGAAGTGACCGCCCTTGCCCCCCGAACCCGACATCCTCTCCGCCGACTCCACCCCGATTCACGATGCCCGTGAAGCGCTGCGGAAGTACTTCGGCTTCCGCGAGTTCCTGGATGGTCAGGAAGAGGTGATGGCAAACATCCTCGGTGGGCGTGACACCCTCGTCATCATGCCGACGGGCGGCGGGAAGTCGCTCTGCTATCAGCTTCCCGCGCTCGTCATGGATGGTGTGACCATCGTCGTCAGTCCGCTCATCGCGCTGATGAAGGATCAGGTGGATGCGCTGGAGCGGCGCGGCATTCCCGCCACGCTGATCAACAGTACCCTCAGCCTCGGCGAGCAGCAGGAGCGCATCGCGGCGCTGCGACGCGGCGAATACAAGCTCGTTTATGTCGCCCCGGAGCGCTTCCGCAGCCGCATGTTTACAAACACGATGCGGCAGTTGGAGATCGCCCTCTTCGCCGTGGATGAGGCGCACTGCCTTTCCCAATGGGGACACGATTTCCGGCCCGACTACTTCCGCCTTGGCGAAGCACTGGAAGAACTCGGCAGACCCCAGGTCGTCGCCCTCACCGCCACGGCCACACCGGAAGTGCGCGCGGACATCTTAAAGGTGCTCACCCTGCGTGATCCCTTTGTCACCATCCGCGGGTTTCAGCGGCCGAATCTCAGCCTGAACGTCACGCACACGAAGAAGCACGACGACAAATATGCGCGGCTGAAACAGATCATCCGTGAGCACAAAAAAGGCATCATCTACTGCTCCACGCGCAAGCGGGTCGATGAAGTCGGCGAGGCTCTCGCCGAGATGAAAATCAAGGCTGTGGAGTATCACGGCGGGCTCGATGACAAAGAGCGCGAGTCGCGGCAAAACCAGTTCATCAACCGCGAACGCGACATCGCCGTGGCCACCAACGCCTTCGGCATGGGCATCGACCGCAGCGATGTCCGCTTCGTCGTGCATTACGACGTGCCTGGCAGCATCGAGGCCTACTATCAGGAAGCCGGCCGCGCAGGCCGCGATGGCGAGCCTTCCTACTGCGAACTCTTCTTCAACTTCGCCGATACCAAGACGCAGGAGTTCTTCCTCGATGGCGCGAATCCCGGCATCGACGTCATCCAGAGCATCTACCAGGCCCTGCTGAACAAGGCCAACTCCCAGCACGAAGTCGAAGCCACCATCGATGACCTCACCGACTACGCCGGCTTAAAGAACAGCATGGCCGTCAGCTCATCGCTCGGCCACCTGGCACGCGCTGGCTACATCGAGCGCTTTGACATCCCCGGCAAACGCATGCGCGGCACGCGACTGCTTCAGCCCGATGTCCTCACACGCCATCTGAAGATCGACGCGAACGCCCTGCGTGAAAAAGACCGCCGAGATCGCTCCAAGCTGAAGGCGATGATCGACCTCTGCTACGACGAGCAGCGCTGCCGCCAGCAGCAGATCCTGGCCTACTTCGGCGAGCACGAAAGCCAGCCCTGCGGCACCTGCGACATCTGCCGCCGCAGCGGCGTGCAAATCGCCCGCGAAGGCACTGCTGCGGAGGTCACCCTGCTGCGGCAGGCGCTCAGCGGCATCGCCCGCATGTCCACGAAATGCGCCGATGGCACCTGGGAGCCCCGCTTTGGCAAAGGCCGCATCATCCAGATGCTCGTCGGCAGCAAATCCAAGGAGATCGTCGAAGCCGGGCTCGATCAGCTCAGCACCTATGGCCTGCTCAAAAGCGTGGGCACCAGCGCCCTGCATCCGCTCTTTGGCGAGATGGAAAAGCAGGGCCTCATCGAGACCAGCACGGGCGAGTATCCGCTCGTCACCCTCACGCCGAAAGGAGCCGAGATCATGCGCAAGGGCTCCAACATCCGCATGATGTGGCCCAGCACCGCGCCGAAAGCCGATTCACCGCTGAAGCCCGGCTCCAAGCTCCCCATCCCCGAAATCATCGCCAACGAACTCGGCTTTGATGACGCCCTCTTCGAGAAGCTCAAACGCCATCGCAATGTCGTGGCCATGGCAGAGGGCGTGCCTGCCTACCTCATCTTCAGCAATCAAACGCTCGAGTTCCTCACTCGCCTGAAACCCAAAAGTCTCGCCGAAGGCCTCAAGATTCGCGGTGTCAGTGAAAAGAAAGCCCGTGCCTACCTGCCGGAGTTCATCCAGGTGATTCGGAAGCATGGGTGATGCATGAAAGATTCCCAAAGCTCGCCTTGGATTTTTCTTCAAGCCCGTTCCTTGAGCCAGTCGCTGTTTTTCCCCTGAGGAACAGCGCAGAAATCAGTTTGCCAATGACATCTTCTATGACCGCGATGCCGAGAAGCTCGTGGCCGTGAAGATCACTTCGCCTTAACAACTTCAAAGCCGCTGAACTCCGCGTAGCAGGGCCGAGTGGGTGCCCAGGAGCTGTCATTGCCGCCGTGGAAGGTCTCGAAGTAGAGGCTGTCCACATTAAAAGTCTCCGCACTGCGCCACTCCATGTCCGTGCGCTCCACCACGAGCCGTTCGCCCTGTCCAGCAAGCGTGGTCCATACCCTCAAAGTTCCATCACGCTTGCCGCCCGTGTTCATCACCACCGCGATTCGTACCTTCACCGGCTTGCCCGGCGGGAAGCGGAAGTCTTCCGGGAAAGCAAAGCTCTCCCCATACTTCTCGGGCTGGTTCTTGTGATACACATAAGCCTCTCCCCGGCCATCGCGCCGCCACATCAGACGGGCGGAGAAACCATTCGCGCCATCGGCCGGGCGACCGCCGCTCACGTTCTCGGGCCCGCCGCAGAGTCCGGGCAGCTTGCCGCCTTTCACGAAGTCGAAATCCTGGTTGAACCGCAGCGTGTATCGCAGCTCGGCGGCTTTGTGTTTGCCGATAGGCCAGCGCCAGCCAGCGCCGCCCTGCTCAGGGCCGATGCCGCCGACCGCATAGTTCACCCGCAGCCACTTCAGGCCATCCTCGCGCACTTTCATTTGCACGTGACCTTCTTTGATGCCGTCCTCAAACTCACAGCCCGGCCAGTCCAGCTTCCAGCGCTCCACCGTGTAGTCGCCATCCGCTCCATTGAGCGCGACGGTGATGGGCAGATCAGCGGCTTGAAGGCGGAAGGCGACCGTGAAGAGGAGCAGGTATTTCATGGAGGCAGCAGTTTTCAGTTCTCAGTTCTCAGTTCTCAGTTTTCAATCAGGCACACTCATCTCATGCGCCACCTATTTCCTTTCCTCGCCCTCGGTTGTCTGACATTCAGCGCCTGTGCGCAGACACCGCCGCCTTCCGGATTCATCACTCTGCGAAATCTCGACTACGCAGGGCAAGGCAACCCACGCCAGAAGCTCGATCTCTACCTGCCTGAAAAGCCCACGGAGAAGCCGCTGCCGCTCATCGTCTATATCCACGGCGGCGGCTGGGAAGGAGGCGACAAAAGCGACACCGGCCTGCTCTTTGAACTCATCAAAAGCGGAGCCT
Source organism: uncultured Prosthecobacter sp. (assembly GCA_964390165.1). GTDB lineage: Bacteria > Verrucomicrobiota > Verrucomicrobiia > Verrucomicrobiales > Verrucomicrobiaceae > Prosthecobacter. The sequence goes on along the minus strand of CAYMHJ010000176.1, from coordinate 4,394 downwards.
ATGTCGGAGCTTCCATCGGCTACCGGCTCACCGATCAGGGGGCATGGCCGACGCAAATCCACGATGTCAAAGCCGCCCTCCGCTGGCTAAAAGCCCATGCGAAGGACCACGGTATCGACGCTGACAAGATCGGCCTCACCGGCATCTCGGCTGGCGGGCATCTCGTCAGCCTTCTCGGCACCAGTGGCGATGTGAGAGAGCTCGATGGCAGCGTGGGAACTGCTGGCGACTTGCCAAAGATCGCCTGCGTGGCGAACTTCTGTGGCCCAGCGAACTTCCTCACCTTCAATAAGCCCGGAACCAGCATCATCGTTGGCGACAAGCCCGGCAGTGCCCTCTTCAAACTCTTCGGTGGGCCCATGAGCCAACGCCCCGTCGAGGCGAAGGCCGCCTCCCCCGTGACCTACGTCAGCAGCGATGATCCACCTTTCCTACACATCCACGGCACCGCTGACAACCTCGTGCCCTATGCCCAGGCACAGGAGTTCGATGCCGCACTGGAAAAGGCAGGCGTCTCCAGCACCCTGCTCACCGGCGAAGGCGCGCCGCATGTCTTCTTTTCCGCTGATCTGCTTAACAAAATGCGGCTCTTTTTCGACAAGCATCTGCAAGGCAAGCCCGGCGAGATCAAGGAAGGTCCGATCACCCTTCCATGACCCCGCGCATCCTCATCATCGGCGGCGGACTCGCGGGCACCACGCTCGCCTGGCGGACGCACGAGCGCGGCCTGCCCTTCCTGATCGTGGATCGCGATGAGCCGCTCACTTCATCAAAGGTCGCCGCCGGTCTCATCACGCCGATCACCGGCATGCGTCTGAGCCTGAGCTGGCGTTTTGGTGAGCTTTATCCCGAGGCGCTCGCCTTCTATCGCAGCCTCGAATCCAAGCTCGGCACCCGTTTCTATCATGAGGTGCCCATCGTGCAGTTACTCGCCAGCGAGAAAGCCGTCGCCCAGTGGCAGAAGCGCCGTGATCAGCCGGAGGTCCAGCCCTACCTGAAAGCCCCCGAGCCCGGCCCACTGGTGAATGAAGCCCACTTTGCCAATCCCCACGGCGGCTTTGTGCAGCAGCACAGCGGCTGGCTGGACACTGCGGCCTTCCTTTCCGCCAGCCAGCGCTACTTCAAAAACATCGGCTCCTGGCAGTGCGGCGAGCTGACTCCCGATGAAGTCGCTTCAAGCATCGGCAAAGACTTCACCCACGCCATCTTCTGCATTGGCTGGGAGGCCGCGCGGCATCCTTGGTTCGACTGGGTGCCTTTTCAGTCCGCACGCGGCACCGTGTTGCAAGTCAGCGCCGACACCGGCGGCGAGACGCGCGTCGTCAACAACGGCTGCTGGCTCCTGCCGCGTGGCGATGGTACCCTGCGCGTCGGCCCGACCTACGAGCTGAACTTCGACCAGCCCCACACGCCCGCGCCGGAGATCATCGCCGCTCTCGAAACTCGCCTGCGCGGCCTGCTCAAGACCCGCTACGACATCACCGGCTCCCAAACCGGCGTGCGCCCCATCATCGCCCGGCGGGAGGTCCTCATCGGCATGCATCCCGCACGCCCCGGCATCGCCTTCCTGAACGGCCTCGGCTCCAAAGGCGTCCTCCGCGCCCCCTGGGTCACCCGACAGCTCACCGAGCACCTCCTCGATGGAAAACCCATCGAGCCCGAACTGGATCTGGCGGGGAATCTTTGAGGCTTGAGCGGACATGCCCGGAGCTCAGAGCCATTTGCGCGGATTTCGCATCATGCGATACATTGAGATCGGCAAACTCTGAGCATCAGCGCGAGTATCATTCCAAAATAAAATATTTACTCAGGTCAAATGCCTTGTCAGCGAGGACACCTTATTGATATGAAATTCACCGATGAAAATGCATCTGATCTGTAAAGCCTGTGTCTGTTTCGCCTTCATGAGCATGGAGGTGAAGTCAGACGCGGGCACTCCTGTGCAGCCGATCCCCATTTCCGCTAAGGAAGTACTTCCGCCTGTCATCACGCCGGAAGAGACTCCATGGCATCTCTCAGCAGGCATGCTTTGGCGGCAGGTGGATAACTTATCGATCCATCAGAACATCGAAACTGACTCGGGTCGTTTTTTGGCCGACCACCAGGCAAACCTGGATGGCTGGGGTGCTTTTGTTATGTTGGAAAGTCCGGCTCTGAGTCGGCGCGGCGCAGCGACGTTGACCCTCGCGCTGATGTACTCATGGGTTGGAATGGATGACGTCACACTGCCGCGCGTCTTCCCCGGAAGGACGGTGTGGCAGGATTACTCCCTCGACTTCCACACGGTTTCCCTGGGGCCACGGTTCACGTATGACACCCCCCAGATTCGTCTCAGCACAGGAACCGGAGTCGCCCTGAATTGGGCACGTTGGGATGCACAGACCCGGATGACCACGATTCCTGCTGGCGGCATTTTGTCGACTCGCACTCAAAATGATGACGAGTTTCTACCAGGTTTTTTTCTGGATGCATCTGCCCAGATCCGCCTGAGCGCCCGCTGGTCATTACTCGTTATGGGAAGGTATGACTGGGCGCGCTCGGTAGAGACGCAGCATCGGATGGCCAACAGCGCGGTTTCCTTCCGCACAAATCTGGATGGCTGGTCTCTCATGGCCGGGTTGACTTATGAGTTCTAGCTGGGCTCATCTCGGCCAAGCGGTTGCTTGAATCCAACTCCCATTCCAAAATAGCGAGAGGCGGATGAAGATGCAGTTGGCATGAAACGGATGAGTCTCGACAACTCACCGAGCACCTACTCGATGGAAAACCCATCGAGCCCGAACTGGATCTGGCGGGGAATCTTTGAGTGCGCTGACTTTGGCCCTTCAGTGCCTCACTGCGCCTTCAGTTGGAAGAAGGCGGCATTGTCCGGCACGGTGAACTGGAACTCCAGCTTGCCCTGGCCATTGATCACGGTGGAGGTGCCGGGCCCCGTCATGGGCAAGGGAGTGAAACTGCCCGGTAGCAGCGTCGCGCTCTTCTCCACGCCGAAGGTCAGGGTAAAGACACCCGTCGTCGGGTGCCGCTGGATCAGCGGCGCGCCCACGTTCAGCGCCTGCACTTGGGCGGGGGTGTAGAGGCCGGCGCTGTTCGCGCTGGAGTAATAGGTGTTCACCAAGGCCGTCTGGCCCACCTGCCAGTTAAAGCCCAGCGCCGAGAGCTGGCCCTCCGCGAGGTCATTCAGACCGTCGCCATCACCATCCGTGTTTGAAGAGAGCACCGTGCCCGTGAGGTTGATGTCGAAAGGGTTCTCCGCATCGGGATCATTGCTGGCGATGTGGATGGCCGCGCTGCGTGTGGCACTGACCGTGCCGCCGGGGGAAAAGGTCACGGTGAAGGTGGCCGTGCCTGCGCCCACAGGAATGCTGGTGGCGCTCAGCGCGCTCACGGTGAAGTCGGCATTGTCCGTGCCATCCTTGGTCACCACGAGGCTGGTCAGGCTGGCGTCGCCGGTATTCGTGATGGTGAAAGTGAGCGGCTCACTGCTGCTGCCCACGTTTACGATACCGAAAGGTGCGGTGCCCACGCCATCGGTCAGCGGGCTGGCTTGCGCCACGGCGATGTCGGGGAAAGGTGCCACATAGGTATAGAGCGTGTTTGCTGTATTGCTGCCGCCGGGCGTGGTGACCAGGACGCTCACGGCTCCCGCCGCATGGGCTGGCGTGGTGCAGGTGATCGTGGTGGCGTTCACGACGCTGACGCTGGTGGCTGCCGTGCCGCCGAGGGTCACGCCCGTGGCTCCGGTGAAGTCGGTGCCGGTAATCGTCACGCTGGTGCCGCCGGCGGTGCTGCCGCTGCTGGGGGAGATCGCGGTCACGGTGGGTGTCTCTAGGCCGCTGAAGGTGATCACCTGCTCGACCAGTCCGGAGCTGCCTTTTCCTTAGCCGTTCGTCGTGCGGCCGCGGGCGCGGAGCTGGCCGCTGGCGGGCAGGCTAAGGCCGGTGAGCTGCCAGTTGGCCGTGCTGCCCACACGCGTGGCGGTGCCGCCCAGCGATGTGTAGCTGGTGCCGCTGTCGGTGCTCAAATCAAAGGTCACCTGCGAGACTTCCGGTGAGCTGCCGCCACGGGTCCAAGCGACCTGCGCCGCGCTCAGCGCGCTCAGCGTTTGTGTCGCCGGATCATTGACCAGCCGGGCAAAGAGGTTGCGCTCGGTCGCGCCCACGCTGGTGAAGTTGCCCCCGAGCAGAATCTGGCCGTCCGCCTGCACCGCCACGCTATAGACGTCACTGTTCGCATTGGGATTGAAGCCCGTGTCGAGCGTGCCATTGACCGCCACCCGCGCGATGTAGTTGCGCGTGGTCCCGCCCACGCTGGTGAAGAAGCCCCCGAGCAAAATCTTGCCGTCCGCCTGCACCGCCACGCTATAGACGTCACTGTTCGCATTGGGATTGAAG
>CAYMHJ010000175.1:0-13352 GCA_964390165.1 uncultured Prosthecobacter sp. | reverse complement strand
ATGACGATCATCGCCAGCGTGCAGAGAATGCGGGAGCGCAGGTCCGGAATTTTGAAACTGTCGGCGAAGGCGGAAATCATGATGGGGGAGTCGGAAAAAGCGTGTCGGGATAAAGAAAAACGGGCCTGGCCTCATGACCAACGGTAAAGTTGGCAGGGACCGGCCCGCTCAAAGGTTGGGATTCGGGGAATCAGGCAGCGATGGAGCCGCCGGCCTTCTCGATCTTCTCGCGGGCGGAGGCACTCAGGCTCTTGATCTCGATGGTGAGCTTGCGGCTCAGATCGCCGGAACCGAGGATCTTGATGGCGTCGCAATTGCGATTGACGAGGCCTTTCTCACGAAGGGCGGCTTCGTTGATGACGGCACCGTCGTCGAAGGCGTTGAGATCGCCGACGTTGACGGTTTCGTACACGTCACGGAACTGGACGTTGGAGAAACCTTTCTTGGGGAGACGACGGAAAAGGGGCATCTGGCCGCCTTCGAAGCCTGGGCGGATGCCGCGACCGGAGCGGGCCATCTGACCTTTGTGTCCTTTGCAGGAGGTCTTGCCGTGACCGGAGCTTTCGCCGCAGCCAATACGCTTTTTGCGTTTAACTGCACCGGGGCGAGGTTGGGAATCGTGGAGACGCATGGGAGATCTGAAATTGGAGATTTGAAATGGGAAATCTTAGAGGGCTTTGTTCTCTTTGATTTCCTTGCCACGAGCGCGGAGGATCTGATCACGCGGACGAAGTGCGGCGAGTGCGGCGAGAGTGGCTTTTACGACATTGGCGTGATTGCTGGAGCCAAAGGACTTGCCGATGACGTCTTTAACGCCAGCAGCTTCGAGCACAGCACGTGCACCACCGCCAGCGATGATACCTGTACCAGGGGAGGCAGGCTTCAGCATGATGTGACCACCACCATGTTCGCCGATGACTTCATGCGGGATGGTATTGTTGTTGAGATGAACAAGGTTCATCTTCTTACGTGAGGACTCAGTGGCTTTCTTGATGGCGTCAGCGACTTCGTTCGCCTTGCCAAATCCCCAGCCGACCCGGCCATTGCGGTCACCAGAGACCACGAGGGCGGAGAAGCTGAAGCGACGTCCACCTTTCACGACTTTGGCGCATCGGTTGATGTGGACGACCTTTTCGACGGAGTCGCCATCAGAGTTGCGGTTTTCTTCTGCCATAATGGGTGCGGTGGTGAGATTAGAACTTCAGACCCTTTTCACGGGCGGCGTCGGCGAGTGCTTTGACTTTGCCGTGGTAGATGAAACCACCGCGATCAAAGACAACTTCTTCGACTTTGGCAGCGATGGCGCGCTCGGCAACGGTGTGGCCGACCTTGGTAGCGCTGGCGATGTTGGCCTTGCCACCTTCGAATCCTTTTTCCTTGGTGGAAGCGGAGACAATGGTCCTGCCAGCTTCGTCGTCGATGAGCTGGGCGTAAACGTTGGTATTGGAAAAGTAAACGGCAAGACGCGGACGTGCGGCAGTGCCTTTGACTTTCTGACGGATGCGCGCGTGGACACGCGAGCGGATAAGTTTGCGATCTAAAGCCATGTTCGTGGTGCTCGTCTGGGGTTACTTCACGCTCTTGCCTGCTTTGCGGCGGATCTGTTCGCCTGCATAACGGACGCCTTTGGCCTTGTAAGGCTCTGGCGGATAGTAGGCGCGGATGTCGGCGGCGAGCTGGCCGACGACTTGTTTGTCGATGCCTTCGATGGCGATCTTGGTGTTTTCTGCGACAGTGACTTTAACACCGGCAGGAATGGGATGAAGACGGTCATGGCTCTGGCCGAGCTGGAGATCAATGACGTTGCCTTTGACGGCGGCGCGGAAACCGACGCCGTGGATTTCGAGATCCTTACGGTAGCCCTGACTTACGCCCTGGACCATATTGGCTATGAGCCGCTGGGTGGTGCCGTGCATAGCACGCACTTTGCGATCCTCGTTCAGACGTGTGACCAGGACTTCTTTGCCTTCGGAAATGACGGCGACTCCTTCTGGGAGGCTCCAATTGAGCTTGCCCTTGGGGCCCTCGACGAGGACTGAGCGGTCTGCGCCGATTTTGACGCTGACTTTGTCTGGGATGGAGATGGGTTGTTTACCGACTCGTGACATGATATGAGGTTCCTCTCGTGTTGGGGGTTACCAGACCTTGGCGAGCAATTCGCCACCGATCTTCGCCTTCTTGGCGCGGGTGCCGGTCATGAGACCGCGTGAGGTAGAAAGGATGGAGATGCCGAGACCACCGAGCACACGGGGAATTTCGTCAGAAGCCACATATTTGCGCAGACCTGGTTTGCTGACGCGACTGATATGGCGCACGACGGGAAGCTTGTCCTGATACTTCAGCTTAAGTTTGAGGCGTGGGTGCGAATTGGTGGTGTCCACCTCGTAGCTCCACAGGTAGCCTTCTTCTTGGAGGATGCGGGAGATCTCGCTCTTCATTTTGGAGAAGGGGACGAAAACTTCCTGCTGGCCTGCGGCGGCAGCGTTGCGGATGCGGGTGAGATAATCGGAAATGGGGTCTGTCATGGCTCAGTGGAGTCGGACGTTTCAGTTCAGGTTCAGTTTAAGCGGCGGCGGCTTCAGTTTCGCTTTCGCCCTTTTTCTGCTGCTGGCTGATCTTGCCACGGAAGGGCATGCCGAGCGCACGGAGGAGTTCACGGGCGTGATCGTCGTTGTTGGTCGAGGTCACGAAAGTGATATCAAAACCGAGTGAGCGCTTGATTTTATCAAGCTCGATCTCGGGGAAGATGGATTGATCGGAGATACCGAGGGTGTAGTTACCACGGCCATCAAAGGAACGTGGGGCAACACCGCGGAAGTCACGGACACGAGGAAGGGCGGTTCTGACGAGACGCATGAGGAAATCATACATCTTTGTTCCGCGGAGGGTTACTTTGACACCGACGTTTTCACCGATGCGTAGTTTGAAGTTGGCGATTGCCTTTTTCGATTTGGTGATGATGGGCTTCTGGCCGGTGATGAGCTGGACTTCGTTCACGGCATCTTCGATCGCCTGCTTGCGCTCACCCTGGGAGCCGACGGAACAGTTGATGACGATTTTATCAAGCTTCGGAACCTGATGGATGTTGGCGACTCCGAGCTGTTCTTTGAGCGCGGTGCGGATTTTCTCTTGATAGAGCGTTTTGAGTACGGGTGTCATTTGCAGTTTGTCTGTGTCGCCTTTTCTCCGGGGGCCAGGCTTTGCGGGCGAGGCAGGGATTCAGAGGGGGCGTCAATTAGTGGTTCTCTTACTTCTTCGCAACCTTCTTCTTGGCAGGAGCAGCTTTCTTTGGAGCTTCGGCAAGTTTGACGTTGGAAATGTGGATGGGGCCTTCTTTTTCGAGGAAGCCGCCGTTTGGATTGGCCTGGGATGGCTTCACCGCTTTTTTAATCATGCGCACACCTTCGATGAGCACACGGCTTTTGGTTGGCTGCACTTCTTTGATAGTGCCCTGAGCGCCTTTGTGGGCTCCGGCGATGACGACAACAGTGTCGCCTTTTTTCACGTGGGTCTTGGTGCGATTCATGGCTTACAGAACTTCGGGGGCGAGGGAGACGATCTTCATGAAGTTCTTGTCACGAAGTTCACGGGCGACAGGACCGAAGATGCGGGTTCCCTTGGGGTTGTTGTCCTTGTCGATGATGACGATGGCATTCTTATCGAATCGCAGGATGGACCCATCATTGCGGCGGATTGGGTGCGCGGTGCGCACGACCACAGCACGGACGACTTCACCCTTTTTAACGCTGGCAGTCGGTGTGGACTCACGAACGTGGGCGGTGATGATGTCGCCGATGTAGGCGAAACGACTGTTTTTCTTGCCGAGCACGCCGATCATTTCGGCCACACGGGCACCGGTGTTGTCAGCGACCGGAATTGATGACTCCATCTGAAGCATTGTGTTATTCTCCTCGAATGTTGGGTTGAGTGAGCTGCGAGAGGTGGGCGAGGATTAGTGCTTGAGCACTTCGACGAGATTCCAGCGCTTGAGTTTGCTGAGTGGGCGGGTCTCAGCGATGAGAACTTTGTCACCCTCCTTTGCCTGACCGTCTTCATCGTGAGCGTAGAATTTGGACGTCTTGCGCACGATTTTCTTGAACTGAGCGTGCGGCACGCGGCGCTCGACTTCGACGACGATCGTCTTGTTCATCTTGTCAGAGACCACTTTGCCGACGCGCGTTTTCTGCACGGGGGCTTTTGCCGGGGTCGCGGTTGCTGTTTCGCTCATGATTCTTCGGTCAGTTCAGAGGGTTGTATTTAAAAAATAATCAAGCGGCCTTCGCGGCGGCTGCGCTCGTGCGGTGGGTGATGAGTGTCTCGATGCGGGCCACCTCACGACGCAGTGTACGAAGACGAGATGGGTTTTCGAGCTGCCCAATCTGCTGCTGTACACGCAGATTTAGCATTTCCTGGCGGAGTTCACGCTTGCGCGCACCGAGCTCTTCGACGCTCATCTCACGGAGTTCTTTGATCTTCATGGGTATCGGTCAGACTGAAATTAATGGGAAATGGCGCGGGTGATAAAGCGAGTGCGGAAACCAAGCTTGTTTGCGGCCAAGCGGCAGGCCTCACGAGCAGTGGCTTCATTGACACCAGAAACTTCGAAGAGAACATGCCCCGGAAGAATAACAGCAACCCAGAACTCTGGTGAACCCTTACCTTTACCCATTCGAGTTTCAGGCGGACGAGCAGTGACAGGTTTGTGGGGGAAGACGCGAATGAAGACTTTGCCTTTGCGCTTGAGGAAGCGGGTGATGGCAACTCGGCAAGCTTCGATCTGGTTGTTTTTCAGCCAGCCGCGATCAAGGACCTGGAGACCAAAGTCACCAAAGTCCAACTTGTTGGCACTGGTAGCATTACCGCCGCGGTTACCGCGTTGGGTCTTGCGATATTTTACTCGACTAGGAAGAAGGGCCATGGGTCAATTCTGGGTGTCCGGTTCTCGAAAAAGGGGGGATCAATCTATTTACTCAACAGCGACGGCGACTTCAGAGACTTCTGCAGGAGCGGTGATGTCTGCTGGCGCACGGGTGTCGCGCTGGGCGCGCTCACCCCGGCGAGGTGGGCCACCACGATCATCGCGGCGTTCACGGCGGCGTTCCTGACGAGGAGCTGCGTTTTCACCAGCGGTGCCGCGATTCAACCAGACTTTGACACCAATGATGCCATAAACAGTCCGGGCTTCGGTGAAGCCGTAGTCAATCGGGATACGAAGGGTCTGTAAAGGAACTTTGCCAAGTCGATACCACTCGGCACGAGCGATGTCAGCACCACCAAGACGACCTGCGACTCGAATACGGATGCCATCTGCGCCAAGATCCATAGCTGTCTGCACGGCACGTTTCATTGCACGGCGGAAGGAGATACGACGCTCAAGTTGAACAGCAACTCCTTCGGCTACGAGCTGGGCATCAACTTCAGGCTGTTTGATCTCAAAGATGTCGATCTTCACCTGCTTGCCGCCGCACATTTCGGAGATCTTCTGGCTCATGACCTCGATTTCCTGACCTTTACGACCGATCACGAGACCGGGACGGGCAGTGTGGAGAGTGACACGGACCTGATTCCATGCTCGTTCGATGACTATCTTCGAAAGGGCCGCCTGCATGAGCTTCGCCTTCAAAAAATTTCGAATGGCGATGTCTGCGTGCAGAGATTCGGTGAACTCTTTGCCCGTGGCGAACCACTTGGAGCGCCAGTCTTTGCTGACTGCGAGTCGGAAGCCGATCGGATTAACTTTCTGTCCCATAAGTGCGTGGTGTGAGGGTGATTATTCGGCGGATGCCTTGGGCTTGGATTTGTGGACTCGCTTTGTCTTTTCGGCCTGCTCGGGCTTGTTGCCGATGATGACGGTGATGTGCGTCATTCTTTTCTTGATCGGAGCTGCTGAACCACGGGCACGAGGCATGATGCGCTTCAAAGCCGGGCCCGGGGTGGCCACAGCGCTGGAGACGATCATTTCCTCCGCGTCGAGTTCGTGGTTGTTGGTGGCGTTGGCGATGGCGGAGCGGAGCACCTTGCCTACCATGAATGCGGCTTTCTTCGGAGTGAAGTCGAGCACACTGAGTGCCTGGGAGACGGGCATGCCGGTGATGGCACGGGTTACCTGGCGCGCCTTCTGAGAGGATATGCGGGCGTATTTATATGAGGAGCGGACTTCCATAAAACAAGGATCAACGGGTGATATCGACTTTGGCACGATCACCGACCCGGACAGGATCGGAAATACTGGCCAGTTCCTGAACCACCGCGCCGCTGACTGAGTGGCGGACTTCGGTGACAAGTAGTTTCGCGATGGGTTTATCTTCGCGATAAATTTCAAATGGCATACCAGGCTTAACGCCATCTCGTGAACCAACGCCAATCACGGCGATGCCAAGTTCGTTTTTTAGACTGACGATGCGGGCGTCCTGAAGATCGACGGCAGGAGTGCTGTCACTGCCCGGATCGGCGGAGGCTGCTGCAAGGGTAGCTTCTGCCTTCACAAGAGCTTTCTGCAATTGACCACCCGCTGTGTCATCCGGATTAGGGACCGTCTTGGCAAAAACGAGTGAAGCTTCGGCGAGCTGCATCAGGCTGTCGGCAAGCTTCTGGCGGGAAACTTCGGAAATGCGTAGATCACTGAGGGCAGAAAGGAGGCGGTCCTGTGTCTGCTCCCGGTTGTTCTCGAGAGCGGAGATGCCAAGGCCTTCAAGCAGACCACGAAGACGCTCGTAGCGGTTCTTGAGTTCCAGCGCTTCTTGATTGGAAGCAGCAGCACTTTGAGCCAAGGCATCATTTTTATCCTTGGCCGCAGCGATTTGTGCTTCGAGTGCCTGAATTTTCTGCGCTGCAACCTGCAGGGTGGTATTTAATTCCTGCAACTCAAACGATGTCTGGGCCTGCACAACGCCCACCATCGCCCAGACTGCAAAAAGCAGCATGATGCACTGATAGAAACTGGCAGTATTACGGATCATCGTACGAAGGTGAGAATAAGGTCAGTAGTTACTTGGCAGCCTTGACAGTGTGTGCACCGTGGCCTTTGAAGATGCGAGTCAGGGCAAATTCACCGAGGCGGTGACCCACCATGTTTTCCGTGGCATAGACGCTCACGAAATCTTTGCCATTGTGGACAAGGAAGGTGTGGCCAACGAGATCAGGTGTGATCATCGATGAGCGTGCCCAAGTTTTTATGGGGCGCTTGTGATCAGCGGCGTTTTGCTTATCGACCTTGTCGAGCAATGCCTGTTGGACGAAAGGGCCTTTTTTGAGTGAGCGTGCCATGGGTCAGGGATTCGGGAAAAATTACTTCTTAGCGTGACGGGTTTGGACAATAAGCTTGTTCGTCGCCTTCTTTTTGTTGCGAGTCTTCTCGCCCTTCGCATGGCCCCAGGGGCTGAGAAGGTGCTGGCGACCACCGCCGGATTTAGAGCGGCCTTCACCACCGCCATTCGGATGGTCAATAGGGTTCATACACATACCGCGGACGGTCGGGCGGGTGCCCTTCCAGCGAGTTCGTCCAGCCTTGCCGGAGACCACGTTCATGTGCTCACTGTTGCCGACAGCACCGATGGTGGCGTAGCACTCGGCATGAACCTTGCGAATTTCACCGGACGGCATGCGAACCAGCGCATAGTCACCTTCACGATTGGAAAGGATGGCAGCCTGGCCGGCAGCACGTGCAGCCACGCCGCCCTGGCCACGTACAAGTTCAACATTGTGGATGGTCGTGCCAAGCGGGATTTTGCGGAGGGGAAGCGCGTTACCGACATCAGGAGTCGCTTTTTCTCCTGCGATGACTGCATCACCGACCTTCAAGCCGTTCGGGGCGAGAATGTAGGAGCGCTGCTTGTCTGCATACTCAATCAGAGCAATGCGAGCAGACCGGTTGGGATCATACTCAATGGCGACGACTTTGGCAGTCTCTTCGCGACGTTCACGTTTGAAGTCAATGAGGCGATAGCGGCGGACAGCACCACCACCGATGTGACGGCAGGTGATTCGACCCGTGTTATTGCGTCCGCCGGACTTGCGCAGGGCGACCGTAAGGGCGCGATCTGGCTTGTCCTTGGTGATTTCCTCGAAGGAGTTCCACTCTTTATAGCGGTTCGATGGGGTGTTGGGCTTGAAAGTTTTCAGCGCCATGGCTGTAAGTCCTTTGGGTTAAAGGTTCGGAACCGGGTTGGAAATTACACGAGGTCGAGGCGTTCGCCGTCTTTGAGACGAACGATGGCCTTTTTATAATGATTCGTGCGGCCATAGTCAGCACGACGTTCGCGACGTGCCTTGCCGTTTGTGTTACAGGTGCGGACACCCTCCACTTTTTTGCCGAAGTGCTTTTCAACAGCGGCTTTGATCTGAAGCTTGTTAGCCTTGCGATCGACAATGAAAACATACTCGTTGTTTTCTTCACCGAGGCGTGTGGCCTTCTCGCTCAGGCGGATGGTTTGGATCACGGAATGCGGGTCTTGGATCATATCAGGCAGTCCTCCGGGCAAGGGTTGTGAGAGCTTCGGCGGTGACGAGCACCTGCGGATAGTTCAGCAGTTGCTCTGCATTGACGTCTTCGGCGGAGATAAGTTGGACACTCTGGATGTTCCGTGCCGAACGGAAAGTCGTTTCATCGAAGCAACCGATGACAAGCAGTTTCTTTGCGTCGGAAAGTGCCTTTACAGTGGTCACGAAACTCTTGGTTTTTCCATCAGAAATCGAAAGAGCAGGGATGGTCGAGATTGCCCCGTCCTTGATGCGGGCAGTCAAAGCAGTGCGCAGGGCGAGCTTGCGAATGCCTCTATTAGTTTTCTTGGCGTAAATGGTGGTATTACGTGGCCCGAAGACAACACCACCGCCAGACCAAATAGGAGAACGCTTGGAACCCATTCGAGCGTTGCCGGTGCCTTTCTGGCCCCAAAGCTTCTTGCCCGAGCCAGAGACCTCAGAGCGGTTTTTGGTGTGGGCATTGCACTGACGGCGGTTGGCGCGGTAAGCAACGACGGTCTCATGCAGTGCCTGCTTGCCTTTGTGGCCTTCCACAAGGTTCAGGTTGGCCTCTTTAGCGGCCTCGATAGAAAGAATGGTAGCGGACATGATTCAGATCCTCCTCAGGTTACTTGGCGGCAGGGGCGGGTTTCTTTTTGGCAGGGCGCACCACGACGATGCTTCCCTTGTTCCCCGGAATGGCTCCACTGATGAGCAGCAAACCATCTTCGGGGCGGCTCTGCACGACTTTCAAATTCTGCGTTGTGACTCGATCAACACCATCGTGACCAGGCATTTTCTGATTTTTCCAAACCAGACCCGGTGTCAGACGGCAACCGATAGAACCAGGACGACGATGCATCATGTGACCGTGAGTGGCTGGCTGGCCGGAGAAGTTCCAGCGCTTGACGACGCCCTGGAAACCCTTGCCTTTAGTGGTGCCGATAACATCGACCCACTGACCAGCGCTAAAAAGACTGGCGTCGATCTTGAAATCTGCAGCGGGGAGCTGGGAATCGTTTTCCAAACGGAATTCCTTCACGATCTGTTTGACTGCGCTGCCATGTTTTTTGAAGTGGCCGAGAAGCGGTTTGGTCATCCGCTGCTCCTTCTGCTCTCCATAGCCGAGTTGAACAGCGCTGTAGCCGTCTTTGCCGGCTTTTTGTTTCACCTGGACGATGCTGTTTCCGCTGACGTCCACGACGGTCACGGCCACAGCCTCACCTTTGTCGGTGTACACTTTGGTCATTCCTAGTTTTTTTCCAATCAAGCCGAGTGCCATAATGGGTGTCCTCCTGTTAATTCAGTGGTCGAAGGTTAGATCTTGATGGTGATGTCCACACCGGAAGGAAGGTTGAGCTTCTTCAGCTCGTCCACCGTGCGGGAGGTCGGATCGACGATGTCGAGAAGGCGTTTGTGCGTGCGCATCTCAAACTGATCCATGGATTTTTTGTCAACGTGCGGAGAGCGGTTCACCGTGAACTTCTCGATGCGCGTCGGAAGCGGGATGGGGCCGGCGACCTTGGCGCCTGTGCGCTTGGCTGTCTCAACGATGTCCGCTGTACTCTTGTCGAGGATGCGGTAGTCGTATGCGCGAAGGCGGATGCGAATTCTTTGATTGTTCATGGCGTTGTTCCGTCGTGAAAGTGTGTTCGTTGCTAAAAAGAATCAGGATTTGCTTCCGCCGCGCTGATCAACGATTTGATCGACGATCTGCTGTGGCACCTGCTCGAAGTGCGAGGGCTGCATGGAGTAACTGGCGCGTCCTGAGGAAAGTGTGCGGATGGCAGTGGAGTAGCCAAACATCTCTGCCAGTGGGACTTCAGCGCGCAGGATGGCGGTGGTTCCGCGAGTGTCCATGCCCTGAATTTTACCGCGGCGACGGTTAAGGTCACCCATGATGTCACCCTGGTAATCTTCAGGTGTGGAGGCTTCCACTGCCATGATGGGCTCAAGGAGAATACACTTGGCTTTTTTCAGGGCGTCTTTGACCGCGAAAATTCCGGCCATTTTGAAGGCGTTTTCATTCGAGTCCACGTCATGGCTGGAACCATCGACCAGATCGATATGCATGTCGATCACTGGATACCCAGCGATGATGCCATTGAGTGCAGCTTCGATACAGCCGTTCTTGGCCGGGTTGATAAACTCTTTGGGAATGGTTCCACCGACCACCTTGTTTTCCACCACGATGCCCGAACCTTTTTCACCAGGCCGAATCTTGATAACAACGTGCCCGTATTGACCACGGCCACCGGACTGCTTCACAAGCTTGCCCTCACCATCAGCTTCCTTCGTGAGCGTCTCACGGTAGGCGATCTGAGGCTTGCCAGTGTTAGTTTCGACTTTGTGCTCTCGTTTGAGACGGTCGCAAAGAATTTCGAGGTGGAGCTCACCCATGCCCGCAATGATTGTCTGGCCGGTTTCTTCATCCGTCTTGACGAAGAAGGTTGGATCTTCTTCAGATAGACGCTGGAGAGCGTTGCCCATTTTCTCTTGGTCGCCCTTGGTCTTTGGCTCGACAGCCATGGAGATGACGGGCTCGGGGAAGGTTGGTGGCTCAAGAAGCACTTCCAGACTTTCATCGCAGAAAGTGTCGCCTGTTCGGACATCTTTCACGCCCACAAGAGCGGCGATGTCACCTGAATAGCATGTGTCGATGTCCTTATGGACACTTGCCTGAATCTGGATCAGGCGGCCCACGCGTTCCGATTTACGGGTGCGGGGATTATAGATCGTATCGCCCTTGGAGATTTTGCCGGAATAGACACGGAAGAAGACGAGGCGACCAAACTTATCAGACCAAAGTTTGAAGCCAAGTGCGATGAATTTCCCAGCATCATCAGGGGTTGCGACGACTTCGTTTTCTGGCTCATCAATGACATGACCTTTTTGGGGCTCAATGTCGAGAGGGCCGGGAAGATAGTCGATAACAGCATCAATCAGATACTGCACTCCCTTATTTTTAAAGGCAGAACCACCAGCCATCGGGATGATCTTATTCGCGATCACAGTGCGGCGAAGCGCCGCCTTGAGCTCAGGAATGGTGATAGGCTTTTCTTCGAGGAACTGCATGCCCAGTTCATCATCCTGGCTGCAAACTTGGTCCAGAAGACCATCGTAGGCTTCCTTCGCCTTAGCGATTTCAGCACCTTCGAGGTCACGGACTGTGTATTTGGAACCGAACTTTTCGTCATCCGAATAGATGATCGCCTTCTGGTTCACCACGTCAATCTGACCGATAAGGTTGTCCTCAGCTCCAATGGGGATCAGGATCGGCCAGGCGTTAGCACCGAGCTTTTCACGAACATCTTTGACGACGTTGTCAAAGTTGGCACCAGTGCGGTCCATTTTATTGACAAAAGCGATGCGTGGAACGCCATATTTCTCAGCCTGGCGATACACGGTTTCAGACTGGGGCTGAACACCGGCGACGCCGCATAGAACGAAAATGGCACCATCAAGGACGCGAAGAGAACGCTCCACTTCAGCGGTGAAGTCCACGTGTCCAGGCGTGTCGATGATGTTGACACGAATATCTTCGAGTTCACGGGATTTGTAGATACCAGGCTCCTTGAGCTGCTTCCACTTCGCCGTTACGGCCGCAGAGGTAATGGTGATACCGCGCTCTTTTTCCTGCTCCATCCAGTCCGTCGTGGCAGCTCCGTCATGCACTTCGCCGATCTTGTGGATCATGCCGGTGTAGAACAGGATTCGCTCGGTCAAAGTCGTCTTGCCCGCATCGATGTGAGCACAGATCCCGATGTTACGGGTGCGCTCCAGAGGAAATTCGCGGTTGGGAGAGTTCGGATTGGACATTGTGACTGAAAAGAAAGGTGGGGGGGCTCGGGAAAAATAGGCCGCCTGGAATTAGAAGCGGAAATGAGCAAAGGCGCGGTTGGCCTGAGCCTGTTTGTGAACGTCATCACGTTTACGGACGGAGGAGCCCTGTCCCTGCGAAGCCTCTTTGAGCTCATTGGCAAGAGCGCGGTGCATGGGCTGTCCTTTACGTCCACGAGCATATGCGACGAGCCAGCGCATGGCGAGAGATTCGGAGCGGGCGGAGCTGACCTCCAGCGGAACTTGATAAGTGGCACCACCGACGCGACGGGCTTTGACCTCGACCTTCGGCTTAGCGTTCTCAATCGCACGGTTGAAGAGCTCGAGTGGATCGACTGTTTCAGTTTTTTCGTTCAGAAGATCAATGGCCGAATACACAATGCGCTCGGCGATGGATTTCTTGCCGGACTCCATGACGCGACTGATCAGTCGGGCAACGATCTCACTGTCGTAGCGGGAATCTTTGACGACTTCTTTGTCGTAAACGCGTTTTCTGCGGGCCATAAGACGAAAATAAAAAGGTTGAGGAGAGGGGAAATCTGTTAAGGAAGCCGTCGGGCTTATTTCTTACCCTTGGTCGGAGCTGCGGCTGCACCCGGCTTCGGACGCTTGGCGCCATATTTAGAACGACCACGGCGACGCTTATCGACACCAAGGCAGTCAAGTGTGCCACGAACGATGTGATAACGCACACCCGGCAAGTCCTTTACACGTCCGCCACGAACCAACACGATGCTGTGCTCTTGGAGATTGTGACCTTCACCGCCGATGTAGGCGATGACTTCGAAGCCATTTGTCAGACGGACTTTCGCAACCTTACGGAGAGCCGAGTTTGGCTTCTTTGGAGTGCGGGTCATCACCTGAAGGCAGACGCCACGGCGCTGCGGGCACTTGTCGAGTGCAGGCGACTTTGACTTCACCGCTTTTTCTTTGCGGCCATGTCTGACGAGCTGATTGATGGTGGGCATGTTGTCTAAAAAATCCGTTCCGATTGAAGTGGCCGCGCCGGGCATGGAACTGGTGGAGACAATGCACCCACTCTGCGTTAGTCA
>CAYMHJ010000174.1:0-13364 GCA_964390165.1 uncultured Prosthecobacter sp. | reverse complement strand
AATGGCCGCCAAAGAACGCAGAGATGGCAAAGAGAGTGACGAAGAGCTTCATGGAGACGGATTCTAAATGCACCAGACCATGCTGGTGATCAATTCAGCATCGTCATCAGCCACTAATCCATCTTGCCGCATCCACCACGCTCCGTCTTGTCGCGATTGACCGCAAGGAGCAGCCAATCAGGCACAGCCATTGTGGTGCTGTCCTCTGGACTGCGTCACAAAGTGGCTTCGGCTTTAGCCGAACCAGCAGTTACGATTGCAAATCGCAGCTACTCCTCATCCTCCAGCGTCATGCCAAGCCTATAGCTGAGCTGGGCGCTGACTGGCAGTGTTGGGTTCGCTTTGACTCGCTCGATCCTGCCGATGTATTCGCGGCTGACGCGACTCTCACGGAAGAGGCCATATTTGGTGAAGCCTGCGGCTTCGCGTAGCTCCCGCATGCGCCTCGGCAGCCGCCCGCGGATGCGGTCGCCGTAGTCGTGGGCGTCGTGGGTGTCGGCCGATGTAGCCATGTATGAGAACTGGTGCTCACTTCCTCGGCAGACGCGCGAGCACTCCTGCGGCATACCTTTTGCACCTGCTTC
Source organism: uncultured Prosthecobacter sp. (assembly GCA_964390165.1). Taxonomy (GTDB): domain Bacteria; phylum Verrucomicrobiota; class Verrucomicrobiia; order Verrucomicrobiales; family Verrucomicrobiaceae; genus Prosthecobacter. Next base: position 12,780 of record CAYMHJ010000174.1, on the reverse strand, counting down.
TACTGCTCTTCGATATGGAGGCGGAAGAACTGGCGGGGGGCTTCGGTGGGGGAGGTGAATTGGATGGTGCCGGTGCCGGGCATGGGGAGGCCGGTGTTACCCGGGTGGAGCCAGCGGGTCCAGGTGCTGAGGTCGGGGCTGGTTTCGACGTGGATGAGGCGACCTTCGAGGTTGGGGTATGTGAGGGTGAGCTGGCCGTTGGTGACGCTGAGGCCGGGGATGAGGTAGGAGCTGGAGCTGAGGGGGGCGGTGTTGGCGAGGTATTCGGTGTAGTTGAGGTGGCCGTCGTTGTCAGCGTCGATGTTGGGGGCGCCGTTTGGGCTGGTGCTGTTGCCGAAGTGGGTGGTGCGCCATTCGGTGTAGCTGGGGCGATTGGCGCTGCTCATGCTGGTGATCCAGTCGGTGAGGAGCTGGCTGCCTTGGGGATCGATCTCCGCAGAGCCGAGCGGCGGCATGCGGGTGTAGCCGTTGAGGGCGCTGGCGCGGTTGCGGATGACGCTGGAGTCGGGCAGGCCGCGGAGGATGGCGCGGTGGCTGGGGTGCTGGGTGTTGCCGACGTGGGCGTCGATCATGCTGGTGCCAAAGAGATTGAGCTCGGGGCGGAGATCGAAGGCTCCGATGCCGGTGCCGCCGCTTTGGTGGCAGTAGGAGCAGTTGACGGCGAGCCAGGAGCGGGCACGGGTTTCGAGGGTCTGGCTGTTGTCCGTGGGTGGGTGATATTTGGGCAAGTAGGCGAGGCTATTGCTGGCGGGGGCGTTGCTGAGGTAGCCGGCGGCGGCGAGGAGCTGGAGGTAGTGCCCGCTGCTGCTGCCGAGGGTGCCGGTGCGATTGAGCTGCCGTGTTTCAAAGCTGAGGGCGTGGCCGCCCTGCGGGGTGTGGCAGGTCATGCACTCGGCGCGGCTGGGGATGCGCCAGCGTTGGGTGTAGGGGCTGCCGTTGACGGTGAGGTTCATGTCAAAGTCCACACCGTTGTCATCGACGAGGTAGGCTTCGGTGCCTTCGTTGTTCCAGCGGTAGCTGACGCCGTAGGCGGAGGTGGCGGTCTTGATGAGGAGGCGGGTTTCGAGTCGTTTGGCGGTGGCGGGATTGCCGCGTGTCTGATCCATGTCGAAGTGTTTGATCCAAAGCGCTCCAGTGGGGAGGCTCCAGTTGCCGTTCTCGACATAGCCGAAGGTGCTGACGGTGTCGGGGAGCATGAAGCTGCGGGTCTTGCGGGCGTGGTCGCTCCAGAAGGGCAGATTGACGTCGTAGGGCTCGATGCCGGGGTTGGTGGTGAGGTCGCTGAGGTCGGCGTAGAGGCCGGTGTCGCTGAGTTTGGCGGGGAAGGTGTTGTCGATGGTCTGGGTGGTGAGACGGCGGACGACGCCATCGCCAAAGTCGAGCATGAGGATGTCGCCGGTGGCGGGATCGGTCTCCATGGCGACGATGCCGGCCTCGCCGGTGATGCGCTGGACGATGGGTGGATTGGCTCCATCTCGCTGGAGGGTCCAGATGTGTCCGACGACGAAGTCGGCAAAGATGTATTTGCCGGTGAGGCTGGGGTATTTGCTGCCGCGATAGACGAGGCCGCCGGTGACGCAGTTGCCGTTGTAGGTGCCGTTTCCGTAGGCGTAGGTGTAGAGCGGCGGGGAGCCGCTGAAGCCGCTGGGTGGATTGGTTTTGGGGCCGTTGGCGTTGCCCTCCTTGTAGGCCCACTGGTAGTTTCCGCCTGCGGTGACGAGGTTGATTTCCTCCCATTGATTTCCGCCGACGTCGCCGAGCCAGAGTTCGCCGGTGGCGCTGTCCCAGTTGAACTGCCAGGGATTGCGGAAGCCCATGGCATAGATTTCGGTGCGCACGGGGCCAGGGCCGGGGAGAGGCTCGCCGTTGAGTGTGGTGGCTCCGATGAACGGATTGTCGGCGGGGACTTTGTAGAAGGCGTGGTTGGAGTCGGCGGGATTGAGGGCGATGGCGGCGTGTGCGTTGGGTTCGAGGTTTCCGGGCAGGCGGTTCACGTCGATGCGGAAGACGGCAGACCAGAAGTCTTTGTCAATGCGCTGGCCGTTGTTGCTGCCATCGCCCTGGGGACCTTCGTCACCGCAACTAAAGTAAAGGTAGCCATCGGGTCCGAACTTGGCGCTGGCGATGTTGTGGATGTCGCTGTCGTTTTGCTGCGTGATGAAGGGCTGCTCGCTGGTGGGATCGCCTTCATTCACATTGCTGACTTTGGCGGTGAAGCGTGAGAGCCGGACTTGGCGCGTGCCATTGATCTGGAGATTGTATGTGACGAAGAATTGGCGGTTCGTGGCGAATTCTGGATGGAAGGCGATGCCTTTGAGGCCGAGTTCGTTGCCATCGTCTTCGAAGTCCTCGGTGCTGCGTGGATTCACGGTGGCGGCGAGGTCGAGGAAGAGTTGTTTCGCAGGGGTTAGCGAGGCGACATCGGGGATGAGCCAGATTTTGCCGGTGCGCTCGGTGATGACGAGACGGTTGGTGCCGGGGATGACGGCCAAGTTTGAGGGCGTGGTCATGGTGACGCCTGGGAAGGCATCGACGGCGGCGAGTGCGGTGCCGGGCGGGGTGAGCGGGATGACGCTGGTGGTATTCGGCAGACGTCCGGCGCTGCTGAAGGTGTAGGTGACGGTGGCGGGTGTGCTGGGCTGCCCACTGATGCCATTGAGGCGGTAGGTGAGGCTGTCGCTCGCGGGTGTGCCGGTGGTGTGGGTGTAGCGGATGCGCCCGGCGGCATCAAGGACTGCGGTGCCAAAGGCTGGCTGCGTGACGATCTCGACGCTGCCTGCTCCGGCGTCGTTGCGGCGGACATCGAGCAGGGACTTGGTATGGTGCCGCATGATGAGGCTGTCATCGACGGTGAGCGGCGGTGTGAGAGCGGCCTGCACGGCGCTCCAGGTGGTGCCGAGGCTGAGATTGTCCCAAGTGGTGGCACCACTGCCGCCGGAGGCGAGCCGCACGGCGGTGATCCAGTTCGCGCTGGTGTAGGCGCGGGTGACGTTAGGCGGATTCGCCGACTCGGGCAGGGTGAGGTTCGGATTGACCCACAGGCTGATCAGATTGGCATCGAGATCGAGTTTGGCGACGAGGGTGTAGGTCTGGCCATCGACAGGGGCGATGCCGGTGAAGCTGTAGCCCTGCGCTCCGAACTCCAGCTCGTGAATGCCGAACTCAGATACGCCGCTGGCGGGATTCACCGAGCCGGGCACGCCGACAAAGACGCGCTCGTTGTCGAAATCATAGAACGAGGCACCGCTCCATGCCGCGCCTGCGCTGCGGGTGATCTCAAAGCGCTTGTAGATCGTGCGATGCAGCGTGCCGGCGTTTCGATTGAAGGCTCCATCTGCCGGGTTGCTATTGTAGGAGCGGATGGCTCCGGACTCCTGGGTGCGCAGGGTGCCGCCGGTCATGGTGGCGGCGCCCCAGAGCACACGCCACGGAGCGGGGAGCAGCGAGTAGTTTGCGCTGCCATCACCAAAGCTGACGTTTTCAAAGTCCCAATGCAGGCCGCCATTTTGCGCCCCGATGCTGCCATCGGGATAGGAAAACGAATCCGCGCCGATGATGAGATCCGCACCGGAGGCCAGGACGGGAGTGGGATACAGCGTCCTCATGCTGCTCCAACTGGTGGTCACAGCGAGGTGATCCCAATACGTCGGCGCTCCTCCGCCGGAGCCGAAGCGCACGGCGGTGCTGACGGCCGGTGTCCAGGCCATCGTTGCATTTGGCACAGGCTCCGTGGCGCTGGCAAAGTTCGGATTCACAAACAGCGAGGCGGTGCCGGTGGCGAAATCCACCTTGCCCACCAGGAAGTAGCGGGCACCCGCCACTGGCACGATGCCCGTGTAGGACCAGGTGTCGTTCACCAGATTGTGAATGGCGAACTCACGCTGGCCGCTGGCTGGATTCGCCGCAAAGGGCACGCCGAAGAGGATGCGCTCGCTGTTGCCATCATAGACGCTGGCACCGCTCCAGGTCGTGGCATCTCCACCACGGATCATTTCAAAGCGGTAGAAGAGCTGCTTGTATTCCGAACTGGCCGCACTGCTGAAGCTGCCATTCGCCTCTGAGCGACAGTAGGTCCGCCGGGCGCTGCTTTCCTGTGTGGAGAGCATGAACCGGCCTCCATCGACGAAGGGTGCGCCGACGACGTTTTGCCAGGCTGACGAGAGCTGCGTGTAGCCGACGAAGGCATCGGTGTTTTGATTGTCGAAATCGAAATGTGTGCCGCCATCACGCCCGGCGATAGCTCCTGCATCATAGTCAAAGGCATCCGTGCCGATCACCACATCCGGTCCGCTCACTGGCTGTGGTGTGGGATAAGCCTGCTGCAGCGCCGCCCAACTGGTGCATACGGCGAGACCATCCCAAGTCGTGGCCCGTGCCACCGCTGGCGAGGCGCACGGCGGTGCACCAGTTATTGTTCGTGTAGCTGCGTGAGGCGGCGGGAGTATTGCCGCCCTCCGGCAGACTCATGTCGGGATTCACATAGAGAGCGATCACGTCATTCACGAAGTCGAGCTTGGCCACCAGCGTGTAGGTCTGGCCCGCGACTGGCTGTATGGATGAGTAAGTGGTGCCGTCCTGCTCGACGCCGAACTGATACTGCCCGGATGGCCCCACGGTGCCCGGCACTCCGAAAAAGATACGCTCGGAGCCAAAGTCATAGGCGCTGATGCCGCCCCACTCGGCTCCGGTGGCCCGTGTCATCTGCACACGGAAATAGACCTGCTTATGAGGTGAGGAACCCCAGTCATTGATGGCTCCGTGCTCCTCCGTCGGTGCGCTGAACTCGCGTTTCGCGGCGGAGTTCAGTGTCTGGAGGCTGCCACTGACCACCTGATTGTTGCCAAAGATGCCGTCCCAGGTGGAGCCTCCTTCACGGCGGAATCCGATGAAGGCCCCGTTGTTCGTGGTGTTGTCAAAATCCCAGTTGGTGCCTCCGCTGCGGCCCACGAGATCGCCGTCGGCATAATCAAACTCCTCCTGGCCGATGAGCACGTTCAGCCCGGTCGCCGGGACGGGATTCGGGTCCGGCAGTGAGTCGAGTTGCAAGCGCCAGCGATCCAGCGCCACGCCATCTTCACGCCCCACGATGCGCAGGGTGAACAGGCCGCCATTGGCCGTGATGTCACCCGCGCTGATCGTCCACGTCATCGGATTCTGGGCCGTATTCGCCACGTTCACTTCGGCTTGCCCCGTGCCGTTCCAGTTCTGCAAAGCAAAGTCCGAGGTGGAGGCGATGTTGTCCTCATACCAGTCCGCATGCGTGCCACCGATGCCGTCTGCCAGCTCCAGAATACCTGCGTAGAGGGAGTCCGAGTCGTTGTTATGCCCGTCCCATCGCAAATACAGCCGATAGGTGCCCGGAGTGTTGATTTGAAGCTTATAATCAATCGACGCACCGACACCAGCACCCGAGAAAGTGGCCGCACTCGGCCCATTGTCCGGCTGCACCTGCATGAAGAGCCCGCCGCTGGCATTTTCAAAGGTGACACCGGCAGGCACCACCGCCGTCGTCGGTGCCTCCAGCCATTCATCGCCGTTGCCGATGCTCTTGGCGTGGTAGTTCTCCGCCTCGCCGATGACAAGGCCATCGGTCATGACATAAGGCGATGAAGGTGGAAGCAAGCCGGCCCAAGAGGTGCTGGCGATTCCGAGAAAAAGAACGCAGCGAGCGATCATGGAGAGAGAGGGTGATGCAGAGGTCAAAAGAGGCGCAGGTGCTGGATTAAGCCCTCAGTCTGCGACGACGCAGCGTCACACCCGCAAGGCCCACCATCATCAGCAGCGCACGGCTCGGCTCCGGCACGCCCATGATGCTGAAAATGCCGCTCGTGCGATCAAAGCTGCCCGTGAGGCCGCTGCCGAGTGAAAGTGAGCTGTAGTCCACTATCACGTCCGAGCTGATGCTGCCGCTCGCGAGATCAAAGAAGCGCCACTGGTCGCCAGCGGCGAAACCGGAGAGCGCATTCGGATTGCCCACGATGAAGGTGGTGCCGAGTGTCGGGTCCATCGTGCCAAACAAGCGGATGTAGTCCGCAGCCGAGGCCGTGCTGCTCAGGTCACCACCCACGGAGAAGAGGTCAAACAAGATGGTGCTGCCTGCGCCGGTGCTGAAGCTGCCCGTGCCGCTCGTGGCCACCGTGAAGCTCGATGCCACTGGACTGCCCAAAGTGCTGTCACCGACCTGCAAGGTGCCATTGAGATACACATAGTTGTTCGCCGCAGCCTCGATCCTGCCTGTGCCGGAAAGTTGCGCACCGCTGTTCACCGTAAGCGTTGCGCTGCCCGTGGCGGAGCCGCTGCTGTTGTTCGCCACCAAGGTGCCCATGGTCACGGTGCTGCTGCCGCTGTTCGTGCTGGCTGAGCGCAGTTCCAGAGAGCCTGCACCAGTCTTGTTGAATCCACCCGTGCCGGTGAAAACCTGCTCCGTGCCGACTTTGAAGCCATTGCTGTCGATCACCGCGCCGCCTGCCTGCACATTGGCCACATCGAGGTTGGTGATGAAGTTTGCCTGGTCTTCCTTGGCCTTCACGATGCCACCATTGAAGTTCACCGTCGCGCTGCCAGTGCCGCCTTCGATCTTCTTCGCGGTGACGGTGCCGCCATTGAGATTGAAGGTGCCCATGCCGTTGTCGCGGCCCACGAGCACTTCATTGCCCACATTCAGCGCTGCCGTGCCGCTCAACGTGTAAGTGCCCACGGAGGAGGTGCTGTTCTCGTTGCCGAGATAGACCTCGTTTTGCACATTCACCACGCCGCCGCTCTGGTTCAGCACGCCCGTTGCCTGATTGTGCCCCACGATGAGCTTGTCGCTGCCGGTCATCGTTCCGCCAGTCATGGTCATGGTGCCGGAAGAGCCCAGTTCTTTGCCGATGAAGATGTTGTTCGCCACGGTGATCAAGCCGGTGCCGCTCAAGGTGTAGGTGCCCGTGCCGATCTTGTTGTCGTCCCGCGTGCCCACGCCGAACTCCCGGTTCACGCTGATCGTGCCAGCCGTCTGCGTCAGCGTTCCCGTGCCGTTGCGGCGCCCGACATAAAAGTTGCCATTGCCAGAGGTCGTCAGCGTGCCGCCATTCACATTCAGGATGCCCGTGCCGCCTTCACGACCCACGACGACCTCGTTGGACACATTCAGCGCCCCCGTGCCACTCAGCGTGTAAGTCCCGGAAGCTCCGGCGTTTTCATTGCCGATGTAAAGCTCGTTGTTCGCGCTGATCGTGCCGCCACTCTGCACCACGGTGCCCACTCCGTTGTTGTGTCCCACGATGAACTTCTCATCCCCCGTCTTCGTGATCGTGCCGCCCGTCATATTCAGCGCTCCCGTGCCGCCCTCGCGGCCGATGACAAAGTCGCGGCCCGCGTTCAGCACCGCCGTGCCGCTGATGTTGAGCGTGCCGTTCGAGCTGCCGCTTTGTCCCACATACAGATTGTGGTTCAGCGTGATCGTCCCGCCGCTCTGGGAGAGAGTCCCCGTGCCCTGATCGCGCCCCACAAAAGTGTCATCGCCACCGGTTTTCGTCAGCGTGCCGCCAGACATCGTCAGCGTGCCATTGCCCTTGTTGTTGCCGATGAAGATCTTGTTGTTCACCGTCATCGTGCCGGACTCCAGCCGGAAAATGCCCACGCTGTTCTGCGAATCACCGACAAAGAACTCACCGGATACCGCCAGCGTTCCGCTCGTGTTCACATTCACCGTGCCGGTGCGGTTATCGCCAAAAGCACCCACCAGCAGATTCCCTGTCGCATTGAGTGAGCCAGATCCCAGGCCGAATCCTGTGATGCCGCCGCCCGCCGCGCCCGTATTCGCCAGGTGGTAGGTTCCAGCCGTGTTATCCTGCCCCACGAACATCCAGGCACCGCCATTTGTCCCGGCAATCCCCGCGATGTGGTCCAAACGGCTGCCATTGCGGATGTCGATGTCATTGGGCGTCACCGAAAGGTCCGCCAAGATCGTAGCGATAGCCCCGGTCGTGTTGTTGATGATCGCATTCTGCCCCGTCGGGACCAGGCCGCCTGACCAATTGCTCCCCGTGTTCCAATCCGTGCTCGTGCCACCCAGCCAGTCAGCGGCACTTGCGGCAGATAAACTCAGACAAAGGGCAAGGCCTGGCTGAAGCAGGACCGCGAGGACGGAACGGTTGGATAGTTTCATGGTGGGACTTCGATAGGTTGAGATTGGCCCTCAAAGTGCCTTATCCACCTGCCCAAAAACAATAGGCCAATCGGCCTATGGGACGCGCTGCATCACTTCAACCGCACAATGCCGCGCTCCACCGCCAGGATCGCCGCCCGTGTGCGATCTGCCGCTCCCAGCTTGGCCAGCACCTTCGCCACATGCTGCTTCACCGTGCCATCGGCGATGCCTAATCGCGCCCCGATCTCCTTGTTGATGAGCCCTTCCACGATCAGTTGCAGAGTCTCCAGCTCCCTGGGACTCAACGGCTCCCGCTGCGCCTGGGCTTTAAACTTGGCCTGCACCTCCTTCGGAAAGTAGTGATCCCCGGCTGCCAGGGCGCGTATCGCCGTGAGAAGCTCACCGGCCAGTGACGCCTTCGTCAAATAGCCGCGCACACCGGCATCCACCGCACGAAAAACATCCTCATCCCCATCAAACACCGTGAGCATCAGCACTCGCGCCTCCGGTGCGGCCTCACGAATGCTGCGCACCGCCTCAATGCCCGACTCCGCGCCCAGTGCGTAATCCATCAGCACCACATCCGGCAGGTGTCTGGCATGCTCCGTCACCGCCTCGGCCACTGTCGCGGCCTGTGCCACCACCTCCATGTCGGGCTCATTGTTCACCGCTACCGCCAGTCCCATCCGCGCCACAAAATGGTCGTCCACGATCAGCACCCGGATGGTCTTCGGTTTGGAGGGCATGGATGAAATCGAAGTTCTATGAGTTTGCAGTTGGAACGATCAGTCTCAGACACGTTCCTCGTTCCGGCGCGGATTCAATGGTGAGTTTCATTTGCGCCTTCGTCGCCCGTTCCTTCATGCCGTTGATGCCGAAATGGCCGGGTTTGGCGGACACATCGCCGATGCCTTTTCCGTTATCGGTCACCTCCAAAACCACTTCGTGGAGTGCCGCGTAAGACAGCCTCACACGCACCCGTTTCCCGCCGGAGTGCCGCGTGGCATTCGCCACGGCCTCATGGCCGATCCGCAGGATGGCCGACTCCACCACGCCACCGAGCGGACGCCTTTCCCCCTCCAGCACAAACTCAAACTCCATGCCCGCCACCTCCGCGAGCTGCTGCAGCGCCTCTTCCAGCGCCGCCGCGAGGCCGAGCTGCTCCAGCGTAACAGAGCGCAGATCACGAATCGTCGAGCGTGACTCCTGGCGGCTGTGCGCCAGCAGCATGCGCGCAAGATCCAGCGTGGCCTCCGCCGGAGCGCTGCCTGCCTTCATTTGCGAAGAAGTGGTATCCAGCAACATCGACACCCCCAGCAACTCCTGCTCCAGCGTGTCATGCAGCTCCCGCGCGATGCGTTGCCTCTCCTCCAGCGTCGCACGCTCCACCGTATGCCGCTCGATCAGCTCCGCCTGCCGCGCCACCCGCCGCCGCAGCGTGTAGGCCCAGGCAGCGATCACCAGTCCCGCGAAAACCACGGCCAGCAACAGCCACAGCAGCCGTGACTTGCTCCAATACGGCGGCCTCGAAACGACGCGCACATCCTCCAGCGAGCGCAGGATCAGATTGAAGCCCGTCTCACGCATCGGCAGGCCAAAAGGGCTACCTTCCTCGATCAAACAAATCCCCGTCAGCACCACGCTCGATCCGGGCTCCAGCTCGAAGGACTCACCCAATTTCAAATGCAGCACGGACTCAAACGTCACGCCCTCTGCACGGCACAGCAGCGTCACCTCGCCCGGTCTAGGCCTCAGCAGCTCGATGAAGTCCGCCGTCACCGTCACCAGCTCACACTGCTCCGCGCTGTTGCGCTCCGACGCACCCGCATTCAGCGCCACCGGTTGCGGCGCAGGCCCATCCGCGATCTTGCGCAGTTCACGCGCATTCAGCGCCGGGCGAAATGCCGCCAACGTCACATAGCCCGTCGCCTCCACCTCCATGCCCGGCCTCAGATCATGCACCAGCGCCGAGTCCACTCGCATGCTGCCGCCCTCGGACCGCAGGAAAAAGCCTCGCTCCGGCTCCGCATGAGTCACCACACCACGCACCCGCACCAGCTCCCCCAGTGCCGCACCAGGTCGCATCAGATCCGTCACTGCACGCAGCACCGCCTCACCCTCCGCCCGTTTTGACGCTACCGGCACCACACAGCCCAGATCCGGCACAAACAACGTCCGCCCCGTCATCTGGCGTTGATTGTTAAACTGCGTCCCAGCCAGGCCGCGCAGCCGCACGCGTTGCTCGATCAGCTCCGGCGGTGGCGACTCCAGCACCAGATGCCGGGGCAGCAGCCCATTGAACCGCCGACCACCAAACTCCACCACCATCGTCCAGCCCTCGTTCTCAAACTGAAAGCGCTTCACCACCGCCTCGATCTCCACCCACTGCGCATCCAGACCCGGCAGCAAAAAAGCCTCCAGAGACTCAATCCGGCGCGGAGCAGGGATGGGAGCCGTGCCCATCACATCCACCGCATCCGCCCACACCACCGGCATGAACCCCCCTGATCCCGCATGCCCCCAGACACGCACCTGAGTGCCCGGAGCCCAAGCCTCCGCCCGCTTCGTCACCTCGCTCGATCCCACATAGATCGCCCCCTTCGCATCCGCGACAAACAAGTCCCCCCATCGCCCATCATGAAACAGCACCACTCCCACCAGTTCCACCACCGCACCCTTCCCAGCCTCCTCCGCCGACAAAGCCCGCAGCCGCCCCACATCCCAAGCGCCCCCCGTTTCCTGCCCAAAGACAGAAAACGCGACCGCGCAGAAGATCATCAAACGAAAAAACACACGTCGAGACTAAGACCACAACCACCGATCACCAAATCCGATTCGACAGCAAAAAGCCTGCGGGTCAGTTTTCACGGAGGCTCTTATGAGTTCATCATGCAGCTCATTTGAAGCCATCTGTTGCAAAACCATGTGATCGGCCAGGACGGAGGCGAGCCTCAACTCCGCTGCCGTCAGCGGCAAAAGCGACTTGAGGATAAGAGCGAGGAGCAGTGTGAGGGTTGGTTTCATAGAATCAGGGCAGCCATCGGGCTTTGTGAGGACGGCCGTCTTGGAAAGCGACTTTTTCCTACCGGCGCGGAGCGAGCAGTCTTCAGCTTCGCAAAACCGACAATGCACATTCCATGATCTTTCGGACCGTAGCGGGTTCGGTGCCTAGGGCGCGTTGGGAGGCGGCGAGGCCGATCTGGGCGTGGAGGTATTGCGCAGCGAAAGCAGGCGTGATGCGACCCGGCCAGTCTCCCTTCTTCCGGCTGTCCCGAAAGAAGCGCGTGTAAATCTCCACCGTCGCGGCCTCGATCTCTGCGACCTTTGCCTGGGTCTTCGGACCGAGGTCGAGTCGAGTGGCTCGCATCTTTACGAAGAGGCAGCCGTGTTCGTAGCGGTGGTCTTCGCTCATGAAGGCGATGAGCGCCTCCAGCTTTTCGGCGACGCCTAGCTCGCTCGTGAGCATCGCCCAGGCAAAGGAGCAGATGGAAACCAACTACTACGGTGCCATCGCACCATGCAGGCAGTTCTGCCTGCGATGCGCAAGGCAGGCAGCGGTCTGATCATCAACACTAGCTCGCTGGTCGGTCGCATCTCGCCGCCGTTTCTTGGCACCTACACCGCCACTAAGTTTCCGCGAAAGGCAACGCCCGGGAGTTGACGATCCCCTCTCCCATCGGCGACAAATTGTCTTCGACAACCAAGTTTTGGAAAGGTTAGGGTGAGGGCACCAATAGACCTGTTTACTGATGCGTTTGGTATTACAACATAGTGATCGCCGGTCAGCGCCTCATTTGCCGGAAAAAGTTTCGGAAATGACCTCCGGTCCTCTTTTTCTCATCATGGACGACTCCAAGCTGTCGCCTTGGCCAATCTTGAGGATAAGGTCGTCCCGCTGCGCCCCAGTGGGCACCTAGTCACGAAAGGATGCAGGGAATGCTGCAGAACTGATTAGATTTACGGTTGGTCGATGACAAAAGCAGGCCGGGAGAGCACGCCTTTCGACAGCGCGCCGTAGTGATCGGAGCGCCAGAAGTTCTTCAAATCGTCGGCGGTGATGAGTTGCAGGCCGGGTGTGGCGACGGCGGGATTGCAGAGGATGTAGAGGTCGTCTTTCGCGATGTAGCCGCAGACATTGAGCGTGTGTCCGGCGCTGCCATTTGGGTATTGAGGGCCGATGTATTTGAAATCGACGATCACGGGTCGTCCGGCATCGAGTTCGCTTTTGAGCATGTTTGTGGCTTCGACGAAACCTTTGTCATCAGGCGTGTAGGTGACGAGTTTCCACTTCTGTCCGATCTTCGCCGAGGCGTCGAGCAAATGGCCCCAATCGGTGCCGCTGCCGAGGGGTGATGGGCAGAGTTTTTTGAAATCCCATCCGCCGATTTTGCTCCCATGAAAGCGAGCAAAGATGGCGCAGGCGGTGGAGCCGCAGTTGTTGTAGCCCTGCTGAATGTGGGGCATCTGCACGAAGGCAAATTTGCCTGGTTCGCTTTTGCGTTGGCGATAGTCGATGAGCTTGAGGAGGTCGGCGGCTTGTTGTGCTGAGGCGTTACCGGAGGGCTGTGCAGGATGGCCTGTGGGCGTGGTCGGGTGGAGTTTGGCGGCCTTAGTCCAGTTCGCTTTTGCTTTATCGAGTTCACCGGCTT
>CAYMHJ010000173.1:0-13366 GCA_964390165.1 uncultured Prosthecobacter sp. | reverse complement strand
CCACGCTGAAGAACTCGCTCGCGCAGTGGGAGAAGTTTGTGCACGAGAAGGGCTTCGGTGATCTCGATCACTCGGGCTTGTTCAGGCTGTATGAGTGAGCTGCCGTAACTGTGAATTCGCTTTGGGGAGAACACCCCATTTAAGGAACGCGACTCCATCTTCACTGTCATGGGTGACAACACACTCCCGATTCCACCCACGAGCCAATGACTTCATGAACGAGGGCGGATCATGAAGCCGGTCTCGCCCTGTGTTCTGACGATCAATGCCGGCTCGTCGAGCATCAAATTTGCCGCGTATCGGGTGGGTGAATCGTTATCGCTGGAGATTCATGGGAAGATCGATCGCATTGGCCTGGAGGGGACTCATCTCATCTTCAATGACCAGGCGATGGATCAGCAGGAAAGTCTTCCGATAACGGCGACTGACCATGCGGCGTGCGGCCAGTTCCTGCTCGACTGGCTCGACGAACGGCATGTTTTCGACTCGATTCGAGCGGTGGGGCATCGCGTCGTGCACGGGATGGCGCATGCCGAACCCACACTCATCACGACGAAGTTGGTCGGAGAGCTTCACCGCATCACACCCTACGCCCCAGATCACCTGCCGCAGGAACTCGGCCTGATCCAGGCGCTGCATCATCGGCATCCGAAGTTGCCGCAACTGGCCTGCTTTGACACGTCATTTCACTGCACCATGCCGCGCGTGGCCCGGCTGCTGCCCATTCCACGACGCTACGAAGCGCTGGGCGTGCAACGCTACGGCTTCCACGGCTTGTCCTATGCCTACTTGATGGAAGAACTCACGCATCTCGGTGACCCTGCGGCAACGAAGGGGCGTGTGATCCTGGCGCATCTCGGCAACGGGGCCAGCCTCGCCGCCGTGTGTGACGGCGAGAGTCTGGACACCAGCATGAGCTTCACGCCTGCCTCCGGTTTGGTCATGGGCACACGCTCGGGCGATCTCGATCCTGGACTGCTGGCGTTTCTGTCCAGCAAAGAGAAAATGACCCCGGCCATGTTTGGACGCATGATCAATCACGAATCCGGCATGCTGGGCGTTTCGGAAACCAGTTCCGACATGCGCGACCTGCTGGAACAAGAGGCCACGGACACACGCTCCGCTGAGGCGGTGGCCTTGTTTTGCTATCAGGCGAAAAAATGGATCGGTGCCTTCTCGGCGGTGCTTGATGGGGTCGATACGCTGGTCTTCTCCGGCGGCATCGGTGAAAACTCGCCCCAGGTCCGCACCCGCATCTGCCAGGGGCTCGACTTCCTCGGAATCGAACTCGATGAAAAACGCAATTCCATCTCCGCCGCAGTGATTTCGAAAGAACGCAGCCGCGTCACGGTGCGCGTCATCAGCACGGACGAGGAACTCATGATCGCACGCTCGGTGTGCCGGGTGCTGGACGTTGCTGCATCGGGTTGAGGAGCGGTAGGTCTTCACCCCATGGCATGCCGGTGATGAAGCCTCCAAAGTCCCCTCATGAACGCCCCTGTCTCCAAGCCCATCGAGCGCATGGGGTCCTCGACCTCGTCCATCATCGACGCCCTCGATCAAGCCATCAAACGTGCGCACAAATCCCTCGAAAACTCTACTGCCTCCAGGTCGATGAAACGCGCGGCAACATCGACCAAGGAATGGATCAGCCATGGCCGGTAGATCCCACAGTCGGCTTCCCCCAGGAGAACGAACAGCGCTCATCAACTCGAAGCCACACTCATGATGATGAACCACACTGATGGATGGATGAACGGCTGGATGCCTGGTGGCATGTGGACCTTGTCGATCAACGACACGCTGCTGGCGCTGCTGGTTCTAGCGATCAACAAACCGTCGAAGAAGTCCCCCCTTCAGATGCACAGCAAACCTTGAACCCAACAACCCACATCATGTTAATCCAACTAGACACGGACAAGACTGTCAAAGCGGCGGCGGAGGCATTGCACATCGCCGTGGCGGCCAATCAGTTTGGCGTCATGCATGTTCATGATCTCAAAGAGACCATGTGGAAAAAGGGCGTGGAGCTCGCTCATGAGTGCCTGATCTTCGAAGTCTGCCAGCCCATGCAGGCCAAGAAGGTGCTGGATGAAAACATGAGCATCTCCACGGCGCTGCCCTGCCGCATTTCCATTTATGAGGAAGGCGGCAAGACCATTCTCGCCACACTCAAGCCCACGACGCTGCTGGCCATGTTCAACACGCCGCAACTGAACGACGTGGCCCAAGAAGTGGAGGATACGATTCTCAAGATCATGACGGAGGCTGCTTCCGCCTGAATCCGCCGCCCCTTCGCTCCATCCCATCCCAACGAACGCCATGAACGAGCAAGAGCATCCAGACGCCAAAGAGCCGGCTCTCCCCGAAGCCACGGGCACTGCCGAATCTCATCCACATACAGTTCATGGCGACGCCAGCGCGGTGGCACCAGCCGGACATCATCACGAACACGGTCCGACGAGTCTTCGCATCTACAGTCACTCCTCGCTGCTGTTCTGGTGGCCGGTCTGGGCGGTCGGTTATGTCATGGCTGCACTCACTTATTGGCATGGCAGACCACAGCAACTGGACGCCGCCGGTCAGGCGCTGGAGTGGGTTCACCCCGGCAACAACCTTGGCGTGATCTACTTCCTCACCCTGTTCCTGATCATCCTGATCACGAACTTTTCCGTGCGCGGCCTGGCTTCGGGCATGGTCATCATGGGGGCCGCTTTGCTGACCGTGGTGCTGGCCTACCTGGGCTGGTGGGACGAGGTCTTCCGATGGTTTGGCAATCTCACCATCCACCTCACCATGGGAGCCTACTTCTGGTTCTCCACCCTGATGTTCGTGACCTGGGTCTTCACGGTGTTTGGAATGGACCGCCTGAGCTACTGGGAGGTCACGCCGGGACAGATCACCCGCAAGGTGCTCTTCGGCGGTGGCTCAAACAGCTACAACACACAGGGCATGGGGCTGGAAAAGCATCGCGATGACATTTTCCGCCACTGGCTGCTGGGTATCGGTTCGGGCGACATGAAGATTCGGACATCGGGAGCTACTCGCGAGCAGCTCGATCTGCCGAACGTCCTCTTCATCGGCTCAAAGGTGAACATCATGCAGCGGCTTATTGCCCAGGTGCCGGAGGGGCCGGACGATGTCTGAGTTTGGGCTCTACACCTGCCCGATGCATCCCGAGGTGCAGCAGGATCATCCTGGTGAGTGTCCGAAGTGCGGCATGGCATTGGAGCCGATGAAGGCGAACGCAGACGCTGGCGATGAGGAGGAGAACACGGAACTCGATGACATGACGCGGCGCTTCTGGATCGGCGCGGCGCTCACCTTGCCGGTATTCCTCCTCGCGATGGCACACATGATTCCCGCACTGGGTCGGCAGGCCTGGGTGACGGGTGATGTTTCGCGCTGGCTCCAGTTTGTGCTCACGACGCCCGTGGTCTGGTGGGCGGGCTGGCCGTTCTTCAAGCGCGGCTGGCGCTCGATCCAGTCGATGAACCTCAACATGTTCACGCTGATCGCCATCGGTGTGGGTGCCGCTTACGTGTTCAGCGCCGTGGCGATGCTGATGCCCGATCTGTTCCCGCATTCGATGCAGCATGGCGGCAAGGTCGGCATCTACTTTGAAGCCGCCGGAATGGTCACGGTGCTGGTGCTGCTCGGTCTGGTGCTCGAACTCCGCGCACGCAGTCGCACCGGCACTGCGATCAAGGCATTACTCAATCTCGCGCCACCCACGGCGCGTCTCATCGGGGACGGCGGCGACAAGGAAGTGCCGCTCGATCAGGTGAAAGCAGGCGACAAGTTGCGCGTCGTGCCCGGCGACAAGGTGCCGGTGGATGGCGAGGTCGTCGAAGGTCACTCCAGCGTGGAGGAATCCATGATCACCGGCGAACCGCTTCCCGTGGAGAAATCCACCGGCGACAAAGTGACCGGCGGCACCGTCAACGGCACGGGTAGTTTCGTCATGAAGGCCGAACGCGTCGGCGAAGACACGCTGCTCGGTCAGATCGTGACGATGGTGGCCGAAGCGCAGCGCAGTCGCGCGCCGATCCAGGGTCTCGCCGACAAGGTCGCGGCCATCTTTGTGCCGACGGTGCTGGCGGTTTCACTGATCACCTTCGTCGTGTGGATGTGGGTCGGACCTGAGCCACGGCTCGCACACGCCATTGTCAATGCGGTTGCCGTTCTCATCATCGCCTGCCCATGCGCGCTTGGTCTGGCCACGCCGATGTCCATCATGGTCGGCGTCGGGCGCGGCGCGCAGCTCGGCGTGCTCGTGAAAAATGCCGAGGCGCTCGAACACCTGGAGAAGGTCACCACGCTGGTCGTGGACAAGACAGGCACGCTCACCGAGGGCAAACCCAAGCTCGTGGATGTCCTGCCCGGCGATGGAATTGACGCGAAGGAGTTTTTGAGCCTCGCCGCCTCCCTGGAGCAGAACAGCGAGCACCCTCTCGCTGCGGCGATTGTGCTTGGCGCGAAAGATCAGAACCTCACTCTCGACGAGGTGAAGGACTTCCGCTCCGTGACCGCCGGCGGTGTCGTCGGTAGCGTCAAAGGGCGCGTGGTGATGGTGGGCAAACCAGATTTCCTGCGGGATGAAAAGGTCACGGGCTTGGAGCAACTCGAAGCCACGGCGGTGAAACTCCAGGAGGACGGCAAGACCGCGATGTTTGTCGCCATCGACGGCAAACCAGCAGGCATCCTCGCCGTCGCCGATCCGATCAAAGCCACCACTGCCGAGGCCATCAAAGATCTTCACGAGCTCGGCTTAAAACTTGTCATGCTCACCGGCGACAACCACCGCACCGCCGCCGCCGTGGCCAAACAACTCGGCCTCGATTCGGTGGAAGCGGAGATCGAGCCCGCCGGGAAAGTCGCCCACATCAAAAAGCTGCAAGCCGAAGGCAAAAACGTCGCCATGGCCGGTGATGGCATCAATGACGCCCCCGCGCTCAGCGAAGCCGAAGTCGGCATCGCCATGGGCACCGGCACCGACGTGGCCATGCAGAGCGCGGGCATCACGCTAGTCAAAGGCGACCTGCGCGGCATCGCGCAAGCCATCCGCCTCAGTCGCGCCACCATGAGCAACATCCGGCAGAACCTCGTCTTCGCCTTCCTCTACAACGCCCTCGGCATCCCCATCGCCGCAGGCGTGCTCTACCCCTTCTTCGGTCTCCTCCTCAGCCCCATCATCGCCGGTGCCGCCATGAGCCTGAGTTCCGTGTCTGTCATCAGCAACGCCCTGAGACTGCGAAAGGTGAAGCTTTGAGACTCGCACAAAAGCCTGATTGCACGCCGCTAATCTCCACTCACGCAGGCGGGAATGAGGCGAGTGCTGAAGCCAATTGGGAGCGTGTGCAAAGCAACTCTGCACTCGGAGGCATCGAATGACCACCCCTGCAGACATCGACGAAACACCAGCAGGCAAGGCTTGGCACAATCTGCCCAGCGAAGTCGTGCTGACGCAGCTTGGCTCGTCCACGACCGGACTGTCAGCGCAGGAGGCCGCCAAACGTCTCGCGGCGGACGGACCGAATGAGCTGACCGAAGGCAAGCGCATCAGCCCTTTCCAGATTTTTCTCGGCCAGTTCAAGAGCCTGATCATCTGGATTTTGATCGTGGCGGGCATCATCTCCGGCGTCCTGGGCGAGGCGATTGATGCCTTCGCCATCCTGGCCATTGTCGTGCTCAATGCGGCCATCGGATTCTATCAGGAGTACAATGCGGAGAAGTCCATCGCCGCACTCAAGAAGATGACAGCTCCTCAGGCCAAGGTGCGGCGCGATGGGCAGATCGCTTCGATTACAGCCTCGGACATCGTTACGGGTGACATCCTCGCGTTGGAAGCAGGTGATCTGATCGCCGCAGATGCCCGGCTTCTCACCGCGGCCTCGCTCAAGTGCATCGAGTCGGCGCTGACTGGAGAGTCGGAGGCGGTGACGAAGCAGCCGGGGATTTTGGAAGGGAACGACATTCCTCTCGGGGACCGTGATAACATGATGTTCATGGGCACGAGCGTGGCGGCGGGCACGGGCGAGGCCGTCGTCGTCGGAACCGCGATGGACACGGAGTTGGGCCGTATCGCGGGACTGATTGAAACGGCGGGCAACGAGAAGACCCCGCTGCAGAACAAGCTCGACTCGTTTGGCCGCATCCTCGTGTGGGCCACGCTCGGCATCGTGGTGCTGCTTTTTGCGCTCGGGATGCTGCGCGGGACGCCGCTCATGGAGCTGTTCATGACTTCAGTCAGCCTCGCCGTCGCTGCCGTGCCGGAAGGTTTGCCCGCCATCGTCACGGTGGCGCTTTCACTCGGCGTGCTGCGCATGTCTCGCCATCATGCGCTGGTGCGCAAACTGGCAGCCGTGGAGACGCTCGGTTCCACCACGGTGATCTGCACGGACAAGACTGGCACTCTGACGGTCGGTCAGATGACCGTCCGCGCTCTCTACGTCGCGGGTCAAAGCTTTGAGGTCAACGGTGAAGGCTACGGACCGGAGGGCGAAGTGCGTTTCGACGGCAAGAAGGCGGAAGCAGCGCATGCCGCACCGTTGCATGAACTCGCGACCATCCTCATCGGCTGCAACAACGCGCATCTCACCGAGGAAGGCGGCACATGGAAAGTCATCGGCGATCCCACCGAAGGCGCGCTGCTCGTTGCAGGCATCAAGGCCGGAGGCAGCGTTGAAAGCATCGAAAAGGAGATGCCAAAACATCACGAGATCCCCTTCGACTCGGATCGCAAACGCAGCGCGATGCTTCGCAAGCTGCCGGACGGAAAGCTCCGTGCGCTCGTCAACGGCGCACCCGGCCCTTTGCTGGAACGTTGCACCCAACTCTATACGAGCGAGGGCATTCGCCCCCTCACCGAAGAGGATCGCAAACAGATCCTCGCTCAAACCACCGCGATGGCCCAGCAGGCCTTGCGCGTCCTCGGGTCAGCTTTTCGTGACATGGACGAAGCCGCACCCGAGGAACTGACGGCAGATGCGGTGGAACGGGAACTCGTGTTCGTGGGGCTGTCAGGAATGTATGATCCCCCGCGTCAGGAGGCCAGGGACGCCATCGCCAAATGCCGCGCTGCCGGCATTCGCGTCGTGATGATCACCGGCGACCATCCGCACACCGCGACCGCCATTGCGCGAGACCTCGGCATCGCTGCCGACGATGAAGCAGCCATGACGGGAGTGGCGCTGGACAAGATGTCCGACGACGAACTCCACAAACGCGTCTCAAAGATCGCCGTCTATGCCCGCGTCACCGCCGAGCACAAACTGCGGATCATCCGCGCATGGAAAGCGAACGACGCAGTGGTGGCGATGACGGGCGATGGCGTCAACGACGCTCCAGCCATCAAAGGCGCCGACATCGGCATCGCCATGGGGAAATCCGGCACGGAAGTCACCAAGCAGGCCTCGGACATGATCATCACCGATGACAACTTCGCGACGATAGTGGCCGCCATCGAGCAAGGACGCGGCATTTACGACAACATCCGCAAGACACTGCAATACCTACTGGCAGGCAATACCGGGGAACTTCTGCTCATGACCGTCTGCGTGATCATCGGCCTGCCCACACCTCTTCTGCCGATCCATCTGCTTTGGATCAATCTCGTCACCGACGGTCTGCCCGCGCTCTGCCTCGCTACCGATCCTATCGATCCCGACGTGATGAAACGGACGCCCCGTCCGCCGTCCGAGCGTCTCACGAACCGCAGCTTTCTCCGCACCATGGCTCTCACCGGCCTTCTCACGGCGGGGGTGGCCTTTGCGGTCTATTTTTACAGTCTTCAAACGCAAACCGTGGAGGTGGCCCGCACCCAGGCTTTCACCGTTCTCGTCTTCGCCGAACTGCTGCGTTCCTTCGGCGCGCGCAGCGAGACCAAGCCCGTCTGGCGCATCTCCTTGTTCACGAACCTGAATCTGCTGTTCGTCGTTTCCGCCTCCTACGGCTTCCAAATCTGGAGCCATCACAACGATACCATCGGACGCTTCCTGAAGACCACGCCGATCCCATTCACCGAAGGACTCCTCCTCATCGCCGTCGGCACCATCCCCCTGGTGGTTCTGGAGTTGGTGAAAGTCGTGCGGAAGGCGCGGCGGGAAAGAGAGACGCAGCCGTGACCACTCCGAAGCGAAACCCAAATCACTTATGAAATCGAACACTCTGTCTCCCGATCTCCTCCACCTCATCGACGCCTGGTGGCGAGCCGCCAATTACCTCTCGGTCGGGCAGATCTATCTGTTCGACAATCCATTGCTGCAGGAGCCGCTCACGCTGGCGCACATCAAGCCGCGTCTCGTCGGGCACTGGGGCACGACGCCGGGGCTGAACTTCATTTATGCGCACCTCAATCGTGTCATCAAAGCGCATGACCTGGACGCGATCTACATCACCGGGCCAGGTCATGGCGGACCGGGTTTGGTGGCGAACACCTACCTCGAAGGCACCTACAGCGAGATCTATCCTGACATCACTCAGGACACGGCGGGGATGCAGCGCTTGTTCAAGCAGTTCTCGTTTCCGGGGGGCATCCCGAGTCATGTCGCGCCGGAGATTCCTGGCTCGATCCATGAAGGGGGTGAGCTTGGCTACTCGCTCTCACACGCGTTCGGCGCGGCGTTTGACAATCCTGATTTGATCGTGGCCTGCGTCGTGGGCGATGGCGAGGCTGAGACCGGCCCGCTGGCGACGGCGTGGCATTCCAACAAGTTTCTCAATCCCGTGACTGATGGCGCGGTGCTGCCGATTTTGCACCTCAACGGCTACAAAATCGCCGGTCCCACCGTGCTGGCGCGCATCACGCGTGAGGAGCTGGACCAGCTCATGCGTGGTTACAGCTGGACGCCCTATTTCGTCGAGTCTCAGAACGATGACAATGCCATGCATCAGGCCATGGCAGCGACGCTGGATGCGGTGGTGCAGGACATCCGACGCGCCCAGCTCGAAGCCCGCGAGCACGGCTGTCAAACACGTCCGCGCTGGCCGATGATCGTGCTTAATTCACCGAAAGGCTGGACCGGGCCGAAGGAGGTGGACGGCAAGCTGACGGAAGGCACATTCCGCTCGCATCAGGTGCCCATGGGAAACATGGATCAGCCGGGCCATGTGGCGATTTTGGAACGCAGGCTGCAAAGTTATCGCCCACAGGAGTTGTTCGATGCCTCAGGCAGGCTGAACCATGAGATTGCCGATCTCGCGCCCAAGGGCAAACAACGCATGAGCGCCAACCCACATGCGAATGGCGGTCGGCTTTTGCAGGATCTCGCCATGCCAGACTTCCGTGACTACGCCATGACCGTGCCAGCGCCCGGCACCGTGCTGGGCGAGGCCACTCGCGTCCAGGGGCGGCTCATTCGCGATGTCATCCGGCTTAACCGAAGCAACTTTCGCATCTTCAGCCCGGATGAGACGAACTCGAACCGTTGGAACGCCGTCTTTGAAGTGACGGATCGTTGCTCGACAGCGGCCACGCTTGCCACGGACGACCATGTGGCACCGGATGGCAGGGTGATGGAAGTACTAAGCGAGCATCAGTGTGAAGGCTGGTTGGAAGGCTATCTGCTCACGGGTCGCCATGGCTTCTTTTCCTGCTACGAGGCCTTCATTCACATCATCGACTCGATGTTCAACCAGCACGCCAAGTGGCTGGATGTCGCGGGCAAGATCCCATGGCGGCGGCCCATCGCCTCGCTGAACTACCTGCTGTCGTCGCATGTCTGGCGGCAGGATCACAACGGCTTCAGCCATCAAGACCCTGGGTTCCTTGATGTCGTCGCCAACAAAAAGGCCGAGATCATCCGCATCTACCTGCCGCCGGATGCGAACACCCTGCTCTCCGTGACCGACCACTGCCTGCGCAGCCGCAACTACGTCAATGTGATCGTGGCAGGCAAACAACCCACGCCCCAGTGGCTCGACATGGATGCGGCCATCCAGCATTGCGCCGCTGGCATCGGCATCTGGCCCTGGGCCAGCAACGATGCGGAGGGCGGTCCGGATCTCGTCATGGCCTGTGCCGGTGACGTGCCCACCTTGGAAACCATCGCAGCAGTGGAGCTGCTATGCACTCATCTACCCGATCTGAAAATCCGCGTCATCAACGTGGTCGATCTCATGAAGCTCCAGCCGCAAACGGAGCATCCGCACGGCCTCAGTGACTCGGATTTCGACGCGCTGTTCACCACGGACAAACCCATTATCTTCGCCCATCACGGTTACCCGACTCTGATTCACCGTCTCACCTATCGCCGCACCAATCATGCGAACCTGCACGTCCACGGTTACAAAGAAGAAGGCACCACCACCACGCCTTTTGACATGACCGTGTTGAACGAACTCGATCGCTTCCACCTCGCCCTTTCCGCATTGAAGCACCTGCCACAGACCGGTGAATCAGGCCAGGCCATGCGGCAGCACCTCGAGTCCCGCCTCATCGAGCACAAACGCCACATCGAAGAGCACGGCGAGGACATGCCGGAGATCTTGGACTGGAAGTGGGGATGACAAATAGGCTGGCCAGTCTCTGCGCAGGCATCAACCCAGTGGTGGGGTTTCAACCCATGGCAAAGCAGTCACCACTGCCTCAGTCTGTCATGGCGAGTCGGTGCCGCTTGTCGTGCGCCGAAATTTGCAAACACAACAACCAATGGACTAGGTCATGAAACTCCGCCCACTCATTCATTCGTACTCCACCTGGCCCTATGTCGGCGGCCGTGAGGTAAAGGATGACATCGAAGACCAGATCTACTGGAGTCCGTGGGTCGAGCGCGATGCCATCACTGTCAGCGTGGTCAACGGCATCGCGACACTCACTGGCGAAGCCGACAGTTGGTTCGCTTATCACAAGGCCACCGAGGCCGCCTACCAGGGCGGCGCAAACCAGGTCTTCAACAACATCACCCTCCGATAAACCCGCCAGCAGCCTCATCATTGCGCTGGCAAAACCACCCCCACCCTCATGTTACTCACAGCAAACGCACTCAAAGGATTCAAACTGGACAGCCTAGACGGCGAGATCGGCGCAGTCAGTGAATTTTACTTCGACGACCAGCACTGGGTCATTCGCTACCTCGTGGCAGACACCGGCGGCTGGCTCACCGGTAGGCAGGTTTTGATCTCTCCGTATGCCTTGGTCGCCGCGATCAAAGAAGACGACACCATCGCCGTCAACCTGACCAGGCAGCAGATCGAGGAAAGCCCGTCGCTCGACAGTGACAAGCCCGTCTCCCGCCAGTTCGAGCTGAACTACAATGGCTACTACGGCTGGCCGATGTACTGGGGCGGTCCGCTCATGTGGGGCGCTTACCCGTATCTCGTGCGTGACCCCAATCAATGGAACACGCCGACGGACGCGGAGAAGTCCTGGGATGCGCATCTGCGCAGCACGGATGCGGTGACGGGCAACAACCTCCAGGCGACGGATGGCGAGATCGGTCATGTGGTGGACTTCATCATCGATGACGAGACCTGGGCCATCCGCTACCTCGTCGTGGATACCCGGAACTGGTGGCCGGGGAAGAAGGTGCTGATCTCACCGGAGTGGATCGAGCGTGTGAGCTGGAGCGAGCTGAAAGTCCACGTCAAACTCGCCCGCGAAGCCATCAAGGCCTCACCCGAATACACGGACGAAGCCCTCCTTTCCCGCAGCTACGAGAGCGGCTTGTTCCGGCACTATGGCCGCGATGGCTACTGGGCACACGAAACGGCACGACCTGCCTCCGAAAAGCCATGAAACTCGGCATTTTCGGCAGCGACCCGCATCCACTCAAGGTGCCAGTGATTGTGCAAGGTAACTGCACAGCTGAAGAAGCATCTCCCCTCGCAGTGCTGCCCATCGCTCCCGGCCACATGTCCATGAAGCCGAATTCGATCCAACGCTGGGAGAACGAAGGCGGGGAGATTCCGGCGGAACGTGCGGGCAAGCCGTCTGGAAAGGCATCGCTCAGGAGAGGGCCGCTGTCTTTAATCCTGATGACCCAAGAGGAAAGAAACGGTGAGTGAGTTCCAATTGCAGCGACTGGGTGTGATCATGGAGCCGGAACCGGGCAATCCACATGAAGCCGAAGGCGTACTGAACCCGGCGGCGGTGCGTGGACCGGATGGTGAGCTTTATCTCTTTCCTCGCCTCGTCGCAGCGGGGAACTTTTCACGCATTGGCATCGCGCGAGTCATCTTCAACGCGGCTGGCGATCCCACCGGCGTGGAGCGCCTCGGCATCGCGCTGGAGCCTGAGGCCGACTACGAACTCGTTCCCCACGGTGGTGGCGGCTGCGAAGATCCGCGCATCACTTTCGTGGAGCCCTTGGAGCGCTATGTGATGACCTACTCCGCACTTTCCACCATTGGCGCAAGGATCGCGCTGGCGACTTCGAAGGACCTGTTTCACTGGACCCGGCTTGGCCTCGCCACCTTTGAACCGTATCGCGGCATCGACTTTGCTCATGTTTATAACAAGGACGCCAGCGTCTTTCCTGTCGCCGTGCCGAATCATGCCGGGAAACTGCAAATGGCCCTGCTGCATCGCCCGCTTTTCCCGGGCACGTTGCCGGAGGAAACCGTCTCAGAGGGAGAATCTCGATTGGTGGATCTGGATCATGAAAGCATCTGGATCTCCCATTGCCCGATGCCAAACGCAGACGTGGAGCCGCAGCCCCTCGGCTTGTTTAACTCGCATCACCGGCTCGCCACGCCCGTGTATCCCTGGGAGATGCTAAAGGTCGGCGGCGGCACACCGCCCATTCTAACCCGCCATGGCTGGCTGACCCTCTATCATGGTGTGCATGAGGTGGATGCGCCGGGTGCTCCCAAGCATCCGCTGTGCTACTCGGCAGGCGTGATGATCCTCTCCAAAGAGCAGCCGCATGTCATCCGCTATCGCTCAGCCAAGCCAGTGCTGGAGCCGCTGCTGCATGAGGAAAGGCATGGCATCGTGCCGAATGTCGTCTTCCCCACCGGCATCGACCGCCGCGACGATCTCGGTCAACCGGATCGCTTCGATGTGTATTACGGCATGGCCGACAGCCGCATCGGAGCCGCCAGGCTTGACCTGCCGAAAGAACTCCCCTCCGCCGCAGTGGCAGACGTTTCAGGGCCAGCCGCCGATTGAATCCGTGGGATCATCACCCCATGGCGGGCACGGCGGATGCTGGCCTAGGGCCGGACGTCGTTTCAAAAATCAATCCAGGGGAGCAAGATGCCCATTCAACTCAGGTAAGAACACAAAGGCAGGACGCTCGTCGTCCATGTCAGTGGAAATTGGCCATCGCCGATTGCGACCACTTTGTGCCGGAGTTCGCACGCCTGAACATCACGCATGCATCACCTGACCGCCGTCGATGTTGATCGTCTGGCCGGTGATGTT
>CAYMHJ010000172.1:7900-13406 GCA_964390165.1 uncultured Prosthecobacter sp. | reverse complement strand
CATCTCCCACGCGCTCGAAACGGCCGTCACCAACAAGCGCAATGCCTTCTCCACCGTGTTTTCACGCGAGAGCTTCCGCCTTCTTCATGCAGGCTTCAGCCGTGTGCTGCGCGAGCCGAAAAACCTGGATGCCCGGGGCATGATGCTGCTCGGCGCCGCCTATGCCGGCACCGCCATCGAAGGCTCCATGCTCGGTGCTGCGCACTCCTGCGCCAATCCTCTCACGGCGAAGTTTAAGGTCGTCCATGGCGAGGCCGTCGGCGTCATGCTGCCCCACGTCATCCGCTTCAACTGCACCATCTCCGAAATCGCCGCCATCTACGAAAGCTACTTCGATGGTGACCTGGCCGGCCGTATCAGCGAGCTGCTCTGGGAAGCGAAGATGCCGGTCAAGATTTCACAGTATGGTGTGAAGGAGAAAGACATCCCCGCACTTGCGGAGATGGCGATGAAGCAGTGGACGGCTCAGTTCAATCCGCGCCCGCTAAAGGTGAAGGACTTTGCCGATCTCTACCGCGCCGCACTGTAATTACAGTCCGCGCCGGCGATGCTGGCGAGCGCGGAACTCCGCTGGACCGCAGCCGAACTGGCGTGCGAACATGCGCGTGAAGTAGTGCCTGTTGGGAAATCCATTCTCCACGGCGATCTGGTCTATGGTCTTCTCGGTCAGTGCCAGTGCCTCGCCCGCGAGTCGCAGCCGGGTGTTTAAAACATAGGCGGCAGGGGTGATCCCCGTGTGCTCTCGAAAGGAACGGATGAACTTCTCCAGGCTCATGCCGCTGCGCTCGGAGAGAAACCCATTCGAGAGATCCGAATGCGGTGCCCGCTGGATGAGTTCCAGCACCTCGATCAATCGTTCTGGCATTGCGGGGCTAGGAGGCATGTCCCATTCGGCAAAGGCGGCGTGCAACAGGGCGGAGCTTTGATGATAGAGTCGTTGATCACGGCCATCCCCCGCAGGCTGCTGATGGGTCTCGATGGCGGCGGAGACCATTGCCCGAAGCAAAGGTGTGGCCTGCAGAATGACCGGCACTTCTGGCACCTCGCCTGCGAGACGAGTCACGGTGAAGTGCAGCCAGAAATGGCAGGCTGGCACCGGCCCGCAGCAGTCGAAGATCGTGTTCGCGGGAATTAGCACGAAGTGATGTGGTTCAAGGGCGATGTCCTCACCTTTGAACCGGATGCAGCAGCCGGGTTTCGGGTTGTGATAAAGCCGCCAAAAGGGGCTGTCCACGCCTTCATGGTTCCAGTTCTCCAGTGCTGCCTGATAGCCGCTTTCATGAATCAAAAAGGCAGACCAACCCGCCTTGGCCACTGGCGACAGACTCACGCCCCAGGGCGTGGTGTAATTGAGATATTTGCGACGACTCGACATGTCTGAGTTCGTGATAACAGGAATCGAGTGCTGCGGATTAATTCTTCCGCACCAGTGACTTCATAACAAACGTCTCAGACACGGAAGATGGACTCCATGTGCTGGCGCACGAGGTGCCTCTTTTCGTCGGAGATCATTTCGTGGCAGGTGCGGCCGCTCCCCCCACTGGCGGAGCATCCGGTGCGCGGGTGATAGGCTCGCCTTCCTTGTGATGACTGAGGATGAAGGCAACAACTTCACTGACACGTTTCATGCCGAGCACGCCTTCCCAGGCCGCCATGCCCTTGGTAATGTCAGGGGAGCCTTTGCGAACGATCTTAAAGATCTCCGTGGGTGTGCCGCCAAATTTCCATTCCTGATCGTGCAGCGGCAGGCCGGGGAGTTTTACTCCTGTGAGTGTCGCGGTGAGATCAGGTCCATGGCAGGTGACACACATGCCTGGGGTCATGAAGGTGGCCTTGCCTGCCGCCACCACGACGGGATCGCGGGACATTTCCCAGAGCTGCTTGTCATCGATGGCTTCCATCTGCTTGTCTCGCGCGATTTGCATCTCGGCCACGACTTTATCGATGGCGTCTGTGTCACTGCTGCCGATGCCAAACTGGTAGTAGCAGAGCCAGTGGACGACGAACCAGACGATGGTGATGTAGAGGGTGAAGAGCCACCAGTTCGGAAGCTTCTGATCATACTCTTGAATGCCGTCATAGACGTGATCGCGAAGCTGCGGCTCGTTGGAAGAGTTTGGTTTTTGGGAGTCCATGGCTTGTTATTCGAGTGGCAGGTTGGACATGTGTTCGGCCTTATCTTTGCGCAGGAGCATGCCGCGAACTGTCATGATGCCGAAGACGAGAACCGTGGTGGCGAAGGAAAGCAGGGGCACGATGACGTGCCAGTTTTCATAAATGATGCGCTTGTACATGGCGGGAGATGTTCGAGGTTACTTGAGGACTGCGGCACTACGGACCTTGTCAGGAATGACCGGGCTAAGCGGGAATGGAATACCCTGCCCCTTTGCTTTGAGCGTATCTTCCACGGCTGGCTGTTCGAACTGGCCGAGCTTCTGGAGGTAGGCGATGATGGCCACCATCTCGCTGTCGGGACGGACTTGGATGTTGGATTTTTTCAGCTCTTCCGCGATCTTCACGCCTTGTTCGAGCGCCTTCATCTTGATGGCAGTGGCGTCCATCGGCGGATAAGGCACGCCAAGCTGGCGGAGCACGGCGATCTTTTTGGGCAGGGCTTTTTGATCAAATGGCTTGTCCTTGAGATGCGCATACGGAGGCATGTTTGACTGAGGGGACATGGAGCGTGGGTCCATCATGTGCTCGTAGTGCCAGGAGTCGGGACGCACGCCGCCTTCACGGGCGAGATCGGGGCCGGTTCGTTTCGAGCCCCACTGGAAGGGATGATCGTAGATGCTTTCGCCAAGGCGGGAGTAGTCGCCATAGCGCATGACGTCTGGCACGAGAGTGCGGATCATCTGCGAGTGGCAGTTGTAGCAGCCTTCACTGACGTAGATGTCACGGCCGGCGAGTTCGAGCGGCTCATACAGCTTCTGGATGCGGTCCTCGACGTTCTTTGCGCTGTTCACGGTGACCGTGGGAATGATCTGGATCAGACCACCAATCACGACGGCCACAAAGGTCAGCACAGTGAAGGGCAGATAGTTGTGCAAAAGCTTCTCGTACCAGAAAGCCCAGGTCTTACTCGTCTGCTGGAAGCGACGCACCGCCATGAATCCGAAAATGATGGCACATAACAGTGAGGTAATGTCGGCACCCGGAGGCAGGAAGATCCAGCCGAAGACCAGGAGCAGTCCGCCGACGGTGTAGGTGAGCGGGTCATTGATGAAGGTCTCCTTCATGCCCATGGTATCGACGGTTCCGCGCTGAAGCACGGCGATCTCGCGGACTTCATTGGTGGCCTTGCCGGAGCGGATGGTTTTCCAAAGGTTGATGCACATCACGATCCAGCCGACGAGGAACATGGCACCACCGATGACACGCAGACCCATCAGTGGACGGATGGCCTGGAGAGTATCGAGGAAGGTGTTTTTCAATGCCAAACCATCTGCCGTGACCTGGTTCAGCATGAGACCCTGCATGATACCGCTGATCCACATGGCGACGACATAGAGAAGGATGCCAAAGGTGCCGATCCAGAAGTGAAAGTTCGCCATGCTGACGGAATACAGCTTCGTATTCCAAAGGCGAGGAGCCAGCCAGTAGAAGAGACCTGCAGCCATGAAGCCGTTCCAGCCGAGGGCGCCGCTGTGGACGTGGCCGATCGTCCAATCGGAGTAATGAGAGAGAGAATTGACAGCACGGATCGAGAGGAGCGGTCCTTCAAAGGTGGACATGCCGTAAAAGGTGACACCAGCGATGAAGAACTTGATCACCGGGTCAGTGCGGAGCTTGTCCCAGGCACCCCGCAGGGTGAGAAGTCCATTGAGCATGCCCCCCCAGCTCGGAGCCCAGAGCATGAGGCTGAAAAACATGCCGAGCATTTGCAGCCACTTTGGCAGCGCGGTGTTTAGGAGATGATGCGGTCCCGCCCAGATGTAGAGGAAAACCAAGGACCAAAAGTGAACGATGGAGAGGCGATATGAATAGACCGGACGTTCCGCCGCTTTCGGCAGGAAGTAGTACATGATGCCGAGAATGGGAGTGGTGAGGAAGAAGGCGACCGCATTGTGACCATACCACCACTGGACGAGACCATCCTGCACGCCGGCGAAAATGCCGTAGCTGTGTGTCCAACTCGTGGGGATGGAGAGATGATTGACGATGTAGAGCATCGCCACAGTAACGATGGTGGCGATATAGAACCAGAGTGCCACATAGAGGCTGGGCTCATTGCGCTTATGAAGGGTGAGGAAGAAATTGATGGCAAAGACCACCCAAATCAGGGCCACAGCGATGTTGATGGGCCAGATGAGTTCAGCGTATTCCTTCCCACGTGACAAACCGAGCGGCAGCGTGATCGCTGCCGCCACGATGATCGCCTGCCAGCCCCAGAAATGAATAGCTGAAAGGGTGTCATTGCCCATGCGGCATTTGCAGAGACGCTGCGTGGAGTAGTAGATGCCTGCAAACATCATGTTCCCCACGAAGGCGAAGATGGCGGCATTGGTGTGCAGCGGACGAAGTCGGCCAAAGGTGAGCCATTCAGCCAGATTGAGCTGGTGAAAGTTCAACTGACTGGCGATGAAAACCCCTGCAAGCATGGCGACGACGCCGAAGATGATCGAGGCCAGCATGAACTGGCGGACGACTTTGTCGTTGAACTCGATGGGTACTTTAGTGGCGGATGTGCTAGTCATGGGAGGGGGAGTGAGTGTGATTGGCGACAGAGAGGCGTCCTGCCTCGTCGAGTGGGAGAAGAGCCATCTGTTCGATGCTGCCGCGCCGCTTCTGCGTGCGCTCGGCCAGGAACAAAGCCGCGAAAAGCACGGCGAACATAAGGCTGACAAAGATGGTGACGGCGAAAACTTCCATTGTGCCGCATTCAAGCGCTGGCTGCACGGTGCTTCTCGTCCTGCCTTGCCCATCAATGCACCGTTCTTGCGTGGCAAAACGATCTTGAACGACAAGATCCGTGTCCCATCATGCCAACATGACTCCAGTCTCCCCTCGTATCGAAGTCAGTATCGGCACCCAGCGCCTGCATCTGTATGACGGACAGCGCCTGGTGAGATCCTGGGATTGCTCCACTTCCAAGTTTGGCCTGGGGTCCATGGAAGGCAGCAACAAGACGCCACTTGGCAGCTTCATCGTAAAAGAAAAGCATGGCGAAGCAGCGGAATGCGGCACCATTTTCAAGTCCCGCCAGCCAGTGGGCCTTTGGACACCAGGCATGGAGACAAAGTCAGACCTCGTGCTCACGCGCATCCTCTGGCTGCATGGCACAGAGCCGCAAAATGCGAACACGTTCCAACGCTACATTTACATCCATGGCACGAACAACGAAAACGGCGTCGGCAGGCCGCTCAGCCACGGCTGCGTGCGCCTGCGGAACCGCGAAGTGATCGAGCTTTTCGATCTCGTGCCCGCGGGAACCCCCGTGTGGATTGGCGAGTGAGGCGGGTGTTCCTCCGCCATGTCATTTGTTTCTTATCGGGCCCTATCCAGC
>CAYMHJ010000172.1:0-7890 GCA_964390165.1 uncultured Prosthecobacter sp. | reverse complement strand
GGCGAGTGAGGCGCAAGGACTCGGTGTGCATGGAACGTATTTGATTGCGTGCCGCACTCCGCCCGACTTCTGCTCGCCAGCCTCCTCCTCCCAGCCCTGCTCCACGCTGATCCCAAACCCGCCATGCGTGTACTGCGGGACCAATGCGTGGGCTGTCACAAGCCTGGCAAAGCCAAAGGCGGGCTCCTGCTGACCACGCATGAAAAGATGATGAAGGGCGGTGACAACGGTGTGCCCGTGAAGCCCGGCAAAGCTGCCGAAAGCCTGCTTTACCAGCTCTGCCTGAAGGATGGCGATCCTCACATGCCGCCGAAGAAGGATCTCACTGCCGCAGAGATTGCTGCTTTGAAATCCTGGATCGATGGTGGTGCTGCGTGGGATGCCTCTGTCTTCGATGAAGCTCCAAAGCCAAAGCTGGTGAAGCTTTCCACCATGCCTGCAAGCTATCAGCCCGTGCTCGCGCTCGTGCTCGCGCCGGATGAAAAGCGTCTCGCCATCGCACGGGCAAATTCCGTGATGCTGGTGGATCTCTCGAATCCAGAGCGGCCTGTGCTGGGCAAGCTGGAAGGGCACACAGAGCCCGTGACCTCACTAGCTTGGAGCCGCGATGGGAAGTGGATCCTTTCAGGCGGCTTCCAGCGGCTCGTTCTTTGGGACGCCACCACGCTGATGCAGGTCCGCCCACTCACAGATTCACTCGTTGGCAGCATCACCGCCGTCGTTTTTGACTCCACAGGCACGTCGGTCTTTGCAGCAGATGGTGAGACCGGCGGCGCGGGCTTCATCCGCAAGTTTGAAACTGCGACGGGCAAGCTCATCACCACCTGGAAAGCCCACGAGGACAATGTTTTGTCTCTCCAGCTCTCCAATAAAGGCGACAGGCTCCTCAGTGGCGGTGCTGATAAAATGGCGAAGCTCTGGGATACCACGAATCAGAAGCTCATCTCGTTCTTTGAAGGGCACACTAATCACGTCCTCTCCGCAGCCTTTAATCATGACGCCACCCAGATCGCCACAGCGAGTGCGGATCGTGAAGTGAAGGTCTGGGATGTCGCCAGCCGTGAGCAGGATGCCACGCTCGGAGACAAAAAGAGCACCTTCTCTGCACTCGACTGGACTCCCGATGGGAAATCGCTGGCCGTAATCACGGACAAAGGCAGCGGCAGTGTGCACACTGACTTGAAAAAGCACGATGGCACACAGCGCAGTGCCGCGAGCACCGAACGTAAAATGACCAGCATCAGCGAACCTCTGACATGCGTGGCAATTACAGGTGACTCGAAGTGGGTCTTCGTGGGCACTTTTGAGGGAAAAGTTTACGTCTGGGACGCCAGCAACGGCAAGATCCATGGTGAAGTGAAGCTGTGAGGCATCGCTGAACAAAGCCTGCCCTTGCCCGTGGCGCTGACTTCGCCATCATCGGAACACCTTCCCGCATGAAACGCCTCTACCGCCAAGCCCTGATCGCCTCCGAAGACAGCTCCACACTTCAGCTCGGAGACGTGCTCGTCGAAGGGGACAAGATCATCGGCGTAGCTACGCAGATCACGGGTGTTACAGACTGCGCAGTCATCGACTGCACGGGCCGAATTCTCATGCCAGCCATGTTTGACATCCACGTTCATGCCCGCGAGCCAGGCCAGGAGGAGAAGGAAAACATCGCCACCTGCGCGGAAGCCGCGATCAATGGCGGCGTCACCGGCTTCGTCATGATGCCAAACACCTCGCCAGCCATCGACAACGCGGGCGTCGTCCGCACCGTTTTGGAAAGCGCCCGCCGGGCCAGCATCGGAGCCAGCATCTACACCACCGGAGCCATCACGAAGGGCCGCAAAGGCGAGGAACTCGCAGGCATCGCCGGCATGAAAAGCGCAGGCGCAGTCATGCTCACTGACGACGGATTCCCCGTGGACAATCCCCAGGTGCTGCGCCGCGCCATGGAGTATGCGCGCGACTTCGACATGCCTCTTGCCAGCCACTGTGAGGTCAAAGAACTCTCAGGCAAAGGCTGCATGCATGAGGGAAAAATCAGCTACTCCCTCGGCCTGCCCGGCATCCCCAGCATCAGCGAGGAGATCAGCATCGCCCGCGATGTCCGCCTCGCTGAGTTCACAGGTGTACATTTAAACATCCAGCACGTCAGCACAGAGCGCGGCATGGGCACCATCAAGCGAGCCAAGGATCGCGGTATCCGCGTCACCTGCGAGATCGCGCCGCATCATCTCCTCTTCAATCACGAGCACATCGGCAACTACGACACCCACTACAAGATGAACCCGCCGCTACGCACGCCTGAAGACAACGCCGCACTGCTACAGGGTCTCAAGGATGGCTGGTTTGATGTCATCGCCACCGACCACGCACCGCACACGCCTTTCGAGAAGAACCAGGACTTCGCCAGCGCCCCCTTCGGCATCACCGGTCTCGAAACCGCGCTGCCCAGCCTCTACCATCACTTCATCAGCAAAGGCATCCTCGACTGGGGCCTCATCGTGAAGCGCTACAGCGCCGAGCCCCGCCGCCTCATGAGGCTCGCGTCCGTGCCGGTCAAAGAAGGCGGAGTGGCCGAGTTCATCCTCTTTAATCCCACGCGCACTACCACCTTCACGCGTGAGTTCATGAAATCGAAGAGCGTAAACACCCCCTTCCTCGACAAGACGCTGCAAGGCTTGGTCGAACGCGTGATCTATCGCGGCGAGGAACTGCTGGTGAGGTGAAGCCAAGAAAAACCGCCGGCCAGATGCAGGGCATCCGACTGGCGGTGGAGTTGATTCAGACCTGGATCAGTTGCCCAGATTCTTCGTGCCGTTCACGCGGGAATTCACGCGCAGGCGGAGGCCGTTCAGACGGATGAAGCCTGTGGCGTCGTCCTGGTTGTAAGCCTTTGTGGGGTCCGCTTCCATCGTGGCGATGTGCGGATTGTAGAGGCTGAACTGGGACTGACGGCCGGCGGCATGGATGCCACCTTTGTAGAGCTTCACGCGGACGGTGCCGGAGACGTTCTTCTGGCTCTCAGTGACGAGGGCCTGGAGGGCGAGACGTTCGGGCGCATACCAGAAGCCATTGTAAACGAGCTTAGCATACTCTGGGATAAGGCTGTCACGCAGATGCATGACTTCGCGGTCCATGGTGAGGCTTTCGATCTGGCGATGAGCGAAGTGAAGGATGGCACCACCGGGAGTTTCATAAACGCCACGGCTCTTCATACCGACGAAGCGATTTTCAACCATGTCCACGCGGCCCACGCCATGCTTGCCCCCCAGTTTGTTCAGCGCCTTCATGACCTGAAGCGGGTTCATGGGCTTGCTGTTTACGGCGACGCAGTTGCCCTTGTCGAAGTCGAGCACGACGTATTCGCCTTTGTCAGGAGCGTCTTCGGGGAAAACGGAGAGCGTGGTAAAGTAGTCGCGATACTTCACATCACCGGCGTTGAACCAGGGATCTTCTAGGATGCCTGCCTCGTAACTGATGTGCAGGAGGTTGCGGTCCATGGAGAAAGGCTTCTTCGCACTGGCCTGGATGGGGATGCCTTTGTCTTCGCAGTACTTGATCATCTCCACACGACCTGGGAACTGAGTGCGGAAGCGCTCGTCGCGCCATGGGGCGATGATTTCCAGATCAGGAGCGAGGGCGGCGGTGGTAAGCTCAAAACGCACTTGGTCATTGCCTTTTCCCGTGGCTCCGTGACCAATGGCGGTGGCACCTTCGGCCTTGGCGATTTCCACCATGCGCTTCGCGATCAGCGGACGTGCAATGCTGGTGCCGAGGAAATACTGGCCTTCATAGATCGCGCCTGCCTGCATCATTGGGAAGATGAAATCTTTGGCGAACTCCTCCTGGAGGTCATCGACGTAGATCTTGGAGGCACCGGTCTTCTTGGCCTTGGCGTTCAGGCCTTTGAGTTCGTCGTCCTGACCGATGTTCGCGCAGAAGGCGATCACTTCAGCGTCGTAGGTTTCTTTGATCCAGGAAAGGAGGACGGAGGTGTCGAGGCCGCCGGAATAGGCGAGGACGATTTTCTTTTTCATAGGGTTTGAGAAGGGGCGCGAGAATAGACGAATCTGCCACCTTGTCGAACAAAGAGGCAGATGTCTTGAAGGTGAACTCCCGAGGGGAGGTTTAGTCGCCGCCTTCGGGCCGATCCTGCAGGCAGACGACCAAGCTTCCTATCCCCCTCAGGTGGACAGACTGGAAGTCATGTGTCTTGGGAAGGTCCATTGAGTAGAGGGGCGAGTTTCCGCCCAAATAGGGTCACGCCAGCAATTCCACCATGCGGTCATGATGGGGACAGCGGACGTGGCTGTATGTAATGATGATCAGATAAGAAATGCTGCGCGAATATGTGTACCGGATGAGCAGCGAGAGTGGTTTCAGACCTCGTGAAACATCTTCAGGTGGCAGTCTGGCCTCACCGATGGAGACACGATCAAAGCCGCGCTAGCCATGCTGGTGGATCACGGCTGGCTCTCAGAATCGGAGATCGAGACAGGCGGACGCCCTCGCGTGGACTACCTCACCCATCCCAAACTTTTCACCGAATGAGGGAAAGCGAACTGTCAAAACTGCTAAAAGCCCCTTTTGACAGTTTTAGCAGTGACCAACTCACCAGATTTTCTTCATTTGCTAATTCATAGATTCAACCGCTAGAAATGCCCCTACCCATGAAACACATTATTCTTTTCACGCTGGCTTGTTTGCCACTTTGCCAATGCAACTCGGTCAAAGTCTCTGGCACAATACCGAATCCGCCAGTCACGCGTCTAGCCATCGTGAAGAATGACAAGATTCACATGTCAGGTATGCAGCCTGAAATCGTGAAGCAAGTTCAGGCTATGGGCATTGTCACCGAGTTAGTTGATGCGCCCCCTTCGGACAATAGTTACTACATGACCTACACCGCCAACTGGTCATGGGACATGGCTATGTATCTGAAATACTTCCAAGCCAGTCTCCATCAGGGGCCGATCCTTGTGAACTCCATCGAGTATAAAACGAGCGGCGCAGACATGAACAAGTTTGGTCATACGGATAAAAAAATCCGCCCATTGCTTCGCCAGTTAATTCTAGGAGAGAAGCCCGTGAAGAGAAAATAGCTGCTTCAGATGTGCCAATCGAAACTCTGCCGTGAACGTCTCGCCCGTATTCAACGCGTTCTGAACAAGAACGCCGGAGTTTTGACCGTCCGCACCTTAGCACGATCATATCATGTCCAGCCTTGGGAAATCGAGCAAGCAGCCGCCCTTGGATGGATTCAGATCGAGACACTGAAACCGCACGTGGGCCGCCCGTCTCGCATCGCCAAAACTGTTAGCAAACCTGAGGGCGCAAAACTGCCGCCCTTCCGCTGGCAAATGGAGAAGCCAATCAGCTACAGGCACGCCCACTTTGCACGGCTCTCGACTCATGCCATGCACCGAGGGAGCCGCTGGCTTGCCGCTAGAGGCTTTGGACTGCCATGCTCCACGGATGTTTATCAGAGCGCCTATCCTCGCGCTCTAAAGCGGAACGCCGCCGCCGCCAGTGCTAGCCGTCTCAGACGCCGCAATGATGTCAAAGCCGCCCGTGCATGGCATTACGCCCGCTTTGACGGTGAAATCCCGCGAGATGAGCCCATGCCGCGAACTGTCAGCGCCATCGTGCAGCGCCTCAGGGAAGCGGGAAGCTGGAGAGTAAGGGCCTAGTTCAGCTTCACGATTCGCGTCCTGAAAAAGCGTTTCGGAGTGCTGCCGCCATAGGTGCCGGGATTGGCAACGGCCCAATTCAGCAAATCAGTGCTCGATTCGAGGATGACCTGATATTGTCCACCTGCATCATCTGGAATGACGACGGCATTAGCGGGAATCACATTCGCCGCCGAATTGGCGCGTGTTATTGAGAAAACGGCGATGTTTGGACTTGATCCAGTGCCTTCACCACGAAGGCGGATAGTTGCTGGTCCAGCCAACTTCAGACGCCTTGATGAGCCGCCATTCACGCCACCACCTACAATCAATGAACTAGCACCCACATTGATTTCCAAATTGCCCGGCATTTCCAAATCATCGAGCAATTCAGCAAAGTCACCAGCGCCGAGAGTGATCGTCTGACTATACCGAATGACCGGAGGCTCACAGCAGACATGACCGGCAGCAATCAAAGTCACATACTCCACCGCTTTGCACGGCGAACAGAAAAGCAGGGCATAGATGAGACAGGCGACAGACAGTGTTTTCATAGGCCGAAAGTGAGCCACAAATTGCCTCAGAACGCCCGTGATTTATTCTGAAATAGACTGGCACACGTTGTCACCAGACGTTGTTACCTGAGCCGTTTCACCACTTTAACCAGGTGTAAATCGTTGATTTTCAACAAGTGGAGGCGAGGGCGGGAATTGAACCCGCGCATACCGGTTTTGCAGACCAGTGCATTACCACTTTGCTACCTCGCCATGCTCTGTGAGCAGCCTGAGGCTAGCGCAGTGAGATGAGGTGTCAACTGTTCGAGTCGAAACAAGCGAACATGAATGCATCCAATGCCTCCCGATGGTTCTGCGGACGCTCCTCCGGGTGGCGTGACATCAAGCTCTTCACCCAGACAATTACTGCCAGTGGCAAATCAGGCCGAACCTGCTCCAATCCTGTCGGTTCGGGATACAAATGACTGGTGATCACTTCCGGGGTCGTTTCACCCGCATGGGCAAACCGCCCGGTGAGCGCAAAGTGGAGGGTGCAGCCCAGGGCATAGTAGTCGGTGCGCTCATCAAGCCTGCCATTTTCAAACTGCTCCGGTGCCATGGCATGAATCGAACCGACGAGCGGCTGCTGGGAGGCATCTCCGATTCTGCGGGCTTCGCCAAAGTCGATCAGCTTCCACGCGCCGTCATTCGCCTGCATCAGGTTCGAGGGCTTCACATCGCGATGCAGGAACCCAGCCTGATGAACTAAATGAAGCGCACACAAGGCACTGGAGGCGACCATGGAGAAGTCATGCAAGGAAAGCGGCTGGTCATTGGCCCTGGCCTCCAAAGTCTGCCCACCGAGCCATTCGAGCGCCAGATAAGCGCCATGGGTCAGGCGTCCGCTCTCACGCCGTTGAATCACGTTGAGCCCACGGATCTGATCAAGTGCGGTAACTTCACGTTCCCACTCTTGATAATCCGATTCATCCCCCAGCCGCTTCAAAGCCACCATCTGACCGCTACGACGGTCACGGGCGCGATGCACCGTGCTGCGGGGTCCTTCCGCGATCTTTTCCAGCACTTCGTAGTCGTGGATCACATGCTGATGCTGCCCCGATTATGACTTTCCTGCAAGCCTGCGAAAGGCATCGATAAGGTGGCTACAATCCAGAGGTCACACCCGGCTCACTCAATTCCCAGGATGGCCCGGCGGCACGCACGGCCACTGCGGCGGCACCTTTTGGCCAGTCGGCCTCATGCTGAGTGCGGAAGGCGACTTCGATGGTCTGCCATTTGCCCTCGATCAATGCCTGCACCACCCACCAGCGGTTCGTGCTGTCCCAGCGCAGGTCATCGAAAAACCAGCGCAGCTTTTTCCCATCCGCCACGCGCTCCACTCGTGGAGCTGGCAGCGTCACCTGACTCAGCCACGGGCTCGCAGGCGGGATGGTGTGGAGGTTGTAGGCGCGCTCTTTGGAAAGTGTGCCGATCTTGCCGAGGTCCTTGTCCAATGCACCGAAGTTCCAGTGAAAGTGCCCTGGCGGCATTTGCAGCTGCCTCGACCTCGTGATGCTGATCTGCGCGAGGATCTCCCCCGCCTTCCGGTCATCCCCCACCTTACTTGTGTTCATGCCCGGCCAGATGTGACGGCCTAGCGTGTTCTCGCCGAGCCACCAGTCGAAGTAAGTAGCAAAGCCGAGCTTCGGACGGTCGATGGTCCAGTAAAGCTGCGG
>CAYMHJ010000171.1:0-13580 GCA_964390165.1 uncultured Prosthecobacter sp. | reverse complement strand
CGAACTCACGTATCAAGCTTGGGAAGCTCGTGTTCTACCATTGAACTACACCCGCATGGTTTGCGGAACCGCTCCGAGTGTTGGCGTGGACGGCAGGTCTTGTCAATCCTGCCAACAGCTTACTTACGGCGCCCGGGTATTTCCGTGCTGGCTCCAGCACCGAGGAGTTCACCGTCAGCGATGTCATAGCCCACTACCTCCACTTCGCCACGACGGATTTTTTTCTGCGCCATGGCGATGGAGATCCAGCGAAACTCCTCGTTGTTATCCAGGAGTACCTTGATCACCATAGTGAGTGGCACGGCCAGGAACATGCCGAGCGGTCCCCACAGCCAGCCCCAGAAGATGACCGAAAGGACAACGACGAGAGCAGAGATACCGAAGCGGTTCCCCAGGAGCTGAGGCTGCACGAAGTTATCCAGTCCAAAGTTAACGAGGCTGTAGCCGATGGCCACTCCGATGGCTCCGCCAGTGCCATGTTGGACGAGTGCCTCAATGATGGCGGGGATGCTGGCGGCACTCGATCCGACGGCGGGGATGTAATTGAAAACGAAGGCCAGGATGGCCCAGAGCAGGGGATACTGGAGATCCAGGAACCAGCACCAGATGCCAGCGAGGACGCCGGTGAGGGCGCTGATGAGGGTCTTCACACCGAGATATTTCTGAATGTCCGTGGCACTGCGGAGCAGGCCGCCGAGGTCGGGTCCGCCTGCCTGACGGACGGCTACTAGCCGACGCTCCGTCCCCTGGGCTTCCATGAGTACAAACATCATCAGGATGAGCACCATGATGAGTCCGGTAAGAATGGTGGCCACGGTGCCGAAAGTGGAGCCAAGCATGGCGCCGAGCGACTTCACCACATCCTGCTGGGTGGCGTAGCTGATGAGTTGATTCCAATCAAAGAGGCTGTCGATGGCGGCTTTGGCATCGGTGACTCCATTGTCCTGTAGCCAGCCTGCGAACTCGTTCATGTGGGTTTGCAGTCCACGAAGATAGCGTGGCAGATCTTTGTTAAAGCTCATCAGCAGGCGTACGGCCAGGGTGATGATGCCCGCCAGCACGCCGAGATTCACCAGCATGGTGATGCCGAGTGCGATGGGAGAGGGTATGCGCTTTTTCACCAGCCAGCGCAGCAGAGGAAAGCTTAACACTGCGAGGAAGAAGGCATAGACGATAGGCACCAGCACTCCCGCCGCTTGTTTCATGCCAGCCAAAACAACGATCAAGCAGGCCAGGGAGATCAGCATCCGAGTGCCTTTTTGGCCCCAGTCGGGATGCTTTTCGGTATGTTCTTGTTCGGAGTTCATCTCTTGGTTGTAAAAGCTCCCGACATTACGAAATGGCACAAGGGAAAAGACCTTTTTTGAACTCATGTGACACAGGAAGTCTGTTTCACCAGGGTTGCGGAGCGTAGAAGTGTCCGTATTCTCGCGCTCCATGTCTGACTCTTCCCGCCGCTCCTACTCCTTTCTCTGGCTGCCGCTTGCCTTCATCGCCGCAGCGCTCGTTCTGCGCTGGCTGAAGCTCACCTCGCCGGGCATGAACCTGCTGCCAAACTTCTCCCCCTGGATGGCGCTGGCTTTCACGGGAACTCTTGTCATGCCACGGGCACTGCCCTGGTTCGTTTGGCCGCTCGCCATGCTCGGCATCAACCTCGCGGCTCTCGGAGCAGGCTCGGCCTTCGATGTCGAGAGTCTCGCGATCTACGTCATCTATGCTGTTGCTGCCTTTACCGCCTCGCGGCTGCGTGGTGGGCTGAGTGTGCTTCAGTCGCTCCTCGGCGTTGTGCTTTGCAGTGTCATCTTTTATCTGATCACCAACACCGCTGCCTGGTTCGCCGTGCCCGAATACACCAAGACGCTCTCAGGCTGGGTCCAGGCACAAACCACGGGGCTTCCCGGCTACGCTTCGACTTGGACATTCCTCCGCAGTGCTCTGCTTAGCGATCTGGGCTTCAGTCTGCTGCTACTCGTCGCTTTCAATGCTGAAGCTCGTCTCCGTTCCTCAGTCACGATGCCTTGGATGTCACGCGTGGCAGCCTGACCTGAGCTTTCATGAAGACGTCGCCCCTGCCGGGAGTCCGTCCGCACGGGCGCGGTGCGGCGCTGAATACGGAGAAGCGATTTTCCGAACTTCAGGTGCAGTATGATCCGGGTGAAGAGCAGCCCAGAGTGGCTACGAAAATTTTCCGTGATCACTCCAGTTCCATCATCTCGCGGCACAACAGTCCCGACCTTCCCTTCGCCGCGAGTTTGAATCCGTATCGCGGCTGCGAGCATGGCTGTGCCTACTGCTACGCTCGACCCACGCATGAATGGCTTGGCTTCTCGGCTGGGCTGGATTTCGAGAGCCGCATCGTCATCAAGGAAAATGCGGCTGAATTGCTGCGCTCAGAACTCGCCCATGAAAAGTATGTGCCGGAGAATCTATCTCTCAGTGGCGTGACCGATCCCTTCCAGCCGTTGGAAAAGAAGCTCCAAATCACGCGCGGCTGCCTCGCCGTGCTGGCTGAGTGCAGGCATCCGGTGGTTTTGATTACAAAGAACCACCTCATCACGCGTGACATAGACCACCTCGCCGAGCTGGCCCGCTTTCAGGCCACCGCCGCCTACATCTCCATCACCACGCTGGATGCCGATCTCGCACGGAAGATGGAGCCGCGCGCGTCTTCGCCAAAGATGCGGCTGGAGGCCATTCGTTCCTTGAATGATGCAGGCATTCCAGTCGGCGTTTCCATCGCCCCGATCATTCCAGGACTGAACGACAGCGAGATCCCTGCCATCATGCAGTCAGCGCATGATGCTGGAGCGCAGTTCGCTGGCTATACCGTCGTGCGGTTGCCATTCAGTGTGAAAGAAGTCTTCGCCCTCTGGCTGGAAGAGCACTTTCCTGGCATGAAGGACAAAGTGCTCGGGCGCATCGAGGAAACGCAGGGCCGCACGATGTCTCATGGTGACTTCGGCAAGCGGCTCAAAGGCGTGGGCGTCTGGTCAGATCAGGTCGCGCAGATGTTCAAGATTTCGCTCAAGCGTGCCGGGATGCTGCATCGCCGCCCCGAGCTCAGCCCAGCTCACTTTCGCCGCCCACAACTCGGCGGGCAGATGGAGCTTCACTTCTGACATTTCGGACAGAAAAATGTCGAGCGATTGCTCATGATGAAGCGCTTCACCTTCGTTCCGCAGACTCGGCAGGGCTCTCCTTCGCGGTCATAGACTCGCAGCGTCTGCTTGAAGTATCCCGGTTCACCTTTCTCATTCACAAAGTCTCGCAAGGTAGTGCCGCCCATCTCGATACTTGCCGCGAGCACTTCTTTGATGGCGGAGACGAGCTTCGACAGCCGTGGTTTCGTCACCTTGCCCGCCGCCTTGTTCGGGTGGATGCCCGCCATGAATAGAGCCTCGCAGGCATAGATATTGCCGACACCCACGACGGTGTGTGAATCCATGATCACGGCTTTGATCGGCGCACTTCGGCCTTCACATTCGTGGTGCAGTGCTGCGGTGGAAAAGGCATCGCTTAGCGGCTCTGGGCCGAGATCGCAGAGCAGGGGATGCAATGCTGGATCATCCTCGATCCACAGCGCCGCGCCAAACCGACGTGGATCATGCAGACGCAGTTGTTTCCCTTCATCCGTGGTGATGGCGACGTGGTCATGTTTCTTCCAAGGCGTCGCCGGATCACTCACCCGCAGGCTGCCAGACATGCCCAGGTGTAGCAAAAGCGTCCCCCTGGCGCTGGTGAAAAGCAGATACTTCCCGCGTCGCGCTCCTGCGGTGATGCGCGTGCCTTCCAGCTCATGAATCGTGTCTGGCACCGGCCAGCGCAGTCGTTTGTCCCGCACGATCACCTCACGCACAATTCGCCCGACGAGGTAAGGGGAGACACCACGCAGGGTCGTTTCGACTTCAGGAAGCTCAGGCATGGTATAAGAATACGAGTATGCTCTCAAAGCTCAAGAAAGCTGCATGGCGGGACTCTTAAATGCTATTTTAAACGAAGCATATTCGAGAAATCATCAAGCGATGGCCCTTGGCAGGATCGATCACAGCATCAGAGGCATACTAAGAACGGGTGGTCTGCTTCATTCACGGCATCCATCCGCCTTGCACCCCGCGCATCCTGCGCCAGTGTTCACGCCCTT
Source organism: uncultured Prosthecobacter sp. (assembly GCA_964390165.1). Classification (GTDB taxonomy): domain Bacteria; phylum Verrucomicrobiota; class Verrucomicrobiia; order Verrucomicrobiales; family Verrucomicrobiaceae; genus Prosthecobacter. The sequence goes on along the minus strand of CAYMHJ010000171.1, from coordinate 9,439 downwards.
TTTCCAATCATGTCCACCGAACGAAAGACTCTCGAACAACGCGCTCAGATGACCGACATCGAGCGCCTCCGCCACTCCTGTGCCCACATCATGGCCACCGCCATTCTGCGCATCTGGCCGGACGCCCAGTTCGCCTACGGACCTCCGATTGAAAACGGCTTCTACTACGACTTCCAGATGAAGCACCGCATCACGCCGGATGACTTTGAAAAGATCGAGGCGGAGATGAAAAAGATCTCCAAGGAGAACCAGAAGTTCGAGTGGAAGGGCATCAGCCGTGAAGACGCGAAGGCCATGGCGGAGAGCGGTCGTCTCGGCGGACTCAGCGAGCGTCCAGGCAACCCGAGCATCTTCAAGCTGGACCTGATCGACAAAATCCCTGAAGGCGAGCAGATCTCCTGCTTCCAGAACGGTGACTTCATCGATCTTTGCGCCGGACCGCACGTCGGCTACAGCGGCAAGTGCAAGAACGTGAAGCTTACCTCGGTGTCATCGTCCTTCTACATGGGGGATGAAACGAAACCGCAGCTCCAGCGCCTCTACGGCACCGCCTTTGAATCCAAGGAAGAGCTCGAAGCTTACTTCGTGCGTCTGGAAGAAGCCAAGAAGCGTGACCACCGCCGCCTCGGCAAGGAGTTGAAGCTTTTCCACATCGACGAAGATGTGGGCCAGGGCCTCATCCTTTGGGCACCCAATGGTGCCGTGCTGCGTCAGGAACTGCAAAATTTCATCAGCGAGGAGCTCCGCAAGCAGGGCTATTCCCAGGTATTCACGCCTCACATCGGCAAGCTGGCGCTGTACAAGACGAGCGGGCACTTCCCTTATTATAAAGACAGCCAGTTCGCTCCAGTCATCGAAAACGACGACCTCGCCAAGGTCACGGAAGAAGGCTGTGGCTGCTGTGAGGTCATGGATCGCCTCGGCGCCGTCTCGGCCAAACTCCGCCAGCAGCTCAACGAGCGAGCAGGTAAGGAGATCATCACCGAAGACCGCGTGATGCCCGATGACAAATTGCTCGACGGCTTCCTGCTGAAGCCGATGAACTGCCCGCATCACATCAAGATCTTCGACAGCCAGCCGCACAGCTACCGCGACCTGCCCGTGCGGCTCGCCGAATTCGGCACTGTGTATCGCTGGGAGCAAAGCGGTGAACTCAACGGCCTGACCCGCGTCCGCGGCTTCACGCAGGACGATGCGCATCTCTTCTGTACCGAAGACCAGGTCGCCGCCGAAGTGCTCGGCTGCCTCTCGCTCGTGAAGATCGTGCTCAACACCCTCGGCATGCACGACTACCGCGTGCGCGTGGGTTTGCGCGATCCCGACAGCAGCAAGTTCACCGGCGATCCCGCCAAGTGGGACGCCGCTGAAGACGCCTGCCGCAAAGCCGCCGCCACGCTCGGCGTGCCCTTCACCGAAGAGCCCGGCGAGGCCGCCTTCTACGGCCCGAAGATCGACTTCGTCATCAAAGACGTCATCGGTCGCGAATGGCAGCTCGGCACCGTGCAGGTCGATTACGTCCTGCCCGTGCGCTTCGACCTCAGCTACATCGGCCCCGACAACAAGCCGCACCGCCCCGTCATGATCCATCGTGCTCCCTTCGGCAGCATGGAGCGCTTCTGCGGCGTGCTCATCGAGCACTTCGCCGGTCATTTCCCGACCTGGCTCGCCCCAGAGCAGATCCGTGTGCTCACCATCAGTGAAAAGGTGGACGAATTCGCCAACGACATCTTCGCCCAGCTCAAGGCCGCAGGCCTGCGCGTCACGCTGAACAAAGACGCCGACAAGATCGGCGCCAAGATCCGAAATGCACAGCTCGATAAAGTGCCCTACATGCTCGTCCTCGGTGAAAAAGAAGCCGCAGCAGGTGGGGTCGCCGTCCGTCACGCCAAACGGGGAGACCTAGGCGTGAAGCCCATTGCTGACTTCCTCGCCGAAGTCACGGCAGAGGTGAGAGAGCGTCGCCTGTAGCCGTAGGCAGGACTGCAAATTCACCAGAGCAGGGGGCAGTGACCGCTGTGCGCTGAGTCGTCACTCGGCCAATCGTTTCCACACTTCGGGCAGCTTGGTTTCGATCAGTTTTCTCGTGGTCGCGGGGATGCGTTCGCGTGTCATGGGCGCGTTCACGCTGTCTTCCCGCTCCAACTCACCGGGCTGGCGCGAGTATTTGAAGCCCTTCTCCAATCCGCCATCGGCGGTTAGCTTGAGATCGCTGCGCAGTGGGTTGGGGATCGAGAGGTAAAAGCTGTCGCGTCCGGTGTTTCTGCTGGCCCGGATTTGGGCGGCGGCCAATTCGCGGAAAAGCTCCCGCGCCGTCCATTCGGCGGGATTCACATATTGGATCTTCGGAGCGATGAGCTTTTCAAAGGCCGCCTCGCCTCGCAAAGCCGCAAACGCGGCATCAATCTCCGCCTGCACGAGCGGGAAGTGAGTGCAGCCGAGCACCACGGTGCTCAGTGGTGATGCTGCGCCGCTCTTTGCATGCGCCTGCATGAGTTCACGGACATCGACGGTGCAGCGCTCTACCACGCTTTCTTGGAAGGCGGGATCTCCCTCGATCACTCCTGCGAGATTCGCGCTGCCCTGCTGCGTGATGGCAGGCACGCTGCGCCCGGCGAGTCCGAGCGTTTGGCCAATGACTCGCGGATACGCTCCGCTAGCGCAGGTGCCCACGGTGGCTAGCACGCCCACCGCTCCCTCGCGATGTGCCGCCTGCACGCCGCGCGCTCCAGCCTCGACGACACCGACCACGATGACGGGCAAGCCCCACGCTTTCAGCGCCGTGCGGATGTCTTCGATGCCATAAGCTGTGGCGGTGTTGCAGGCGATGACGAGCGCCTTCACGGGTGGCTTATCCTGGTGGAATGATTGCGTCTGCGGATCAAACCAGCGTTTGCCGAGCTGAAAAATGGCGTCTTTGACGATGAGTTCGCGCAGGTAATCCGTGCGCCCGGCACTGGAGTAGTTGCCGTAGGGCATGTTGGCCTGATCACCGAAGTATTGGAAGCGCTCCTCGGCAAAGTCGGGTTTGCCATCGCTGCCGGGCTGGAGGGTGTCGTTGTGAAAGACGTCCAGCGTTAGGATGGCCTCCAACACGGTGAGGCCTCCGATGCCGGAATCAAAGACGCCGATAGGCAGATCACGCGTGTCACTTTTGAAGGCTGCCACCTCGAAGCTGTATGCCGCATCGCCCTGAGGATGCTCTCGGGCGTGCTGCACGAGGTCTGCGGCGAAGGTGCTGCCGGCTAGGAGGAGTGGAAGGAGTCGTTTCATCTCAGGGAGAAGGTTTGAGGCAGCAGTTCTGAGATGGTAAGGGTCACGGGTTTGCCGTTGCGGAGGAAGGTGATTTCGGTGGCTCCGCCGGGCAGTGAAAATTCAGCGAGCACCTGCCTGCAAGCTCCGCAGGGTGGGAACTCGTTGCCGAGACAGAGCACCGCTGCCCGCACGATCTTCATGCCTGGCCCCTCCTCGGCCACGGCGCGGAAGACGGCATTCCGTTCGGCACAGATGGTCAGGCCGTAGCTGGCATTCTCCACATTGCAGCCGGTAAAAATCTGGCCCGACGTGGTTTCCAAAGCGCAGCCGACCTGATATTTCGAATAAGGCGCGTAGGCCTTCGCAGCCACGGTTTGAGCGAGTGTCAGGAGATCAGACATGGAGCAAGATTATAGATGCGACGATTCTCGGGCAAGGCTCACTTCTTCGAAGCATCCGCAGCGCGCCAAAGATACCAGGCGGCGAGGGTGCGATGCGGCTGCCAGCGTTCGGCGTGGGCGCGGAGTTCCCTGGGCTTGGGCATGTCGTCTAGCTTTTGGGCGATGCGCCAGCCGTTGCGAACGCCGAAGTCATCGCTGGGGAAAACATCGGCGCGGCCAAGGGTGAAGATGAGCAGCATCTCCACGGTCCAGCGTCCGACACCGCGCACCTCGATGAGCCGTTTGATGAGTTCTTCGTCGGGCAGTTTCATTGCTGTTGCCCGGTTCGGGATGTGGCCGGAAAGCGTCTTCGCTGCGATGTCTCGGATGGCCAGCAGCTTGCTCGATGAAAAGCCACAGGCGCGCAGGGCCGCCTCATCAGCATTGAGCACTTGAGCTGGCTTCGGAAACCGTGTGCCGGGGAAGTGTGCCTTGAACCGACGCAGGATGGCCTCGGCGGCATTGGCGTGAAGCTGCTGATGCGCCACAGCGCTGATCAGCGCCTCATACGGCGAACGTTTTTCCGGTGCCAGCGTGCAAGGGCCATGAGTCTTGATAAGTCGGCGCATCAAAGCGCAGCGTTTGGAGAGATGATCTTCGGCATCGGAGTGCATGTCGGCATTGTAGGCGCATCCACCAGAATGCGAGCACGCGATGCCGAGGAAAGATGCCCATCCCGCCCCAGGTATTGTTAAATCCAACCATGACCACCTCCTCCACTCACCGCCGTGAATTCCTTCAAAACATGAGCCTCAGCGTGCTTGGCGGGGCTTTGTTTCCTTTGGCTCAGGGCTCGGTGGCATCCGCAATGGAAGTGAAAAAGGAGACCGCTGTGGCACTGCCTGCGCTGAATCGATTTCCCAGGATGATGCAGGACTGGCTGGTGACAGAGGTGCGGGCGGCGGAAACTCGGGGAAATGAGAAGCGCGATGATTTGAAGACGAAGGCAGATGCTGAGGCTTATGTGCAGTCCGTGCAGCAGCGCATCCGCGAATGCTTTGGCCCGATGCCGGAAAGGACGCCACTCAATGCCAAGGTGACAAAGACGCTGGAGCGCGAGGGCTACCGCATCGAAAACGTGATCTTTGAAAGTCGCCCAGGGTATCTGGTCACGGGGAACCTATATCTGCCGAAGGCTGCCAAACCTGTGCCGGGAGTAATCGGTGTGTGCGGGCATTCGATCAATGGCAAGGCAGCGGAAGCCTACCAGAGCTTTGCTCAAGGTCTGGCACGGCAGGGCATGGCCTGTTTCATCATCGACCCGCCAGGGCAGGGCGAGCGCTTCCAATATCTGAACGAGAAGCTTGGTTCACGGCTAGGCGGTGGGACATCAGAGCATAACCAGATGGGAAATCATCAGGTGCTCGTGGGCGAGGTGCTCGGCGGCTGGTTCGCCTGGGATGGGATGCGTGCTTTGGATTATTTGCTGACGAGGACGGAGGTCGATCCGCAGCACCTTGGTGTAACAGGAAATTCAGGTGGTGGCACGCAAACGACCTGGCTCTGCGGCCTGGAGCCGCGCTTCACCATGGGCGCGCCCTCGTGCTTTGTGACGACCTTCCGCCGTGATGCGGAAAACGAGCTGCCTCAAGACAATGAGCAGTGCCCACCTGGCGTTTTGGCGGCGGACCTGGATCACTGCGATTTCCTGGCAGCGATGGCACCCAAACCGGTGATCATCATGGCGCAGGAGAAGGATTATTTCGATGCGCGAGGCTCAGTGGAGACTTATGAGCGGCTCAAAAAAATCTACACACTGCTCGGCAAGCCGGAAAACATCCAGCTCCACACCGGCCCTGATCCGCACGGCTACACGCAGGCGAATCGTGAGGCGATGTATCGCTTCTTTGGCAAAGTGACGGGCATCACCGTGTCAGCGACAGAGCCCCTGATGAAGATCGAGACTGATGCGGAACTGCAATGCACCCCGGAAGGTCAGGTCGCGCGCATGGGCTCGAAGATGATCATGTCCTACACGCGTGAAAAGGCTGAGGCGCTGGCGGCGAAGCGGAAGCCTTTGCGGGGCGCGGCGCTGGTTCAAGCCGTGCGCGAAGTTTTGAAGCTGCCGACTCTGCCGAGTTTAGCCCCCGACTATCGCATCCTGCGTAGTGCCGGTGGTCGCCAGTATCCGACAAAGAACTACTGCACCTATGCAGTCGAGACGGGTGCGGAAGTGCATGCCCTGGTGACGCGTTTGAGTGATGAGACGCTGACGTCTCGTCTTCCGCGTGGGCAACAGAAGGCGGTTCTTTATATCTCGCATCGTTCGGCAGATGCGGAACTGCGTGAAGAATCTCTGGTGAAGGAATTGATCACGGGTGTGCCTGATGCAGCCTTCTTTGCCTGTGATGTGCGCGGTATCGGTGAGTCCCAGCCGGATACCTGCGGGGTGAACCAGTTCCTCCGCCCTTACGGCAGCCACTATTTCTACGCAGCTTATGGATTGATGCTCGGCCAGCCGTTGCTCGGTCAGAGGACTTACGATGTGCTGCGCGTGGTCCAGCTTCTCGCCGCCTCCGGACATACGGAGATTCATCTCGCAGGCAAAGGCTGGGGCGCGCTGCCTGCAGCCTTGGCGGCGGTGCTGAGTGCAGAGGTGAAGCAGGTGACTTTAAAAAATGCGCTCAGCTCCTTCCACGAGATCGCCGTGCATGAGGACTACAAGTGGCCGTATGCAGCGATGCCTTTCAGCGTGCTGGAGCATTTCGATCTGCCGGACTGCTATCGCGAACTGGAGTCAAAGAAGCTCCAGAATCTGGAGCCTTGGGGGGCTGGCGATGGAATGTCCTGAACTGCAATGCTTGATGAGCGGTAAAGACCTGAAATGCCTCCACATGTTTCATGCCCTGGCTCCTCTGGAAGTCGGCTTTGTCATCATCCCTTCGTTGCTTTGCCATGAGTTGAGGGCATGAAGAAGCCATGTCTCAACCCGCGATTCTCTCTGACATTGGCAATGTGCTGGTGGCCTTCGATTTCAAGATCGCCGCCCGGCGATGTGCGGAAGTGTGCCCGTTTGCACCGGAGCAGCTCTTTAACCGGCTGGATTCCATCAAGTTACCGTATGAAAATGGGGACATGGATGATACCACGTTTGTGAGCGAGGCGATGCGCCTGCTGGAGTTTCAGGGAGATGAAGCGTTCTTCCGGCAGATCTGGTGCGAGATCTTCACGGAGAATACGGCGATGCATCACACGCTGGCGGCATGGGCGGGGCGTTTCCCGATGTTTCTGCTCTCGAACACCAGCGGGCTGCACAAAGACTATCTGCTGGGAACTTTCGGCATCTTCAGTCACTTCCAGGGTGGGGTGTATTCGTACTCGGCGAAGTGCAGCAAACCGGATGCGGTGATCTTCGAAAAGACTGCGGCTGAGCTCGATCTCGACCCTGGGCAGACTTTCTACATCGATGACCTGGAGGCAAACATTGCCACGGCGAAAAGGCTCGGTTTCCAGACCCACCTCTACCGCATGGACGATCATGCGGCCCTGGAGCGGGAGCTAGGGGCGTGGGCAAAAAAATAGCGGAAGATGGTGATCTTCCGCTATCACTAAAGCAGGGTGGAGGAAATCAGGGGACCACTTCACCGGAGCCGGTATAGATCCATTTCTCGACGACGCCGTTCTTGATCTGGGCCTGGGCTTCAGTGTCGAATTTGCCGAACATGGTCATGGTCTCGTATTTCACGTTCACCTTCCAGATGCCTTCTTCGAGGGTGGGTTCGCTCCATTCCTTGATGGTGTCGGGCTTGATCTCGGTGACCTGACCTGACTTCATGCTGGCGACGAGCAGAGGGTAGGTGCCGTCCTTGTCCTTCACAGGTTTGTCATTGCCAGCGGCTGCCTTGGCATTGCCTGCAGGGGCGTTTTTAGCGCGGTCTGCGGCGGCGAGTTTGAATTCATGGGCCTTTTTCAAACTGGCCACATAGAGGACTTTCCAGTTCTCATATCCTGCGGTGAGGATTTCCTTCAAATTGGTGTCGTCGAGGGCAACGGTGCCCCGCATTGGCGAGGTTTCTGTCGGTGCGACGAGGATGTTTGGCCCATCCTGACCGACGGCGACCATTTGTCCGCCAGCCTTGACTTGAGTGGAGGCGGTATTGCCCCCCATTTTCATGCTGAGGGTGAGATCCTTCTTCATGATGACCGGACGAGGGAAAGCTGTCTTGGGCAGCATGGTCCAGTTTTGAGTGCGTTCTTCCAGACTCGGCAGAACGGGCGCGACGAAGGCATTCGGATCGACGACGGGCTTCGGCACTTCAGGCATGGGCGTCGGTGCGGGGGCGGGCTTTGGCGCTTCCATGGCCGGTTTCGGCTCCTCCATGACGGGTTTGGGGGCTTCGACGACGGCGACTTCTTTTTTCTCCACCGGCTTGGGGGCGGGGGCGACGACGATCTCCTTTTTATGCTTCTCAAACTTCACATAAGAGGTGAGGACAGGGTAGCCATACTCATAGGAGATGTAGCCGACGGCGGCGGCGAGGATGAGGACGAGGATGCCTTTCATGGTGGGGGAGGTGTAACGAATATGCGTGGGATTTCAACTCTGCCAAATCAACGGATACCGGGGTCATCGTCTTAGCAAGGGATGAATCGACATGCTGCGTAGGGAGCCATCTGCGTGCCAACCTCCCTCGCGTTGCAGGATTCCGTGGAGACGATCGGGCGTGCCCTTGCCCAAAAAGACCTCCGCGCGGGTGAGTTTGATTGTGAGTGTGCCGTCGTTGGCAAAGGAGAGGATTTGATCCTGGTCGCTGTTGATCCAGCCGTCTTCGGTGAAAAACAGGACGTTGGGCGTCTTCCCGGAAGGATCAAGCTGGCGGGCTTCTGGGGACGTGGGACGCAAGATAAGAGTGACCTTCAGTCCTTCCTCCACGGCACTGGCAGTCCAGGCATCGCTGGGGCGAGGGAAGGCGGCGCGCTCTTTGGCAAAGACAGGCTGCCATTTAGGATCAGGCATGCTGGTCTCCGCTACGGGCAAAGTAAGCGTGAGTTTCTTGCTGTCTGGATGGCAGGTGTCTCCGCAGCACATCCAGGCGGCACGGCCTTTGAGGGTGATTCGAGTTCCAGGCTTCAGGCTAGCGGGTGCCTGGATTTCGGACTGGAGCAGGACATCCCGCTCGTAACCCTGGGCCTTGATCTGAAACATCTTCGTGGCTTCGGGCGCGGGATATTCCAAGGGGCCGGCTTGAAAGCCATCCGGCAAAGCCCAGGCGATGCTCGTGGGCACGCCGACGATGCCGGGCTGCCGCCAGTAGGTGTGCCAGCCCTTTTCATGCTGGATGAAGAGTCCGACGCGGAAGCTCTGCCCCGGCACGATGGCAGTGGTTTCGGGAACGAGCTGGATTTTAAGACCGGTCTGGGAGAATAACGAATGACGAATGGCGAATGACGAAACCAGAATGAAGAAGTACAGCAGGCTGCGATGAGCACGCCGGGTCATCCTTTCGTCGTTTGGCATTCGGGAATTTGTCATTGCCTCAATACGGCGCATGCCCCGGTGTCCGCGCAAAGGGAATGACATCACGGATATTGCTCACGCCTGTGACAAACATGAGCAGGCGCTCGAAGCCCATGCCGTAGCCTGCATGTGGCACACTGCCGTAGCGGCGGAGATCGACATACCAGCGGTAGGTTTCTTCGTCGAGTCCTTGGGCATTCATCGCCGCCGTTAGAAGGTCCAGCCTTTCCTCACGCTGGCTGCCACCGATGATCTCACCAATGCCGGGGACGAGCAGATCCATGGCGGC
>CAYMHJ010000170.1:0-13590 GCA_964390165.1 uncultured Prosthecobacter sp. | reverse complement strand
GGCGAGCACGGCTTCGAAGAGGCGGAAGTCGAGCTTTGAATCGCTGAGCATGGCCTCGACCTGCGGCTGGAACTCTTTGAGCACCGCATCGGCGATCCAGCGCAGGCACTCGAAACGCATTTCGGCATCGGGATCGTCGAAAAAGGCACGCACCCACTTCGCATTGCTCAAATCGGCACGTCGCATCGCGACGAAGGCCCACACGCGATCATCTGGTGCGAGGGCTTTCACTTGCTCGATGGTCAAACTGGAACGCGAGAGTGCGGTCAATGCGGCGTCGGCGAGGTATTTGTCGCTTCCACGAGCCAATTTGAGCAATTCGGCCACTTCGGGTGTTTCGCGACCTTCGCGGAGTTTTTTGGCGAGAATGGCTTTGGGCGTTTCAGGCTGCTTTTCGGCGATCCAGGGCTGTTTTTCGATTTCGAGCTTCCACAAGCGTCCGCGGCCATGAATCGGGTAGGAGCTGAAAACCCAGTCGGTGAGGTAAAACGCGCCGTCGGGGCCTGGCGCCATGCAAACGGGGCGGAAGAAGTCGCTGCCTTTCACGAGCGGGATGCGCTCAGAGGTGTAGCCCGCGCCTTTTCGCGTGAGCGGGAAGAAGTCGATGCTGTGATCGCTCCAGCTCGGGATCATGACGCCACCGCCGAGCTCGACGACGGCACACGGGCCTTCGCCACTGGAATGCACCATGCCGAGCGTGCCGCGCAGCTCCCCATTCCACGCGACGAAAGGATGCACCGGTGCGCTGCCATAGACCCATTGAAAGCCGTAGTCCGCGCCTTCGACGACATGCAGCAAACGGCATGGCGGACGACTGCCGGGATCGTTTTCGGCGGCGAAGATTTCGCCATCGGCACGCACGAGCAGACCAAAGGGATTCCAGAAGCCGCGGGCAATGCGGCGCAGGCCTTTGCCATCGGCGGTGCAGCGGAAGACGCCGCCTTCACCGCGACCGCTGACTTTCGCGCCATCGGTGCCGGTGAGCGTCCAGTCCTTGCCAAAATTTTCGCCAAGCGAGAAGACGAGGCCGCCATCTGGATGCCAGGCCATGCCGCTGAGGCCGTTGTGCGGGTAATCGGCCACGGTGTCGAGCGTGGCGAGGTTTTCCTCGGTGTCGCCGGTGCCGTCGCCATCGCTGTCCTTCACGCGCAGCACGCGATCACGTTCCGCGAGGTAGATCCAGCCATCGGGGCCGACTTCGACATGCATGGTGGCATCGGTTTGGTTGTAAAAGACGCGGCGGTTTTTGCCGTCGGCATCGAAAACGAGGATCTCGTCATGCTGCGGGCCTTCGTAACCCTCCGGCCGAAAGTGCGTGTGGCACGCCGCGAGCCAGATGCGGCCTTTTTCATCCACATCGATGCCTGTGGGCGTGACGAGCGCAGGATGCTCGGCGAGCAGCGTCATCTTCACGCCGGGCTTCAGCGTCTCGATCTGCGGCGGCAACTCAGCAGGAACGACAGGCGCTTTCGGCGGCGGGCCGGATTGAGCAAGGGCGGCGAGCGGGAGGAGGAAGAGGAGACGATAAAACATGCGCGACTACTACGCGGCGCATGAGACGCCTCCTTCGTGTCCATCACCCCAGCACTTTCTTCCGCACGATCTCGGTGACGATTTTGGGGTTCGCCTTGCCCTGGCTGGCTTTCATGGCCTGGCCGGTGAACCAGTTCATGGCTTTGTCGTTGCCGCCTTTGACTTCGGCGACTTTGTCGGGATTCGCGGCGAGGATCTGCTCGACGATGGCTTCCAGTGCGCCGGTGTCGCTGACCTGCTCGAAACCTTTGTCTTTGATGATGTCGGCGGCGGACTGGCCGCTGGTGAACATCTCGGCAAAGACTTCCTTGGCTTGATTGTTCGAGATCTTGCCCGCCTCCACAAAGGCGACGAGGGAGCTGAGCGCCTCGGGTTTCAATGGGCAGGCGTGGATGCCGTCTTCGGTGTCTTTGAGTATGCCGAGAAGGTCGTTGATGACCCAGTTGGCGAGCTTTTTGGCCGGCACTTTCGTGTCGGCGGCCACGGCGGCCTCGAAGTAGGCGGCGAGTGCTTTTTCACTGGCGAGCACGTCGGCATCATAGGCACTGCAGCCATAGTCTTTTTCGAAGCGGGCGCGCTTCTCATGCGGCAGCTCGGGGACGGTGGGGAGGATGCGCTCGACGAGGCTGGCGGTACGAAGGGGGATCAAATCGGGGCAGGGGAAATAGCGATAGTCGTGGGAGTCCTCCTTGTCCCTCATCTTGGTGGTGACACCGGCGTCATCATCCCAGCGGCGGGTGCTCTGCACGAGCTTTTCGGGATTACGCCCCTCAAGCACGTCGATCTGGCGCTCGGTCTCGGCCTTGATGGCGCGTCGGATGGCGCTCATGGAGTTGATGTTTTTCAGCTCGATCTTCACGCCGAGTTCCTTTTGTCCCTCGGGGCGAACGCTGATGTTCACATCGGCTCGCATCTGGCCTTTCTCCATGTCGGCATCGCTGACGCCGCCGTAGATCAAAATCTGCCGCAAGCTGTTCAGGTAGGCCACAGCCTCCTCGGCGCTGTCGATGTCGGGATCACTGACGATCTCCATCAGCGGAGTGCCGGCGCGATTGAAGTCGATGGTGGTAAATTTCTCGTGGTGGGTACTCTTGGCCACGTCTTCCTCCAAATGGATGCGCGTGAGCTTCACGACCTTACCGGGGTTGGCGATGCTCTTTTGTGCGTCCTTTGGATAGGCCAGATCATACAGCGGCACACCGCCGCCGAGGCAGAGCGGCAGGTCAAACTGCGTGGTCTGGTAGTTCTTCGGCATGTCCGGGTAGAAGTAGTTTTTGCGGTCCCACTTCACGATGGGCGGTGTGGTGCAGCCGAGCATCATGCCGGTGAGGATCGTCTTCTCGATGGCACCTTCATTTAAAACCGGCAGCGCGCCCGGCAGGCCTAGGCAGGTGGGACAGGTGAGGGTGTTCGGCTCCGCGCCGAACTCGACCGGGCAGCCGCAGAACATCTTGCTCTGCGTGGTGAGCTGGGCGTGGACTTCGAGGCCGATGGTGACGATGTACTTGGGCATGACGGGCCGCGATAGTGGAATCCCTTCCCCCAGATGGCAAGCGGGGGCTGTGGGCGTGTGACGATCCTGCCTCTAGTCGAAATAAGAAGACCTGTTGCCCTGAAGCCCGGCCATTTGTAACCAAGCACCCGCCGCCGAGCGTTCGTCTCTGACATGCTGCCCTCCATCAACAATCTCAAGCTCCCCGACATCTGGCAGCACCAGGCGGTCAATTTGCTGCGCGAGGGCTGCGACGTGGTGGTGAGTGCACCGACCGGTGCAGGGAAGACCTACATTTTCGAGCTGCTGCATCAGTCTCGCTCGCTCCAGGGGCAGGCGGTTTACACGGTGCCGACCCGGGCGCTGGCAAACGACAAATACGCCGAGTGGAAGGACGCGAAGTGGAACGTCGGCATCGCCACGGGGGATGTTTCTGAAAACGTCGCCGCTCCGGTGCTCGTGGCCACGCTGGAGACTCAGCTCGAACGGCTGGTGCGTGGCGAAGGCCCGGCGCTGCTGGTGATCGACGAATATCAGATGATCGGCGATGACCAGCGCGGATCGCACTACGAGGCGGCCATCGCGCTCGCGCCGAAAGAGACGCGCCTGCTGCTGCTGAGCGGCTCTGTGGCGAATCCCGAGGATGTCGCCGCGTGGATGCAGCGTCTCGGACGCCGTGCCGAGGTGGTGATGACGAAGGAGCGCCCCGTGCCGCTGGATGAGACACCCTGGGAAGCGCTGCCGCAACGCATGGCCCGGCACTTCGAGCAGTTCTGGCCGAAATTTGCCGCCGCTGTGATGCTGGCCGATCTGGCTCCGCTGCTCATTTTTTCACCACGACGCAAGGAGGCTGAAAACATCGCCCGCCGACTCGCCAGTGATCTGCCTGCGGGTGATCCGCTGGAGCTCACGCCGGAACAGCGGGCCGTGTGCGGGAAAGATCTGGCGAACCTGATCGAAAAGCGCATCGCCTTTCATCACAGCGGGCTCTCGTATGCGGCGCGGGCGGGCGTGATCGAGCCACTGGCCAAGGCGGGCCAGCTCCGAGTCGTCGTGGCGACGATGGGCCTCGCGGCGGGCATCAATTTCTCCGTGCGCAGCGTGCATGTGGCGGCCACGACCTTTCACGATGGCAAGAGCGAGCACAAACTCGCCCCCGACGAGCTTTTGCAAATGTATGGCCGGGCTGGCAGACGCGGTCTCGACGAGCGCGGCTATGTCGTGACGACACGGCAGAGCCCCTCGCTGCACGATGCGCGGCCTGCCCGCCTGCATCGCAGCAACCTGCTCGCCTGGCCGATCTTCCTCCGCGTGATGAAGCATGCCGCCCAGACGCAGCAGAATGCCTTTCAGGAGGCGGAGAAATTCGCCCAGCGACTCTTTGCCAAAGTGCCGCCGCTGCTCGGGCTGGAAGCCGAAGTGCCGGAAGGCGCGCTGCTAAACGGTCGTCAGGAGGAAAAGGCGCTCTTCGGCCTTGAAGCCACCGAGAAGCAGCTCTTCAACTCCCGCGGTGCGTGGGAACGCAAATCCAGCACGCCGCCGGAGTGGCTGCCTTTGGCCGAAGCCTGGATCGCCAGCCCGGAGAAGATCGCCCTCGTGCTGAGCGTGTCGGCCTTTGTGGCGAAGTTCGCGCATGGCATCGGACGTGTGGGGAAGCTGGCCAAAGATCGCTACGGTGTGGAGATCCCGCTGGGATCGAAGCTCGAAGATCAGCCCGGCAACATTCGCCCCACGAAGAGTCTGCGGAAGATGCTGAACCTGCCGAAGAAGCTCGAAGAGATCTCCGTCGAGGAGGTGGAAGTGCTCCACGGAGAATCGCTCACGGCGGCTTTGCGTGCCTCTTATCAAAGCGGGCTCGATCAGGAGACGCAGGGCTTGCCTGCTCTCACGCGGACGATTGAAAAGGAAGGCCTCGTCTTCGCCGTCTTCGATCTCGGAGCCGTCACCGTGCCGGTGCATCGTGACTCGCACGGCGTGCCGCTTTTCCGTGCTCAAGAGCGCACCCAGGTGGTGAAGAACGACACCGGTGTCCATGCACCCGAGACGACTTCGGATCGCCAACCGCGCACTGGCTCTCCTATCCATGCCTGGCGCTCGCTGGGGCTGATCGACGAAGACGGCGCTCCGACACGACGAGGGGAAATTTTCTCCTTCTTTCAAGGGGGTGAAGGACTCTCCATCGCCGCCGCTTTGGAAGACGACGGCTACCCCATCGACGATCTCGTCCGCCATCTCGCGAACCTGCGTGGCGGCACAAAGTTCGACATGCCCATGGCCTGCGATTCCGAGCGACTCGGTGCCATCTGCCGGAACACCTACGGCTTCATCAATCACCAGGGCTACCTGGAGCACGGCCTGCCGCCCGACTATGGCGAAGGCACCACTGAGCTGCTCGATGCCCTGCTCCACCCCGAAAGCCCCGATGCCCGCGAACTCCGCCAGCAAGACGTGGCCGAGGGCGACATCTCCCGCGCCTACATCGAGTGGCTGAGCCTGCTGCGGCACATCGTCCACGCCCCGCAGCATCCGTGGCAGCGCTGGCAGGCCCTCCAGGACGAGTGCGGCAAAGTTCTCAAGCATCACGGCAAAGCCCTCCGCCACCTCTTCTACCTCGACCTCCCGCCGCTTACGAACAAGCAAAGGCACGGGAAGATGAAGCATCACTTGATGGTGAGGTGAAGAAGGCCTGTTATTGTTTGAATCATCCAGAGTGTACTTGGTTCCTGCTGTTCATTATTACGATCTTCACAGCTCAGCATATTTGATCATGAAACTTGCCATCTTCCACGAGCTTGTTGATGTCCACACAACCGGGGAGCTCCGTGAGCATTTCCGATTCAGGCATGAGGCTGTTTATGCTTCATTCTGGCTATGGCACGATAACGGCACTGAGCTCTCTGTGGTTGTGAACCACGACGATGCTCATGCAATGTTTGTGGATGCCGATGGATCAACTCGCCATTCCACGATGGATCTTATGGCCAATCCTCAGGTTCCCAGAACATATATAGGAGGCGAGGGTCCCTCACTTTTTATATCATGCTGCGAATCTTTAGAGGCCCCTGACGAAATGGTTGAATTTCTGGCCGACAACTATGAGCCGCTTTCAGTTTCAAGACGCAACATTGTCCTCTCATCCCTGGGATTGCAGGTGATGGAGGATTTTTTATGCACCGGACAGCGCTCGGAAGCGATTCTATGGGAGCAGTTGTGTTCACCACTACCCGCGCCGAAACGAAAACGTTGGTGGCAGTTCTGGAAGTGATCCCGAATGCAACAAGTGACAAACTCATGTGCCACGTTTTCATCTCGACCAGCGGTTGACGATTTCGCCACAAAGCGAAGCGGATGTTTGACATCCACGCGTTCCTCTCGCTACACAGTTTCGCCCAACCCGCATGAACCTGCCCAACAAGCTCACCGTCTCCCGCCTGATCCTCACGGGCGCGTTTGTCGTGTGCTTTTACATCCCTTGGTCCCAGGCCATGACGGCGGCACTGCTCATCTTCTCGGCAGCATCGTTCACCGATTACCTCGATGGCAGGATCGCCCGCTCGCGGAATCTGGTGACGAACTTCGGCAAGCTCTTCGATCCGCTGGCGGACAAGGTGCTCATCGCTGCGGCCTTTATTTTGCTCGTGGAGCGCACCGAGATGAAGGCCTGGATCGCCATCGCCATCCTCGGGCGTGAGTTCTTCGTCACGGGCATCCGGCTCATTGCCGTGCAAAAGGGCGTCGTGCTCGCGGCGGAGCGCCTCGGGAAGCACAAGATGGCCTGGCAGATCATCACGGTTCTCTACTTCCTGCTCAGTTCCGCCTCGGCGGAGGTGATGTTTGGCTTCCTGCGCCCTTGGCTGGAGCCATCACCGGCGCATTGGTGGGTGGGCGCGGCGATTGTGGGCATCACCACGACGCTCACCGTCGTCTCCGGCTTCAGCTACTTCTGGAAAAACCGGCATCTCTTTGATGATGCCTGAGATTTGGGATTGAGTCGTGCTTGGAAATTGGGCAGCATGGCGGGCGTAATCATCTCCATCATGTCCGCTGAATCCCAACTCATCGCCCTTGGCATCACGCTCCCTCCCGCACCGCCGAAAGGCGGCATCTACAAGCCCGTCGTCATCGTCGGCAATGTGGCCTACGTCTCCGGTCATGGTCCCTACCTCGCCGATGGCGGAATGATCCGTGGTCGCGTGGGAGATGACCTCGATCTCGCCCAGGGCAATGCCGCTGCACGTCAAACCGGGCTCGCCCTGCTGGCGACGCTGCGGAAGGAACTCGGCAGTCTCGACCGCGTGAAGCGCGTGGTGAAGCTGCTCGGCATGGTGAATAGCACGCCCGAGTTCGCCGATCACCCGAAGATCATCAACGGGTGCAGCGAGCTATTCGCGCAGATCTGGGGTGAGGAGAACGGCATCGGTGCACGCAGTGCCGTGGGCATGGGTTCACTGCCGGGAAACATCGCCGTGGAGATCGAGGGGATCTTTGAGGTGGAGTGAAATGATTCACTCCGCCATGAGCCACGACTACGAACCTGATGCTTCAGAGAAAAGAATCCGCTTTGGCTGTGGATTCATCTTCGGTGGAATCATCGGTCTGATCGTGGTTCTCCGGGAGGTTTATCAGATGACGGGGCTTGCCTGGACCTGTGTCGCTGGCATCGCCGTTTTGTGCGGATACCTCGCGCTACGCCTTGGTGATGAGTTTTGGGAATGGGTCGGCAAGGGCAGGTGGTTTTGATCCAACTTACCTCCCCTTCTCCACACAAAGACGAACGCCATCAGCACACATCGTGGTGCTGTTGGCGCTTTCCAGTCGCTGCCAGTCGGCTTCGCTGACGCCGAGGGAGACAGCGAGCGCGTGCTCGCGTGCGGTGTAGCGGCGGCGGTTCTCAGCTTCATCGCATCCGGCTTCGTGATCGGCGCGAACGGCCTCGTACACCTCCGTGATGCGCTGGCGGTAGCGGGCGAGATGCGCGGCCACGTCAGTGACCTCCCCGAAGTGGGTGAGGTAAAGCTTTTCCAAATTCGCGGCCACGATGCGGTCCACTGAGGCGACGTAGGACACCGGCTCGAACTGCGGTGGTGCGGCAGTGACGGAGAGGTAGCCGCTCCCTGGCAGCCGCATCCCGGCAACATCTCCCGTGAAGCAGACAGAGCCGACCACGAAGGCATGGTGATGGCGCGCATGGCCGGGTGTGTCCCAGGCGATGATCTCGACCTCTCCCACGCGCACGTTTTCGCCATCCTGGAGAGGCGTCACTCGTTCGGCAGGCGCGGGCAACATCGCGCCCCAGAGTGAGTCCATGCGTTCCTGATAAATCATCTGCGCGCTGGCGATAAGCCGCGAGGGATCGACGAGATGCCGTGCAGCGCTCGGGTGGCAATACACTTGCGCACCTTGCTGCGCCCACCAGCCAGCCGCGCCCGCATGGTCGAGGTGAATGTGAGTCACGAAGACATGACGGATCTGCTTTTCCTCAAATCCAAGCCCGCGAATGCCCGCCCGCAGCGTCTCCAGTGTGGAGCCCGGACCTGTCTCGATGAGCGCCAGCTCGCCTGCGGACTCGATAATATAGGCGGCGATGAGGCCGGGCGTGTTTTGAAAGTGGAGATCGAGGGTGTGGACTTGCACGCGTCTAATAAACAATAGCTTCGTACTCAATTTTCAGCCGCCCGTCTTCGAGTTCGGGGATGAGCTCCGCCGGGATCGGCGGGATGTCAGCATCGAGGATGGCACGGAGCGTGATCTCTCTCATGCGCGGATCAGCATCACGGGCATCGGAGAGTATTTTCAGATCCTGTGGCGTGCCCCGTTGATCGACATAAAAACGGAAACGCACCCGGCCATAGGTCACGGAATCACGCGCGAGGCGGACGTAGAGGTGCCACTTTTTCTCCACAGCGCCGGTGACCTGGCGCATGTAAATCCCGCGTGGTGTGGCCACGGCATCCACGGCGTCATCGCCCTCGCGGCTGATTGCACCATCGTTCTTCCCCATGCGGGTGAAGGGGCTGAAGGCATCCTTCTCGGGCTTGCCGGCTGTGGCTTTGACATCGTCGGCGACGGGGATGGCTTTGGGGACCGGCGGTGACTCATCGGATGGCGCGCGCACCTGCGGTTTCGGCGATGGTGCTTCCTCCGGCTTCATGGGCTCAGGCTTCCTGACTTCCAATGGCAGCCGGTTGGTGTCCAGACGGGCAGACTCTTTGTCCATCTCCTCCATCATCTTGGCCAGCGGCGTGGTGTCCGCAGGAGTGGCCTTGGCCACCTGCTTCGGAGCGGGTGTGGGTGGCGTGACCGGCTGAGGTTTCAGGATGCTTGGCGGCGACTTCGGCGCGGGTGGGCGCATGTCCAGCGGCGTGGCGTTCGCAGGCGCGGCAACCACGGCGTCGTTTTTGATCAGTCCGTCGCGGAAGTCGCGGTTCGCGAGCTCCATCTTCGTCGGCGCATCGCCATTCGTCGTGGGCATCATCAGCGTGGCATCGGCCTTCGGCGGCAGTTTGCTGGCGGCAATGGTGTTGCGGTCGGATTCAAAAGCGGCCCCTGCCGGCTTCACCGTCGCGGCCTGATTCTGCGTGGTGCGGATGTAGGCCTTGGGCTTCGGCTGGAGCGGTGGCGTGATGACCATCTCGGGGAAGATCATCGTCACCTCCATCTGCTCCTCCACCGGCGCAGCAGCCTCCGGCGGCTCCAGCAGACGACGCCCGGCCTCGCTATTCAGGAACCAAGTGAAGAAAAACAGCACCAGCGCATGGATCACGAAAGATCCTGCGAGTCCGGTCTGGAAATATCTGTCCTGGGTCGTCGTCAAAGCGCGCGGAAAGTGCCCGAGGCGCGGCGAGAAGCAACGCCGTAGTCAACCCCGAAGGCAAAACACGATGGCAAAGCATGGACTTGGTTGAGTTTTCCAGATAGAGAGGCGCTCATGATCCTCCGCCACTCTGAATGGCTCGCGCTACTTCCCATCTTGCTGCTCGCGGGCTGGATGGTGCCGCGACTCGGGGTGTGGAAACCACTGCGCATCGTTTTGCTGGTGCTGATCACGCTAGCCCTCGCGGAGCCACAGTGGCGGCGGCTTCAGGATGGGATCGATCTTTGGGTGCTGCTGGATTCTTCCGTATCCGCTGAGGAGCCGATGGCGAAAGGGTTGCCGGAGTGGGAGAAGCTGCTGGAAACGCATCGCGGAGCCAATGACCGGCTTTTTTATCTCAATTACGCCAGCGAGGTGATGCGGCGTGGGGCGGAGGGCGCGGAGCTTTATGAGCGTAATCGCCACTCTACCCAGACGGCGATGGCGATCACCCAGGCGCTGACTTTGGCGCAAAAGGAGGGCAGGGATCGACCCGCTCGAGTGCTGGCATTTACCGATGGCTATGCCACGGAGCCGCTCACCGGCATCGTCGAAAAGCTGACGCGCCAGGGCGTGGAGCTGGACTACCGGCTGGTGCGTGATCCTGAGCCGACGGACTTCCGCGTGGCGGCGCTGGAGATGCCCTCGCGCTCGCAGCTCGGCGAGCCTTTCATGATCGAGGTAGAGGTGAAAGGCACCCGCGATGGCAAGGTGCCGATCACGATTTTGCGCGACGGCAAGGAACTGAAATCCACCGACGTGGAGCTGCATCTCGGCAGTGGTCGCCTGCGCTTCACGGATCGACTCATCACCGCTGGCGTGGCGCATTTCGAGGCGCTCATCCAGCCGGAGAAAGACGCGCATCCGGGGAACAATCGCCACGAAGCGATGATCGAGATCGCTGGCGGACCGAGAGTGCTTTTGCTCACGTCGTATCTCGATGATCCGGTGGCTCCGACGCTCCAGCGGCAGGGTTTCACGGTCGAAACGGTGACGGACCTGCGCGGCATCCGGCCCGGCCAGCTCGCGGGTGTGAAGTGCGTCATTTTAAACAACGTGCCTGCCTTTGAATTGCCCGCTGATTTCCTCCGCGCGCTCGACTTTTATGTGCGCGAGCAGGGCGGCAGTCTGCTGATGGCAGGCGGGAAGAAGAGCTTCGCGGCGGGCGGCTACTTCGAGTCGGCGATTGATCCGCTTTTGCCCGTGTCGATGGAGATGAAGCAGGAGCATCGGAAGCTCGTCGTGGCCATGGCCATCGTCATGGATCGCAGCGGCTCCATGGGCATGACGGTGGCGAATGGGTTCACCAAAATGCAGCTCGCCGATGAAGGCGCGGGCAATGCCATCCGCTTCCTCGGTAGTCAGGACCTGCTCACCGTCTTCGCTGTCGATAGCAGTGCGCATGAAATGGTGCCGCTGCAGCAGGTGGGGCCGAATCGTGAGAAGATGGAGAGCGCCGTGCGCCGTATCGAAAGCACCGGCGGCGGCATCTATGTTTATGAGGGGCTGAAGGCGGCTTGGGATCAGCTGAAAACCGCACCCGCTGGGCAGTGCCACATCATCCTTTTTTCCGACGCCAACGACTCCGAGGAGCCCGGCGACTACAAGCGCCTCATCGACGAAATCCTCGCAGGCAGCGGCACCGTCAGCGTCATCGCGCTCGGCACTCGCAGCGATGTCGATGCTGCCCTGCTGGAAGACATCGCCAAGCGCGGCAAAGGCCGTCTTTTCTTCACCGAGAAGGCAGAGGAACTGCCGAACATCTTCAGCCAGGAAACCGTCGCCGTGGCCCGCAGTGCTTTCATCACCGATCCGGTGAAAACGCAGCCCGCAGGTGGCTGGTTCGAGATCAGCAGCCAAACACTCGACTGGCTGCCCGAGGCAGATGGCTACAACCTCAGCTACCTGCGCGACTGGGCCAGCCAGGGCCTCATCACGAAGGACGAATACACCGCTCCTCTCGTCGCTTTTGGCCAGCGCGGCATCGGTAGAACTGCCGCGGTCAGTTTTGCCCTCGGCGGCGAGCATTCCGCCAAAATCCGCGCTTGGCCGAAGTATGGAGACTTTCTCCAAACCCTCGTCCGCTGGCTGATGGGTGAGCAATTGCCTCCCGGCGTCGGTTTGAAGCACAGCCTCGCTGGCAACCAGCTCACGCTCGACCTCATGCACGACAGCGAGTGGGAACCCAAGTTGCAAGCCAAGCCCCCACGAATCATGATGGCGCATGGCAGCAATGCCGCCGGAGCCCACGAACTCGCCTGGGAGCGGCTCGCACCCGGCCATTACCAAGCCAGCGTCACCCTCACGGAGGGCGAGATGGTGCGCGGAGCCGTGCAGCTCGGCGGCACGGCCCTCAGTTTCGGCCCCACACTGCTCGGCAGCAGCACCGAGTGGGCTTTTGACGAAACCCGCGCCGACGAACTCCGCCGCACCGCCGTGACGAGCGGAGGCCGCGAGCTGCTCGATCTCAGCCAGGCTTGGCGCAGTCCGCAGGTCGTCCGTTTCGCCGACATGCAAAGTTTGCTTTTGCTCGCCGCGCTGGTGCTGATGCTCATCGAGGCCCTCGTCACCCGCACCGGCTGGCAGATGCCCGAGTGGGCTTTCGCAGGCTGGAAAAAGCAGCGCATCGAGACCAAACCCACCCGCGAGACGAAGCAGCATCAAGAGCGGCTGAGGGAACGTTTGGTGGAAAAGAAGGCCGAAGCCGCCCAACCCGAGACGAAACCCATACCACTGACACCCGTAGTGGAGCGGCAGAAGCGCTTTGCTCGGGCGAAGAAGCGGTAGGGCGGGTGATTGCATGAAAAGTCAGCCTGCCAAACTTAGACAATCCGTAATTCAATTTCGAGGTGGCAGGCATTCTGCTTTGCCATCTTTTCCCACCCTTCACGGGGATCGCCAACCCGCCGGTCCACGTGTCGCTATGGCGTTTTCCGAGCCCTGTCTTTGTGAATAACTCACTAGGACTGGCACGGTAAACTCCCGGGTTGCGTTCCCGGGTCATAGCGGCTAAATGCGGCCCCCTTTTGCACTAAAATGACCTCCCCAGGACTCCCTCCCAAACAAGGCCTCTACGATCCTCAGTTCGAGCACGACGCGTGTGGCGTCGGCTTCATTTGTCAGATGAAGGGGAAGAAATCCCACGACATCGTGCAGCAGGGTCTGACCATCCTGATCAATCTAGACCATCGCGGCGCGGTGGGTTCCGAAAAGAACACCGGTGACGGCGCTGGCATTCTGATACAGATGCCGGACAAATTTGCCAGAAAGGTGGCGGCTACCGTGGGAATCGATCTGCCCAAAGCCGGGCACTACGGTGTCGCTCTGGCCTACTGTTCGCCTGATGCCTCCAAAAGGGCCGCTGGTGCCAAAGCTTTTGAAAAAGTGGTCGAGGAAGAAGGTCAAAAAGTGCTCGGCTGGCGCGATGTGCCGGTGGACAACTCGATGATCGGCACCACGGCTAAAGCCAGCGAGCCTTTCATGCGCATGGCCTTCATCGCGCGTGACTCTGAATGCCCGGACCAGCAGACCTTTGAGCGGAAGCTCTACGTCATCCGCAAGCGCTCCGTCACCGCCATCCGCACGGCGGAGATCGACGAGTTCTGGTACTGCCCCAGCCTTTCCTCCCGCACGCTGGTTTATAAAGGCATGCTCATGCCGGAGCAGGTCGGCGCGTATTTCCTCGACCTTCAGGACCCGGACATGGAGTCGG
>CAYMHJ010000169.1:0-13601 GCA_964390165.1 uncultured Prosthecobacter sp. | reverse complement strand
GCGGCGTGGTGCATGAAGGCCTGACGCCTGAGCAGGGCTTCCAGATGTACAACGACCTCAAGGCCGCTGGAACTAAGTAATCGCCACCATGTCCCTCTCCCCCAACCAAGTCCGCCTGATGATGATGCAGGTGGCCGACGCCATCATCGAAGCC
Source organism: uncultured Prosthecobacter sp. (assembly GCA_964390165.1). Lineage (GTDB taxonomy): Bacteria > Verrucomicrobiota > Verrucomicrobiia > Verrucomicrobiales > Verrucomicrobiaceae > Prosthecobacter. The sequence goes on along the minus strand of CAYMHJ010000169.1, from coordinate 13,447 downwards.
GAGCCGATGCTCTCCCAGGCCGACCGCGATCTCGGCGACGGCGATCACGGCCTCGGCATGAAACGCGGCATGGAGGCTGTCAAAATCCAGCTCGGCGGGCTCGACCCCGCAAGCGTGGAGCAGGTCTTCGTCACCACCGGCACAGCCATGATGACGAGCATGGGTGGTGCCTCGGGTGCCATCTTTGGCACCGTTTACCGCGCTGGTGGTAAGGCACTCGCAGGCCGTGAATCGTTTGATGCCGAAGGTCTCGCCCTTCTGCTCGAAGCGGCGCTCGAAGGCGTGATGAAACGCGGTGGTGCCAAGCCTGGCGACAAAACGATGATTGATGCCGTGGCTCCTGCTGCGGCAAAAGCTCGCGAGTCCGTTGGCCTGTCAGTTCAAGAAGCTCTCTCAGCCGTCGCAGCTGCGGCTGAAGCAGGCAAAGAAGCCAGCAAGGCCATGATCGCCCAGTTTGGCCGTGCCAAGACACTCGGCGAAGCCTGCCTAGGCTTCCCGGATGCTGGTGCATGCTCCGTGGTGATCATGCTGAACACGATGCGCGATTACGCAGGCATGAACTCCTGATCCAGTTTTCCGCATCTGATCCGATGCGGAAGCTTGGCATCTCAATCAAAGGCGCTCATGCTGATGGCATGAGCGCTTTTTTGTCATTACGATCACTCACATTATTCCTGTCCTGCCTACTCATGATCAGAGCATCTGCCGCTGAATGGTCTCAGTTCAAGCCACTGCCGGACGCGGAGGGCTTCGCCTCACCCTTCGCCGGAGTCAGTCACGGAGCCCTGATCGTGGCGGGCGGGGCGAACATTCCGAAGGACAAATGGGCCGATGTCTTCACGAAGGTCTGGCATGACAGCATCTTCGTGCTGGAACAGCCGGAAGGTGAATGGAAAAGCGGCTTCAAGCTGGCGCGGCCACTGGGCTATGGCATCTCGGTCAGCGCAGATGACGGCGTGTTGTGCTTTGGAGGCAGCGATGCGACACGACATTACGCGGAGGGCTTTCGCCTAACTTGGAGGAATGAGCAGATCCACAGCACTCCCCTGCCCTCTCTTCCCAAACCTTGTGCCAATGCCTGCGGTGCTCTCGTGGGGCGCAGGATTTACATCGCCGGAGGCATCGAGACGCCGACTTCCACGACCGCGCTGCATACCTTTTGGTCGCTCGATCTAGATGCCGCAGAGCCTCGCTGGCAAGAGCTGCCTGCATGGCCGGGGCCAGGGCGGATGCTGGCTGTCGCGGGTGCAATGGAGGATGCTTTCTATCTCTTCAGTGGCGTGAGTCTGACGGCGGGGTCTGATGGCAAGGCACAACGCAGCTACCTGCGCGATGCGTATCGCTACACCCGAGAGCGGGGCTGGGAAAAGCTGGCCGATCTGCCGAGGGCCACCGTTGCCGCACCATCACCGGCTTCCAGCATTCAAGGGAAGCTCCACATTTTCAGCGGTGATGATGGAGCCAATGTCACCTTCACCCCGGTCATCAATCATCCCGGCTTCCCACGTGACACGCTGATCTACGATCCGAAACGTGATGTCTGGAGCACTCAGGAAGGACTGCCTTTCTCACGCGCCACGGTCCCTGCGATGGAATGGCGATCCCAGGTCATCATCCCGAATGGTGAAGCTCGCCCGCGCTTGAGGACTCCCGAAGTTTGGGCGCTGCCATTGCCCAAAGATTGATGAACACCCCTCGCTGATCCACTTTCCATTCCGTCCAGCGGCATCATCGTCCGGCGTCGCCGGGAAGACGGATGCCGATCCTGCGCTCATGCGGGTAGTACTTGTCCCTGTGATAGCGGTGATGACCCGCCGGATCGATGGTTCGCCAGGTGGAGTCCAGGGATTCCCGTGTACCCGCACAGCCCGGCAGCAGCCAGAGGGCCAGAAGGAGGATGCCAATGAGATGCTTGGGGAGGTGAGTCATGCAGCAGACTTTAAAACACCGCCTTCCGGTGAAACAAGAAACTTTCCAGCAGCAGGATCGCCAGAGCGAACCAGATCAGGAGTCGGGGCCAGTCACTGATGCCAGCGTTGGCGGTGATCTTGGGCAGGTTTGGCTGGGCGGTCGCGCTGGCTTCGTTGGTTAGTTCGGGGAGATCCGTTTCGGAAAGAGAGGCGAGCACGCTGGTGCCGCTGCGTTCGGTGGTTTTCCACGCGCCGAGGCGCTGGATGGCGAGCAGGCCGTTGGCTGACTGATCACTGCTTTCGAGGAACTGGCTGCCGTCCCACTCGGTCCATTCGACGATGCCGGGCTCGGTCAGGAGATCGCCGGGATGCAGGGCGCGCAGGTCGGAGACGGCGTCGCTGTTTTCGGCACACCAGTAGAGGGCATTACCGAGCAGCAGGGGAAAGGCGGGAAGCAGAGCGAGCTGCTCCGAGCGCGCCGGGGAGAAGGTGGTGACGACGAGCCGCTGTCCATTCACGTCGCCAGCGGCCAGCACGGGTTCATTGCCCGCCATCCAGAGCGGTTCGAGCGAGCCCTGGAGATTCAAAACCCCTGTCTGGGTGATGGCCAGGCGGCTGGTGGCGATGCGGAAGAGCAGCGGATGATCCGGTGCGACACTGCGGACGCTGTCGTGCGGCAGTCCGGGCTCCTGGAGTCGGCGCACCTGCACGGCTCCACTGCTTTTCGGCGGGTTCAGCGCGATGATCGGTCGATCAGTGGGCAGCTCCTCGGGCAGCCAGTTTTCAAAGACATACACGTCCGGCTTGTCCTTCATCGGCCAGGCTGCGGGCTGGCCTTTCAGGACTTCGAGACGACCTGCCTCAATCATGGAGGCCAGGGCAAGTTCGGTGAAGGGATCGGGCTTCTCCGCCACCATCGCGACGATGAGTGGTCGAGTCTCCGGCAGCGGTGCAGCGACGGCGTCATCCCAGCCGAGGCAGTCGCCATCGGCTTTCAAATGCATCTCCATCCGCTGCCCGCGCACGCCTTCCAGTGGCACGATGAGGGAAGACGAGGCTCCGGGCTCGAGGTCGATCTCGCGGAGCTGGGCCAGCCTTCCGGCGAGTGTGATTTCCAGGGTGGCGGTGACTTTGGTGGGGTTCGCCTTGGCGGCGCTGACTTTAACAAAGGCCTCAAAGCGATCCCGTGCCAGCAGTGCGCGGCGGATCTGGAAGCCAGTGATGCCGACATTGATCGGGCTGGCGAGCGCGACATCCAGGAAGGCATACGGCAGGCCCTCCGTGTCCGGCAAGGCGAGATCGCCCGCGTGCCAGACTTGTGATCGTGCTTCCAGTTCGGCGAGTCGGCGGATCACCGTGAGTGCGGCATCGGGATGGCCCTCGATCGGTGTGGGCTGCACCTCTTGCAGCAGGCGCAGGCACTCGCGGCGATTGCGACTGCGGGAAAGCAGCACGCGCGGCTTTGCATCGTAGGCGATGAGCGAGACGACGACCTGATCAGGCAGCGTGTTGAGTTTGTCCTTGAGGCGCTTCTTCGCTTCATCCAGCCGCGTGCGGCCCTGAGCATCTCGCGCACTCATGGAGGCGGAGCGATCCACGACCACCACCACCGCGCCGGGCGAGTCGGCACCGGCTTCGCTCGTCGGACGTGCCAGAGCGATGACAGCGGCGATGATAACGAGCAGCGTGAGCAGGAGCGAGACCCATTTTTTGAGCTTCCTCAGCCAGGCCGACTCCTGGTGCTCGCGTGACAGCGAGCGGAAGAAAAGCAGCGTCGAGACCGGCACGCGACGCGCTCTTTTCCTGAACAGGTAAAGCGCCAGCGGGATGAGTGCCAGCCAGGCCAAGTGCAGGAGTTGGGGAGTGAGGAAGCGCATCAGCAGCCGACACCGATGAACGACGGTGCCGCCGAGATGGCAAGGGGAAAGACGCATCCTACTACTTGCCCCATGAATATCCCCCGGCAGAATGCGCGCCCTCATGCCTCTCCAGCTCCACGACACTCTGACCCGCGAGTCCCGCACCCTCACGCCTCTCGATGGCAAGACGCTGCGCTTCTACTGCTGCGGTCCCACCGTGTATGGACCCGCGCACATCGGAAACTTCCGCACCTTCGTGGCGCAAGATGTCTTCCGCCGTGTGGTGGAGATGGGCGGCATCCCCACGCTGCATGTGCGCAATCTCACCGACGTGGATGACAAGACGATCCGCGACTCCCAGAAAGCCGGGCAATCCCTGACCGATTTCACCCGCTTCTGGACAGAGAAATTCCACGCCGACTGCGCCGCGCTGAATCTCCTCGCCCCCCACATCGAGCCCAGCGCCATCGCCCACATCCCGCATCAGATTCGCATGATCGAGGTGCTCATCCAGCGCGGCCACGCCTATGCCGCTGCGGATGGCAGCGTTTATTTCAAAGTCTCCTCTTATCAAGACTACGGCCGCCTTTCCCATCTGGAGGATCGTGAGCTGAAGCTCGGTGCCTCCGATGCAGCCGGAGCGATGGACAACGACGAATACACGAAGGACTCCCTGGCCGACTTCGCCCTCTGGAAGGCACGCAAGCCTGAGGACGGCCCGAATTTCTGGCCCAGCCCCTGGGGCGATGGACGGCCCGGCTGGCATCTGGAGTGCAGCGCCATGTCACTCGAATACCTCGGCGAAGACTTCGATGTCCACAGCGGCGGCATCGACCTCATCTTCCCGCATCATGAAAACGAGATCGCGCAGAGCTGCTGCTCCACGCATGGAAAATTTGCCCACCATTGGTTCCACGCCGCCCATCTCATGGTGGATGGCGGCAAGATGAGCAAGAGCCTGGGCAATCTCTACACACTCGAAGACCTGCAAAAGCGCGGCTTCCATGCCGCCGAGGTCCGCTACGTCCTGATCAGCGGCCACTACCTCACGCCGCTGAACTTCACCTTCCACTCCCTGGAGTCCGCTCGGCAGGGCACGCAAAAGCTGGCCAAGTTTGAGAAAGCCCTCACTGCCCTCCTCGGCTCCACACCCACCGTCACGCGGGAGGAACTCATCGCCCACGGTCCTGGCGCGCTCTTTGAGGACGCCTGGAAGTGCCTGAACCACGACCTCAATGTCCCCGGAGCACTCGGTGCCGTCTTTGGCGCGGTGAACAAGACCAAACCCGCCTCCCTAGCTGCCGACGAAGCCCGCTCGGTCTGGATGGGCCTGCATTTCATCCTGGAAGCCATCGGGGTGAAGCTCCCGCCCGTGATCGATGAAGCCGCCGTCGAGGTCCCCGCCGACATCGCCGAACTCGCCGAAAAGCGCTGGCAGGCCAAGCAATCCAAGGACTGGCCCGCCGCCGATGCCTACCGCAAGGAGCTCGACGCCCTCGGCTGGATCATCAAAGACAGCAAAGACGGCTATCAGGCCGTACGGAAGTAGCGGGCAGAGGCGTGCCCTAGATCACCGCGAACCTGTTTGGTTCATCGGCAGAGGCATCTGCCAGACGGCGGCACCTCGGGGGATCTCCTCCAGCTCCATGAACGGCGCTGCGGCCGGATTGGGCGAGTTTGTCCGGGCCAGTTTCGAGGGGTCCACAGGCTTGCTGACAGCGGACTGCACCGAGCCGACGAGGGGCTTGCTGGAGGGGTTCAGCATCCGCGGCTCCACCCGCGTCCAGGTTTTCTGAGAGAAGTAGCCGTCCTGACTGCGCAAAGCCTGACCGGGCGTCGAGCGCACATAAAGGCCAAAGCGGTCGAAGAGAATCTCCGGCACATAGCGGCTGCCGACTTTCGAGACCAGCGGCGGGTCTCTCGGATCAGGGGCGGACTCGGTGGATTCGAGCAGGTATTCGACGTCGTGCATTTTCACCACGACCCAGGCATGACCGCCCAGATCGCCGTAGCGGCCGAGCGCGACCCTGGCATTGTAGCCACGGGCGATGAGCCAGTCGCACAGATAGATGGAGGAGTCCTCGCAGTCGCCCTGGCCGAGACGCTGCGTTTCCAGGCTCGTCTGCCAGGCATCAGTCGCGTTCTTTTTCAAACCAGGATCACGGGTGTAGATGCAGTTCCCATGCACCGCCGAGCAGATGGTGAAGAGCTCATGAATGCGCGCGATGTCCTTGGAAAAGACGGCGGGTGGCGCGTAGCCGGTGAGGAATTCGTTCACATAGCGGAACTTGTGATCCTGATCTGCGGCCACCACCGCATAGGTGCGGCGGCAGTTCGGACATTCGAGTCCGAGGCTGTGCTGCTGGCGGGAGACGCGCACGATGTGCGGATGCTGGCAATGCAGACAGCGGCTGAAGAACGCATCATCCTTCCTTTCACTCAGAGCCTCGGGGCTGAAATCAACAAGCCGGTGACCGATGACCACGAGCGCCTGATGACTCATTCCGCCCATCTTGGAGCGGACAGCACAGCCCAGGTTCGTCATTTCGGGGGCACTTCTTCCCGCGAACTCCTGGAAGCGGTCCAGCAGGTCGCGCAGCGTCGGTGCTTCCGCGGTACAGACGGCCACATGGTAGTAGCGGGGCAGAGCCTCCTGAACTTTGCTGGTGATCGCGTCCATGTCATCGAGCACGAGCGCGGGGAAGATCTTCTGCAGCCAGTCGTCCAGTTCCGGGTCCATGCGCAGGGTCGGCTGCCTGGAGGCGATGCGGGCGTAGTTCAGCCGATCCACCAAGTCCACGCGAAAGCGCACGTCCGAGTAGTGGCTGCTGCCATCGCCAAATCGTTGGGCCAGCACAGACATGGCCCCCACCAGAAGCCCCTTCCGGTGCGCCATGAGCCCACTCGCGAGGAAGACTCCTGCGAGCACTGACCAGAGAATGAGGCGGCGAACCATCGAGGGGAAGGAAAGAGAAGGGTGATGCGGAAACGAACGAGTAATTATAATAATTATAAACCATCAAGCAAGACCAAAGGCAGCCAAGACAGAGAACTTACAAGCCGGGAAACCTATGCCCATCACCGCTGGAATGAACTCCAGGAGCAAGGCATGACACGACGAGGAGGAGGCAGAACAAGCGTTGGCAGACGGGATGAAATGAATCCATGCGAAAGAGCCGGCACTGCAAACCACCTGAATGAACCCCAAAAGCCCGAGTGAAGCCACATCAGAAAGACTGCCACATCCTGGAAATGACCTGCTGCTTGATTCCGCCGGGGAGTACGGGCAAAGGAGCAGTTCCGATTTCCCATGCTCTGGCTCCTCGACCTCCTGACCAAGCTCCGTGCGCTGCAACACCGCTCGCGGAGGTGGCCGTATGCAGGGCGGATCACCTTCCTGCTGGCGCTCATCGCCATGATGCTGCTGATCACCCAGGGGCATCATCTGGTGAATCCGGCGGACATCACAGGCTATGACCTGCGCGATGGCAGACTCGTGGCCGAGCAGGGCGGACCTCCGCCGGGGCCCGTGCTGAAGTTCGTCTCGATCGTCCTGCCGTATCTGGACAAATGGATGATCGTGGGTGGCTTTGTGCTTATCTCCATCTTCTTCCGCCAGTGGGGGAATCTGAAAAAGCTCGTGCTGCCCGCCTGGGTCGCCGGGGTCTCCATCGCCGCCTGGGGCGTCTGCACAGACATCGCCCACCAGCTCGGAGCCATGCAGATGACGGAGATGGGCGAGCCGCTGGCCTTTGCCGCCTATTACCTGAAGCTGGGGCTTCTGGCCGCTGCCACCCTCTGCGTGCCCGCGCTGCTGCATTATTACCGCCGCTGCGGCGCCCTGGACCGCTACACGATGCGCACCTTTCTCGCCCCGCTGGTCTTCTGCTTCGTGGCCTTCACCTCCCTCTGGCTCATCATGGACCTGCTGGACAACCTGAAGGACTTCCAGGAGGCGGAGGCCCCGCTTGGCCGCGTGATCGCCTTCTATTTCGGTGTCATGCCTTTCATCTTCGTCTCCGTGATGCCCGCCTCGCTGCTGCTGTCCATCCTTTACACCCTCACGAAGATGTCCCGTGCCAACGAGATCGTGGCCATGCTCGGCATCGGCCGCAGCGTGGTCCAGATCCTCACGCCGGTCTTCTTCATCACCGCCGCCGTGGCCACCATCAGTACCGCCGCGAACTACCACTGGGCCCCGCGTGCCGAGGGGAAAAAGGAGGCCGTCCTCCGCGGTCTCGAAGGCAAGCAGAAGGACAGCATCATGCAGTCCGCCGTCATGTATCACGATCCGCTTACCCGCAGAACCTGGTACATCTCCTCCATGCCCTTCTCCATGCGCGATGGCCGCCTCCGCGGCGTACAGGTGCGCGAGCAGGATGCGCAGGGGCATATCACCCGCGTCATCCATGCCGACTCGGCCACCTGGTTCCCCGGCGGCCTCTGGCGCTTCTTTGATGGCAAAGAAGTACGTTATGTGGACGGCCAGCCCGGCGATATCCGCACCTTCCAGCCAGACTCCAACGGCCGCAGCATCCTCGATGTCCGTAACTATGAGGAGACACCCTGGAGCATGATCAGCTACGCCCTCCAGCCAGACTTCATGGGCGTGCCCGAGCTCATCTCGTACCTGAAAGCCCACCCCAAGGACAGCGGAGAGCGCCTCGCCCCCTTCCGCACCCATTACCACCAGCGCTTTGCCCTGCCGTGGCAGAGCTTTGCCCTCGCGCTCGTCGCCGCACCGCTCGGCATCGCCTACTCAAGGCGCGGAGCTGTGGGCGGCATCGCCGGCTCCATCTTCATCTTCTTTGCCCTCCTCTTTCTGAACAATCTCTGCCTGAATCTCGGCAAAGGTTCCCATCTGCCCTCCTGGCTCAGCCCGTGGATTCCGCACCTCCTCTTCGGCGTGCTCGGCCTCACCCTGCTCCATTACCGCTCACAAAACAAAGACCTGCCGCGCCTCTCCCTGAAATGGCTTTTCGGCAGCAAGGCGAAGATCGCCCGGCCGCGCAATCGTCAGGCCGCCTGATTCCTTTTTCCCGCCATGATCCAGAACTGGTCCATCCGCTCCCGTGCACCACAGTGCGCCCTCTCCGAGCGCCCCTTCGCTGAGGGCGAAGTCTTCCACACCGCCATTTACTTTGACCCCGAGACCTCCGGTTACCTCCGCCGCGATGTCGCCATCGACGTCTGGCCCCAGGAAATCGCGGAAAGGAAACCCATCGCCTACTGGCGTGCCACCTACTCCCCCACCATCGTCGAGGCCAAGCCCGAAGTAGCCAGCAAAGAAGGCGCCATGGCCCTCCTCCAGCGCTTCATTGAGGAAGACGAGCCCGCCACCGAAAACGCCCGCTACATCCTCGCCCTCATGCTCGAGCGGAAGCGCATCCTTAGCCCCACCGCCACGAAGGAAGTGGATGGCAACAAGATGCTCTTTTACGAGAACAAAAAGACCGGCGAAGTCTTCATCGTCCGTGATCCCGATCTCCGGCTCGATGAACTCGCCCAGCTTCAGGACGAAGTGGCCATGCTCCTCGGCTTCGGCGGTCCCGCCGCCGATGCCGCCAAGTCCGTCGGCATGAAATTCACCCCCGACGGCAAGCTGGTCAAAGACGAACCCGCCCCGGAGACCCCAAAGGCCGAAGAACCTGCCTCAGAAACCGATCCCGAAGCCCCCGCCCCCGCCCCCGCACCAGAAAGCGAAGCAGAAAGCGAAGATGCCGTGGCCGAAGAGGATTCCGAAGCCGAAGAGTCCAGCGAACCCGAAGAGCCGAGTGATGCCGTGCCTGAGGACATTATCGAAGAAGCAGAAGCAGAGGCCGAAGAAGCCAAGCCGGCGTAAAACGAACATCCAAGTTCGTTCCCCGGATGTGTTGCTCCACTTGCGACCGAGCTTGGAAGTTCGATCTGCTTTCTGCCCCCATTGGCTGTCACTTGGATCAGAACCTCACTCCGCCCCAGTTCACATCGCAGAGCCCACCATGATCGTCGCCACCGGTGACCATTCGCCAAAGGGTTTCCCGTGCCAGAAGCGCATCCGATAGTGACGGTATTCGGGCTTCAGCGGGTCCAGCAGCGGCCGGTCATCACGGAAAGTTGTGCGGGCAAAGACGCCTCCGCCCACCGGTTCCCAGTCATCCTCACCACGCTGGCACTCCACCCACACGGCGGGTTGGCCAAAGCGGCGGAAGCGCCCCTCCACGACAGCCACCGTGTCACCCGCCACCAGCTTCAGCGTGAAGGTCGGCGCAGGTGCATCGGCCTCGGGAAAAAGGTTCGACTCGATGCCAAGCTCCATCCCCATCGCCTTGATGTAACCTCTGGAGGCTTTCAGCCGCTGCACCATGTTGAAAAGCCGCTTCAGCGCCCCCGGCCGAGGCGGCGTGGTAGTGGGTGCTTCAGGAAAGATCAACGGCGGTGGCACTGCCACTTCGGAGCCTTTCCCGGTCTGCAGCGTCTTGTTATAGGCCGTCACCGCCTTCGTCAGATGCACCAGCGGCGCCCGCAGACCGCTAAGGCCATGCAGCATCCAGTCGATGTCGTTCAGCGTGTCGGCGATGTCCTTCGGAGTGATCTCCAGCTTGGCCGCCACCTCAGGAAAGCCCCGCCGGAACTGCGCCAGCCAGAGAATTTGTTTCGCGATGGTCGAAGGGTAATAGAGCTGCTGTTTCATGGTGAATGCTTGGTGACAGGTGGAACGAACCAAAGAACCCAGGGCCTGCTCTGACGGTCTCCAGCCCCGAACAAACTCTCGCGACCGCTTCCCCGGCTGAAAAAGTGTGAATCCCATACTCCATGGGATTCAAACAAACCCGCGCCGCAGTCCTCCGGCACGAAAAAGTCTGAATCCCATCCCCGAGGGGATTCAGACAAAACGCCGCTGTAGGAAAACAATCCCGCCAAGTGTAAATCCCATCGGCCATGGGATTCAGACATTCTCATCGAGTGCAGTAACTTTTCCGCGATGTGTAAATCCCCTTCGTCATGGGATCGCAACAAACTCGCGCCGCATGAATCCCATCCGCCGCGGGATTCAGACATTCCCGCGTCGTGTAAAAACATTTTCGCACAGTGCCAATCCCCTCGCCCATGGGATTCACACAAAACCATTTTGTATGACAACAATCTCGCGCCGTCTAAATCCCCTCCTGAATGGGATTTCCTCAAAATAGCCCCACCGCTCGCCTTTTGCCCCCTGTGTCGCGACATCTTCATGCCATCTTCCTCACGCGAGCCCGCAGCGCTTTTCATCCCCACAAAAACCTCCCGCTGGCCTCGAGACTCGGGCCAAACCATCCTTCCGGCACAAGCCGGGCAAAGGCTGAGTGGAAATTTCATTACCCAATAATTTAGCAAACTCCGCCGGTTTTGTGAAGAGGCTTGTTTAGACAGCTCCGGAAAGAGCGCCAGCCAGCACACAGCCCTTCCGGAGACACCAGCCGGAAGGCATGGCTCTCATTCCTCGCCACTCTCGGAGACTTCGGCAGGCATTGGAGGCGACGGCGTGTCGGGGCAGATACCAATCCACTCGTTTGCCAACTCTTCGTCCAGGAACAACAACCAAGTTCGTGTTGGAATACCTCCCCTTTGGAGAGTTTCCCGAATCAATGGGACCGCATCCTCTACGTTTGTTAGAGCAAGATCAATGTAAGAGTATCTGTAGCCAGTCCCTCCACCAACCACCGCCCCTAAGCGAGCGGGACGCAAAACGGCTTCGAGCGCATCTTGGATATCTCCACGATCTTTGAATCCCCACTCGGGCAATCCACCGATTCCATCGATTTTGAGGAAGCAAAAAAACTCACCATGTCTGGAGTAGCGTATGGAATCAAAACTCATCTGATTCACCGCACACTTGTGCATGGCTGTGTATGCCGAAACTTGAGTGAACTGATCGTCTCTGAAAAAGAAATCCTCTGCTGACGTGTCGGGTTTCATTTCAAAGAGCGACCATTTCTGCTCATCAGACTCCTCATACCAAGGCTGAGAAGGCAGCATCGCTTTTTGCTTCTCCATCAACACCCTAAACTTGCCCAATAAGTTGCTGCCTGAAACACTGCCAAAGGGAAAGATCGTGACCACGCGGTGACTGATCCTGCCGACCCAGCGATTCATTGCCTCTTCGCCTAACAACGTCTCTAATGCCACGAATGCCGTTGTCTGATGCTTATCTGCTGGGTACTTTTTTTTCACCAGAGATTCCACCTCGACTTGATGAATATCATTTAGCGTCAGCCGAAAACGAACCTGATCCAGCAGGCCGCCACCTCGCGCCTCAACGGTCTTGATCGCCATCGCATAGTCTTCGGCGAGTCGGTAACCATAGAATTCCCAGCCTTCAATTCTTGGGGCCTGGGATAGGATCTGTGAAACTAACGGACGTAAATACTGGTGAGATTCGCAGGTGATCACCAAGCGGTGTCCCCCCATCAAGCCAGGGCCGAACTCCCAAAAAAGATTTGGCGAAATGGACTCCAACCACTCGGACATCCAAGCAACCAAGTCCCAATCGCTTTGCCTTTTAAACAAGGCCGTCAAATCCGCCGTGCGAGCTTCGAATTCACGCCACCACCGAGCAATGGCAGCGCGAGCTTGAAGCAGTTCCTCTTCCTCTTGTTCGGACAGATCAATGGGATAGATAAAGCGCATGGCGATTTAAAGCAGGAAGGCTTTTACCCAGCCCGATTCACCGCGCTGAGCACGGCTTTGATGGAGGCGAGTTCGATGTTGGTATCGACTCCGGCTCCCCAGACGAGCTTGCCGGTGGCGGTCTTGATCTGGATGAAGGCGAGGGCGGCGGCTTCGGTGCCGGAGCTGAGGCTTTGCTCGCGGTAGGTGGACACCTCGAAGCTAGGGGCTCCGGCGTCGGTGATGAGGGCGTTCACAAAGGCGGCGATGGGGCCGTTGCCGGTGCCGACGACTCCGCGCTCCTGGTCATTCACGACGAGGCTGCAACGGCAGGTGAAGACACCGTCCACGCCGTCGGCATGGAAGTGATGCAGGGCGAAGGGTGTCTCGCGCTCGATGTATTCTTTCCAGAACATGCCCTTCAACTCGGTGCCGCTGACTTCGCGGCCCAGCTTATCCACGAGGTCATTGGCGATGGGGCCGAACTCGCGCTGCATGTCTTTGGGCAGCTCGATGCCGAACTCGCTTTCGAGCAGGTAGGCGACACCGCCTTTGCCGCTCTGGCTGTTCACGCGGATGACCTCGTGGTATTCACGGCCGATGTCATGCGGGTCGATGGTGAGGTAGGGGACATCCCAGATGGTTTTGTGTTCGTCGTAGCCGGTGAGGCCTTTCTTGATCGCGTCCTGATGGCTGCCGCTGAAGGCGGTGAAGACGAGCTCGCCGGAGTATGGCTGGCGGGCGGGGACTGTCATGCCGGTGGTGCGCTCGTACATGCGGATGAGGCCGTTCATGTCGCTGAAGTCCAGCTTCGGGTCGGTGCCGTGCATGTAGAGATTCATGGCGACTTGCACGATGTCCAGATTGCCCGTGCGCTCGCCATTGCCGAAGAGTGTTCCTTCGACTCGATCCGCACCTGCCAGCAGGCCAAGCTCGGTGGCGGCGGTGCCGGTGCCGCGGTCGTTGTGCGTGTGCAGGCTGATGATGAGGCTGTTGCGGTTTTTGATGTTCGTGCAGATCCACTCGATCTGGTCGGCATAGACGTTCGGC